>JBIKOJ010000085.1:0-20849 GCA_044358135.1 Acetobacteraceae bacterium | reverse complement strand
TCGCCGCCGCCCGCGGCCTGCTGCCCGACGACCAGATCGACGCCCAGCGCCAGGCCGCCGTCCGCGAGCGAGTCTCCGCCGATGTGCTGCGCGGCCGCCTGTGGGACGCCTTCTCGCAGCGCGGCCGTGCCGCGGCACCGACGCTGCCGGCCAATCCGGCGGCCGGTCCGGCGTCGCAGGACCCTGAGGTGATGCGCGATGCCATGGCCGAGGCGCTGGCCGTACGTGCCATGCCCGGCTACCAGGCGCCGGCATCCGGCCGGCATGCCGAGTTCCTCGGCTGGCGTCCCTCGGAGATGGTGGCCGAACTGATGCGCGCCCGCGGCGAGCGCAACATCCCGCGCGATACCGCCAAGCTGGCCGAACGTGCCTTCCAGACCACCAGCGACTTCCCGCTGCTGCTCTCGGCGGCGGCGAACAAGATGCTGCTGGCCGCCTATGCGCCCGCCAACCCCACCTACCGCCAGATCTTCCTGCGGCGCGACTTCCGCGACTTCAAGCCGCACCGCCACCTGCGCGTCGGCGACTTCCCCAACCTGGTGCCGCTCTCCGAGAGCGGTGAGATCCAGGCCGGCACCATGTCCGAGAGCCAGGAACTGGTGGCGCTCACCACCTTTGCCCGGCGCATCCGCGTCACCCGGCCGATGCTGGTCAACGACGACCTCGGTGCCTTCACCGACTTCGCCGCCATGATTGGCCGACGCGTCGCCGACTTCGAGAATGTCACCGCCTACGGCCTGCTCAACGGCGCCAATGGCGATGGACCGACCCTGACAACCGGCGCCACCGCCGTGTTCGCCACCGGTGCTGCTCGCGCCAACAAGGCCGCCTCCGGCACCGCGCTGGACCTGACCAACCTGGCCGCCGGCCGGGCGGCGGTGATGAAGCAGAAGACACTGGACGGCCTGCCGATCTCGGTTGGCTCCAGCATGCAGCTGGTGGTGGGGCCAAACCAGGAACTGGCGGCGCGTCAGCTGACCGTGTCGGTGCAGGCGGCGCAGACCAGCAACGCCAACATTTACGCCGGATTCATCCAGCCGCTGGTCGAGCCGTTGATCCCGGCCAACCGCTGGTATCTGTTCTCCGATGCGGTGTCGGCCCCGGTCTACGTCTACGGCTACCTCAACGGCGCCGAGGGGCCGCAGGTCACCACAGGCCCGGTTTCGGGTGTCGACGGCGTCGAGGTGTCGGTGATCTTCGACTTCGGCGTGGGGGCCATCGACTGGCGTGGCGCCTGGTTCAACCCCGGCACCTGAGCCTGCGCCGGCCAGGTCCGGCTGATCCTCCTCTCCATCCTCATCGTCTCGCGGACGGGCGGCCTTCGGGTCGCCCGTCGCGTTTCTGGAGCTCCACAGCATGAAGACCTTCGTTCAGCCGGGCCTCTCGGTCCTTCTGCCCATGCCCTATGACCGCACCTCCGGCCAGGGTGTGCTGGTCGGTGCCCTGTTCGGTGTCGTTGCCGTCGATGCGCTCTCCGGTGCCTCCGCCGAGGTGGCGGTGAACGGCGTGTTCGACATCACCAAGGAAGCGCCGCTGGTGATCGCCGTTGGTGCCCGGGTCTTCTGGGACAACACCAACAGGCGGGTCACCACCACGGCGACTGCCAACACCGCCATCGGACATGCCGTCGCGGCCGCGGCCTCCGCCGACACCACGGTGCGGGTGCGCCTATCCGGCTCCACCCCGGCGGGCACCTGACGCCGCCCTCTCCCTCAGGAGACACATCATGGCCTATCTGATCGCCCGCTTCCGCGAGGCCAGCACTTATGGTGCGCTCACGGGCATTCTCACTGCCCTCGGCCTGCACCTCGATCCCGGCCTCACGCAGAACATCACCCTGGTCGGCACCGGCATCGCAGGCCTACTCGGCATCCTGATCCGCGACCGGGGGGCCAGCGCATGATGACGTCGCGGGACAAGGCACGCCTCGCGGGCGTGCATCCCGATCTGGTGGCGGTGGTCGAGGCAGCCCGCCAGCAGGTTCCGTTCATCGTGGTGGAGGGCGTGCGCACCCGTGAGCGCCAGGCCCAGCTGATAAAGTCCGGTGCCAGCCGCACCATGGATAGCCGGCACCTGACCGGCCACGCCGTCGACCTCGCGCCGACAGTGGACGGCGAGGTCCGTTGGGATTGGCCCCTGTTCTACCCGATGGCCAAGGCGATGAAGGATGCTGCCCAAGCCCGCGGAGTTGCCCTGGTCTGGGGTGGTGACTGGCCGCGCTTCCGCGATGGCCCGCACTTCGAGCTCAACCGCGACGCCTATCCGGCGGGGACCGGCTGATGTCGGCCTTCGCCGCAGCACTGGCCGCCGTGCATGCCGACACGAACATCGGCACCCCAGCTGATTTCCGCCGGCCGCCCGGTTCCTGGGCTCCGGCCCGTGTCGTGCTGTCTCAACCGGCCGACGCCATGGGCGGGCTGGGCGGCCTGGGCACCCGGGCAGGCAGCCTGGCCGCCACCATCGTCGCCGGCGATATCACGCCACTGGAGCCGCAGCGCGGCGACGAGGTGCTGCTCAATGGCACCGTGCACCGCGTTGACGATGCCGAGCGTGATCCGCTCGGCCTGTCCTGGCGCCTCATCCTGGCGGAGGCCTGACCATGCCGACACCGATCCGCGAGGCGGCACTGGCCGCGATCGCCGGCCGCCTCACCTCCGAACTGCCTGGCGTCGTGCTGGAACGTGCGCGCCGTGCCCCAGTGGACACCGACAAGGAGCCTTTGCCCCGCCTGGTGCTGACCGGCACCGACTGGGAAGCGGACGAAACGGCGGAGCCCGGTAGCACCCACTACACGATGGGCTTCGTGGTCGCCGGCTATGTCCGGGACACCACTGACCTGGGTGTCGAGCAGGGGCTTTCGGATCTGCACGCCCTGGTGGTGGCTGCCCTCGCCGGTTGGACGCCCACCGTCGACGGGCTCGGCGAGGCCACCGAACAGGGCGCCGAGTTCCGGCTCTACGACACCGACGAGAGCGCCAAGCCGGCCGGTGAACTCCTGGCCCGCTTCTCGATGCTGGCTATCGCGCCGCTGGGTGCGCCCTACCTGCCCTGACCTGCGGCTCCCCGCACAATCTGAAAGGCCCCGCCCATGAGTACGAACCTCGTGCGCATGAAGTTCGCCGCCGTCGCGGCCAAGATCGAGACGGTGCCCGGCACCGACGCCATCGGCGGCACGCCCGCGGCCGCGGACTGGATCGCCTCGGAGATGGAGGTCCAGTTCGACCCCACCATCATTGAGCTGCCCGAGCTGACTGGCTCGCTCGACAAGGCATCGTCCGTCGTTGGCGGCCTCAAGCCGCGGCTGCGCCTGCGCATGCCGCTGCGCGGCTCCGGCACCGCTGGCACGGCGCCGGATTTCGGCAAGCTCATGCGCTGCAGCACCTTCGCCGAACTGGTCACCGCTGCCGCCATCGGCGCCCCGACCGCCGCCACCGCCGGCACCACCACCACGGTCACTGCCGCCACGCCATTCGGCACCACCGCCCAGCAATATCGCGGCATGCCGCTCATCGTCACCGGCATTGCCGCCGGCACCACCGGGATCGTCGACTACACCGCGGCGCGGGTGATCACCACCGGCGATACCGCGGGCACGGCCTACACCACGGGCAGCTTGCTGCAGATCCCGGTGAACGTGCTCTACAGCCCGACCTCAGACGAGAGCGTCTACAAGACCGCGACGATCTATTTCTATGCCGACGGCCTGCTGTGGACCTTCACCGGGGCGTTGGGCACACCCACCCTGGAGCTCACCACCGGCGGCATCGGCTTCGTCAGCTTCGAGATGCGCGCCCAGTTCGCCAGCAAATCCGCCACTGCCGTGCCGGCAGGTGCCGCCGCGGTGCTGCGGCCGACGCCCCCGCGCTTTGTCGGCGGCAAGTGCCAGCTCAACAAGGCGCTGGCCCAGGTCCGCACGCTGACCATCAACGCGGGCGTCAACGTCATCCTGCCGGACGACCCGGAGAGTGCCGAGGGCTATGGCGCGGCGCTGCCAATCGAGCGCGACGTGGCGGGGAACCTCGATCCCTACATGAACACCACCAACTCGGTGGCGCTGTTCAACGCCTTCCGGGCCGGCACGCCGATGTCGCTGATGGCGATCATCGGCAGCACCGCCGGCAACCGCTTCGTGGCCATCGTGCCGAACGCCAAGGCGATCGGCATGGACCCCGGAGCGCGGGACGGCCTCGGCCAGCACGGCGTCAGCTTCCAGGCCGATGGCGCCGACAGCGCCTTCTACCTCGCCCAGTTCTGAACCTTCCCACCAGGAGCCTCATCATGGATGGCATGACCGCCCCGCCGGTGTTCTCGGCGCACGACCTCGTGGCCTTCACCCCGCCTGGCAGCCCCCGGACCTACCGGCTGGCACCGTTGACCTATCGCGAGCGCATTGCCTTCCGCACGGCACTCGCGCGCGAGGCCGGCATGCGCCCGTCGCCGCAGGACGTCAGCAACGGCCTGCGCACCGCGCTGCGCGAGATCGCGCCCGCCAACCTCGACCAAGCCTTGGCCGTGGTCGACGAAGCCGATGCCGCGCGCGAGGCGGTGGATGCCGCACCGGACGACGCGGCGCTCAAGACCAATCTGGCGGAGGCGCAGGCGCGACTGGCCGTGATCATCACCGCCTGCATGGACGTGCCCGTCTATGCGGAACTGCGCGTGGCCGGCGAGCGCTGGACCGGGATGGCGCCGTGGGTCGCGTGCCGCCATGCCCTGCGCGGCTGGGAAGGTCCGGGTCTGCCGCCGTTCCAGCGCGACAAGGGCCTGGTGCCGGAGGTGCTGCTCGACGTCATGCCGGCGAGCGAGATCGCGGCGGTGGGCTGGCGGGCGTTCCTGCTGGTGTCGCTGGACCGGAGTGCGGAGGGAAACTCCGTGGGGCCCTTGCCGTCGCCCGGGATCCCGGCGCCTTCGACGGCGGGCTGAGGCCGGAAGACGGCTCCGACTGGCTGGTCGCCGGCCAGCCGTGGGAGGGCGACAACCCAAGGCTGACGATCGCCCCTGCCTGGCATGACGTGGTTCGGCTCTGGGCCGCGTGCCGGGATCCGGACGGCGGCATTGCCCACTGGCCGGATCCGGGTGGGGTTGGCGACCAGGCCGCCTGGATTGTCGACGTCTTCGCGATGCTCGGGACCATCTACGCCACGATGATCGAGAGCGAGGCGCGGCTTCGCGGTCAGTCGGTCAGCGCGTGAGCGCGCCGTAGGTTTCGGGGCGACGATGCTCATCGAACTTCCACGTCGCCTTCACCTCGCGGGCGACGTCCAGATCGATGTCCGTCACAATCAGCGCGTCGCGATCGTCCGGCCCCTGCGCCAGTATCTTGCCCCGCGGATCGACCACGTAGCTCGACCCATAGAATTCCCCGATCGCCCACGGCTCCTCGACGCCGACGCGGTTGATCGCTCCAACGAAGAACCCGTTCGCCACCGCCGCAGCCGGCTGCTCCAAGGTCCAGAGGTGCTGGCTCAGACCCTTCCAGGTGGCAGACGGGTTTACGACATACTCGGCCCCCGCCAGACCCAGCGCACGCCACCCCTCCGGGAAGTGGCGGTCGTAGCAGATGTAGACCCCGAGCTTGAGGTAGCGGGTCTGGAACACCGGGAACCCCGTGGTGCCGGGCTCGAACCAAAAGCGCTCGGTGCCACGGTCCTCGTTGCCAATCATCGTGTGCAGATGCGCGCCGATGGTTGGGATGTGGGTCTTCTCATAGGTTCCCAGGACCGAGCCGTCGGCGTCGATCACCACGGCGGTGTTGGTCTTTCGGCCATCGTCGTGGCGCCGGTAGAGGGGCACTACGATCACCATGCTGTGCTGGCGAGCAAGCTGGCACATCAACTGGGTGGTCGGTCCCTCGGGCACCCGCTCCGCCGCCTCCAGCCAGCGCGGTTCCGCCACCGGGCAGAAGTAGGGGGCGTTGAACACCTCCTGGAAGCAGATCACCTGCACGCCCTGAGCCGCGGCCTGCTTCACCTGCTCGGCATGGGCAGCGTTCATCGCATTGCGGATCTCGGCGACAGGCGCCGACGTCGGCGCCTTCAGCGCCATCTGTACCAGACCAACCCGAACCACAGTCATCGTGCCGTCCCCCATCTCTGCGTCATCGCCCAGCGCTGATCCTCCGCCACGGCGACCAGCCGGACAGCAGCGTAGCCACGCGGGTGCGGTCTGGACCAGAGCCCGCATGCCCGCCGACGCAGGAATCCGCCCATGTGCGTGCGCGCAGCCGTGTTCGGCCGTCTCAAGCCGGCGATGCAAGCCGAGGTGCGTGCCGTGGCGGGTGCGCTGCGTCGTGCGGTCGCCGCCACAGGTGCCGAGGCGCAGTCTGAACTTCGAGCCCAGGCACATTCCGCGGGATTCAAGGATGGCGGCCGTAGCATCGCCAATGCCTGGCGGTTGAACCTGTATCCGGCAGGGGGTGTCGCTCCCACTACGTTCAAGCCGGCCGCGCTGGTCTGGTCGCGCATGCCGACCGTTGTCACGGCCTTCGACCGCGGGGCGCAGATCATCGCACGCGGCCGGAAGTATCTCGCTTTCCCCACGGGTTACAATTCTATCGGTGGGCGCCGTGCGGGCCGGCGTGGTGGTCGGCGCATTACCCCGGCGCAGATGATGCAGGCTGGCCGCCGCGGCGAGGCCTTCGTTCTACCGAGCAAGTCGCGGCCCGGCACCGCCCTGTGGTGCCTGCGCGTGGCCGCAGCCACCGGGACCTCCCGCCGCACGCGCAATCGGCTGCGACTGTTCGTCGGCAGCGGCACCGAGGTGCTGACGGGGCATCGCAAGGGTCAGGCACAGCGCCGGCAAGACGTACTCGCCCAGGGGTTCGTACCGATGTTTCTGCTGCTGAAGCGCGTCACCCTGCGCAAGCGGCTCGATGTGGCCGGAGTCCGGTCCCGCGTGCCGGGCTGGTTCGCGCGCAACGTCATCGCCGAATTGCGGGGGGTCAAATCATGAGTGGTGCCACCGCCCGCACTGTCGGTATCCGCGTCTCCACCGAGGGCGCCGACCGCGCCCGTCGCGAGTTGGAGCAGTTCGGTGTCGCCGGCGAGGCGGCGCTGCGTCGGGTGGAGGTGGCGAGCACTGCGGCGTCCCCTGGGTTGCAGCGCCTGGCTGGTGCCTCCGACATCGCCACCCGCGCCTTCCAGGGCATGGGCGGCTCTCTCGGAACCGTCGGGAACACGTTTGCCGGGGTCTCCGTTGCGGCCGGCGGGCTGACCGCCGGCATCGTGGCCATGGGCATCGCGGCGGTTGCCGCCGGGGTGCAGATCGCCCAGGCCGGCGACACCGCCACCGCCGTGCTGGCCCGGCTGGCCAGTGCGACCGGTTCCGCCTCTGCGGCCGAGCGCGCCTTCGAGGGGTTGTTCCGCCTGTCGCAGCAGACCGGCATCTCGGTCGCCGACAGCGCCGGTGCCTTTGCCCGCTTCGCCGTCGCTGCCAAGGAGGTGGGCGCTACCAACGACCAGGTGCTGCGTCTGGTCGGCGGGCTGCAGAAGGCCGGCATCGTCGCTGGAGCCTCCGCCGAGGAGACGAACGCGGCGACCCAGCAGTTGGCCCAAGCGCTCGCCTCGGGCGTGCTGCAGGGCGACGAGTTGCGCTCGCTGCTGGAGAACATGCCGCAGCTGGCGCAGGCGTTGGCCAAGGAGCTGGGCGTCGGTCTCGGCCAGCTGCGCCAGATGGGCAGCGAGGGCAAGCTCACCGCCGATCGGATCCTGCCCGCCCTGATTGCCGCCGGGGAGAAACTGGCCGCCGAGTTCGACAAGCTGCCGCCGACCATGGGCCGTGCCTTCGGGGTGCTCGGCGCGGCGATGGACAACTTCGCCAGCCAACTCGACAAGGCGCTTGGCCTGTCCCAGGCCATCGCCAAGGCGGCGATGGAAGCCGCCGCCGCGGTCAATGCGGTACAACGCTATGTCGCGCCGACCGACCGGCAGGCCGCCGAGAACGACGTCGCGCGCAGCCGCGCTCGTCTGGAAGCCCTGCGCGCCGGTCCGGCGATGGACGATGGCTCCGATCCGGCCCGCGGCTATTCCGCCGTGCAGCGAGCCCAGTTGCAGGCCACGGCCACGGCCCGGCAATCGGCGTTGCGCCAGGCCGAGAGTGAACACCGCGCCGCCAATGACCGGCTCGGTGAGATCGAGCGCGACGCGCAGCAACAGCGTTTTGGCGAGTATGTTACCGCCCAGGCCAAGGCCGCCGACGCCGCCCGCACCCGCACGGCCCAGGAGGTGCGTGAGGTCGTCGAAGCCAACGACAGGAAGCTCAAGGCGACGCGGGATTACCAGGAACAGCTGGCCAAGATCGCCCGTGCCGAGGCGGCCGGCGTCACCACCCTGCCGGGCGGGGCGGCCTTCGATGCCACCAAGGCGCGCGCCGACGCGCTGCGCGAGTATCAGGACAAGCTGGCCAAGGCCAATGAGGAGGGCCAGAAGGCCGCCAAGCTGGCCGACGACCAGGCCGCCAAGGTGGCCAAGGTCTCTGAGGCGCTCGCCGTCGAGCTCGACCGGCAGACCCGCCTGACCGAAGCCCAGCGCCAGGGCAGCAATGCGGTGGCGGCGCTCAACGTCGCCCTGGAGATCGAGAAACAGCTGCGCGAGGCCGGCATCCCAGCCATCGAGAAGCGCACCGCCGCCCAGCAGCGCGAGGCCGAGGCGATCGAGGCAACCGTGCGCCAGATCGAGGCGCAGCGCGCCGCCTACAAGTCAGCCCAGGACGACCAGAAGAAGCTCGACGACGCCCGCCGCGAGCAGGAGCGCCAGGTCCAGTCCACCACGGACGATGTGGTGCGTTATGCTGCCGATCGCTTCGCCGACCTATTCTCCCGCACCGGCCGCGGCTGGGCGGGGCTGATGGACGATCTCTACCGGCTGGCTCGGTCCACCTTCGCCCGCATTGCCGCCGAGGCGGTGATCCGGCCGATCGTCACCCCCATCATCCAGGGCATCTTCGGTTCTGGTGGAATCGGCGGTGTCGGCGGCGCCGCAACGGGTGGTGGTGGGCTGGCGAGCCTGCTCGGGCTCGGCAACATCGGCGAGTCGCTGGGGCTCACCGGATCGGGCGGCCTGCTCTCCAGTATTGGCTCCGGCCTCGGTCTGACCGGCGCGGGTGGGTTGCTGGGCGCGACGGCCATCACCGGCTGGGGCACATCGACCAGTGCCGCACTGGGTGCCATGGGCGGAGCCTACGGCCCGGCCTCGCTCGCCCAGCTGCAAGCCTTCGGTGGTAGCGGGCTGTTCGGCGGCACCGGCGCGACCTTCGGCTCGCTGCTCGGTGGCGCTGGTGCCGGCTTCGGCGCCGGCATGCTGCTGAACGGCCTGCTCGGCGGCAACCAGACCGGCGGCATGGTCGGCTCCGGTGTCGGTGCCGCCGCGGGCGCGGTGCTGGGCAGCATCATCCCCGGCTTCGGTACGCTGTTGGGTGGCATCCTCGGCGGCGCCGCCGGTGGCGGCCTTGGCGGTCTGTTCGGTCCCGGCGAGAGCGTGCGCGGCTTCGGCCTGCGGTTGCAGAGCGCCGGCTGGGGGCCTGACGCGGCGCCGTCAAACGCGATGGCCGACCAGCTGATGCCGATTGACTACCGTTTCTACAACGACAGCGGCAAGGCGGTCTTCGCCCAGGCCGAGCAGGTTGTCGCCGCCACCAACGCCTATCTGGCCCAGCGGGGCCTGCAGGTGGGTGGCGTCAGCGTCATCGGCGGCAACAAGAACGGCGCCGACTATTCTTGGGCCGATGCCGGCTCGGTCGAAGAGGCGTACACCCGACTGCGCTTTGCCTCGCGGGACAACGCTGACCTCACCCGCTCGCTCCAGGGCAAGACCTTCTCCGGCGTGGACAAGCTGGCGCAATGGGTCGATGGCTTCCTGGCCGCCCAGGCCGAGATCGACAAGCTCGGCACGGCGCCGCTGGCGGCCTTCACGCAGCAGATCGACGCCGTCAACGCCGCCTTCGACAAGGCAACCGAGACGGCCCGTACGTACGGGCTCGCCGAGGACAAGCTCGCCACCGAGCGCGCCCGCCAGATCGCGGCCTTGGAGGCGCAACGCACCGAGACGCTGCGCCAAGGCGAGGTGGCGCTGGCGGTGCGGCGGCTCACCGCCGAGGGCAACACCGAGGCCGCGGAACTGGCCCGCCAGACCGAGGCGGCGCGGCAGGAGACGCGGGCCTTCACCGAGCAACTTGAGGCGCTGGCGACCGCCGCCGCGGACAAGTCCCGGCTACTGGTCGAGTTGGAGGAGACTCAGGCGGCGGAGCGGGCCGCGATCATCGCCAGGTATGCCGAGCAGGCGCGCGATGCCCTGCTGCGCACCGGGAATGCGATCCGTACCTACATAGACGGACTGCGCGCCGGGGTGCAGGGCGGCGCCGCGCCCACCGACCGGCTGGTCGAAGCGCAGAACGCCTTCGGGCGGGACCTGGCCCTGGCCCGTGGTGGCGACGGCGACGCGCTGTCCCGCATCACCCAGACCGCCGACACGCTGCTCGCCGCCGGGCGCGGCATGTATGCCTCCGGCACCGACTTCCAGGCGCTGCGCCAGTTCGTCATCTCCAGCCTGGAGAACCTGCCGGCCACCCAATCCTACGACGCGCAGATCCTGGCAGCCCTTCAGCAGCTGGGTGGTTCGATCGACGTCGAAGTCGGCATTGAGGTGGTGCGGGTCATCACCGAAGCGTTGAACGCGCTGCCGGATGCCGACCGGGCGCGGCTGGTGCAGACCGCCACGGTGCTGCGCACGGTCGAGGAACGGCTCGGCCGGCTGCTGACGGATGGTGAGATCGACGCCCTGGTGCTGGGTGCCGTCGTGCGCCGCGACATCGAGCAGTCGATGCAGCGCGACCTGTCCGTCGCCGAGCGTGCCGGGTTGGTGCAGGCGGCCGATATCACCCGGGCCATCCAGCAGGCGATGGCACGTGACCTGTCGCCCACCGAGCGCGCCGGGCTGGTCTATGATGCCGACATCACCCGCGCGATCCAGCAGGCCATGGGCCGTGACCTCTCGGTCGCCGAGCGCGCCGGGCTGGTGCAGGCCGCCGACATCACCCGGGCCATCCAGCAGGCGATCGGGCGCGACCTGTCGCCCGCGGAACGCGCCGGGCTGGTCTACGACGCCGATGTCACCCGCGCCATCCAGCAGGCGATGGGGCGCGACCTCACCGACGCCGAGCGTGCTGGCCTGGTCCAGGGCGGCGGCGTCCTGCGCAGCATCGAACAGGCGATCGGCCGCAACCTCTCGGAGGTCGAGCGCGACAGCCTGGTGCAAGGTGCCAGCATCGCCCGCATCGTCGAACAGGCGCTGGGCCGCGATCTCACCGCGGCCGAACGCGCCGGCCTGATTGCCGGCGGCAGCATCCTGCTCAGCATCGAGCAGGCGATCGGCCGCAATCTCTCGGATGCCGAGCGCGACAGCCTGGTGCAGGGCGCGGCGATCGAGCGAACCATCAGCCAAGCCATCGGCCGCGACCTCACCGCCGACGAGCGCGCCGGGTTGATCCAGGCCGCCAGCGTCGTCCGCACCGTCGAGCAGCAGTTGGGTCGGGCTCTGACGGACGCCGAGCGGGCCCTGGTCATCGAGAGCGCCATCGTCACCCGCGGCATCAACCAGACCATCTTCGCGCCGACCGGCACCATCGTCGTGCCGGAGAACGAGGCGGTGCTGCGTGGCATCTTCCAGCAGGTGCTGGCGGCCACCGGCGCCCAACTGCTGACGGACGAAAACATCACCCGCATCATCCGCCAGGCGGTCGAAACCACCGAGACGATCCAGATCAGCCGCTCGATCGACGACAAGCTCTCCGGCCTGCTCACCGCCGCCAACGCCATCCTCGCCACCATGCGCGACGACATTGCCGCGACACGGGGCTTCACCGACCAGATGGTGCAGAACACCCAGACGCTGATCGACGGCCGCCCCGGCGATGGCGGCGAGGGTGGCGGTGGTAGCTTTGCCCTCGGCGGAGTCTTCGCCGGCGGCAATGTCGTGCCCTTCGCGCGCGGCGGCATCCCCGATCTGGTGAATCAGCCGACCCTGGCGCCGATGGCACTGTTCGGTGAGGCTGGCCCTGAGGCGATCATGCCGTTGGCCCGCCGTGGCGATGGCTCCCTCGGCGTCCGCGCCACCATGCCCGCGGCCTCCGACAGCCTGCGCGCCGATCTCCAGGCGCTGCGCCAGGAGGTTGCCGACTTGCGCCAGGTGCTGCGCGAGGCGGCGGTCCTGATCGCTGGCGAGGTGCGTGCCGGCACCAGTGGCACCACCGAGGCCGTGCAGAAACTCCGCAACACCGTTCGGGATGCCGCGTGATGTCGGAGGGTCTGATCACCCTGGTCGAGGTCACCGCCTACGACCCGGCCATCCCCGGCACCCGCGTGCTGCGCTTCACCTCCGGCCTCGGCACCATGACTCGGCCGACGGAGGTTCCCCCGAACGTCCACTTCGCCCCGCGCCTGCAGCAGCCGATCCGCTTCAAGCGCACCATGTTCTCCGCCGCCCGCCTCGCCGGCGGCAGCACGGTCGGCGTCGGCGACATCGTGCTCAACAACCTGGACCAGGGCCTCGCCTATCTGCGCGACCTCGGCATCGACGGCCGGGAGGTGGTGGTGCGCGTGGGGCCGCAGGACGCGCCTTATCCGGCCGGCTTCACCACCTTCCTGACCGGCACCGCCGAGCAGGTCGAGGTCGGCCCCCGCACCGCCACCATCCGCCTGCGCGATAAACTCCACCTCCTGGCGCTGCCGCTGCAAGCCAACCTCTATGCCGGCAACAATGCCCTCCCCGCCGGTGCCGAGGGCAGCGCCGACGACATCAAGGGCCGCCGCAAGCCGCTGCTGTTCGGGCGGCGCTACCAGCTGATCCCCATCCTGGTGAACACCGCCCGGCTGATCTACCAGTTCCATGACGGCCAGGCTCATGCCGTCGACGCCGTCTACGACCAGGGCGTGGCCCTGACCTTCTCCGGCAACAACCGCGCCAGCCTGGCAGCCCTCGAGGCAGCGACGATCACCGCCGGGCAGTTCGACACCTGCCTCGCCCTCGGCCTGGTCCGCCTCGGGGCGTCGGCCGTCGGCCGCATCACCATGGATGCGCGGGGCGACGCCAGCGGCGGTTATGTCGCCAAGGCCGGCGAGATCGTCCAGCGTATCCTGACGCAGCGGTGCGGCATTGCTGTCGGGGATCTGGATGCCGGGTCCTTCACCGCCCTCAACGCCGCCGCCACGGGCGAGTGCGGCGTGCACCTCAGCGGCGAGGTGACACGGCAGCAGGCGATCGACCAGGTTCTCAGCGGCTGCGGCGGCTGGCTCGCCCCCACCCGCACTGGGCTGTGGCAGGTCGGGCAGCTGCTGGCACCGACCGGCAGCCCGGCCTTCACCTTCACCGACGTCGAGATTGAGGCCTTGGACACGCTGGCCACCCGCGATGCCGATGCCGGGATCCCGGTGTGGCGGGTCCGGCTGCGCGGCCGGCCCTACGTCGAGACCACTGCCAATGACCTCGTCGCCGTTGGCCCGTCGCTGACCGAGGCCCGCCGTGCCGAGTTGCTGCAACCCTGGCGCGAGGCGATCGCCAGCGACCCCGCGGTGCAGACCGCCCATCTCCTGGCTCCCGAGATGCTGCGCGACACCTGCCTGCAGCAAGCCGCCGACATGGCCACCGAGGCCAGCCGGGTGCTCGCCCTGCACAAGCTGCGTCGCGACTTCACCCAGGCCGGGGTCTGGCTCACCCAGGCCCGGGCCGCAATCGATCTCGGCAGCGCGGTGCGTCTGATCACCAGCCGCCTCGGTTACGGCGCCGGGCGCGATTTTCGCGTCGTCGGCATCGACGTCGACGGGGTCCAGACTCCCGGCGGCCCGCGCTCGCAGCTCACCCTCGACCTGTGGGGCTAGGAACACCATGCTCAACCTGTCGCCGGCGCAAGCGGCGCCGCTGCCGCGCTCGTCCCGACGCCAAGGGGCGTCGCGGTCGTGACAAACATCCAGTTCCAATTCTACAGCAAGGCGCCAGCCGCAACGCTCTCGGGCGGCGCCTGGCAAGCCGGCGCACCGCTGGCCAACCTGCTGCTCGATCCACCGCTCCTCAGCCTGCGCGCGCGGTCCAGCAACCTGCTGCTGGCCTCGACCAAAATCAACATCGATCTCGGCGTCAGCAACACCCCCGTGCGCATGATCGGCGTCGCGCGGCACAACCTGACCCGCGATGCCCTGGTGCGGATCACGGCCGGCACCACGCCAGGCGGGACGGATCTCTACAGCACCGGCTGGATCCCGGTCTGGCCCGCCGTCTACCTCCCCGAGGACCTCGAATGGGAGGACGACAATTTCTGGTCCGGGCAACTCTCGGACGAGGAGGTCGTGGGCTATCCCAGCCACGGCATGCACGACGCGCTGGTGAACATCCGGGCGCGCTACTGGGCCATCGAGATCACCGACACCGCCAACCCCGATGGTTATGTCGAGCTCGCCCACTTACGCCTGGGCACAGTCTGGTCGCCGGAGCGAAACCTCGCTCCCGGCGCGCAACTGGTCTGGGAGGATCGCAGCGTCAGCGCCACCTCGCTCGGCGGCGTTCTCTACAGCGAGACCCGACCCCCGGCCCGGGTGCTGCGCCTGGCGCTGAAGGGCATCACCCGCGTCGAAGCCTTTGGCGCCCTGCTCGACGCTCAGCGCCTGCTCGGCACCCACACCCCGTTCTGGGTCGTGCCCAGCCCCGACGACACCGCGCGGCGCTTCAAGCGCGATTGCCTGGTGCGGTTTCGCAAGCTCGATCCGATCACCCAGGCCTTCCACAACGTGCACGAGAGCGTCCTGGAACTGGAGGAATGGCTATGAGTGAGGAGGACTGGACCTATCTCGCCGCCCGCAGCGACGCCGACTTCCCCAATGGGCTGTTCCGCGTCTATTTCCGCCCCTCGCTCAACGCGATCGGCCGCACTGCCCAGGATGTCGCCTACCTGACCGGTCAGGCCCAGGCATCGGCCGCCGCCGCCGCCGGTAGTCTCGCCACCCAGTTGGCCCTCGGCACGCCGGCCAATGGCGTCGGCAACGAGCCGATGGACCTGCCGCGCATGGCCTTCCTCAACAGTGAGGGCTTTCGCCAGTGGGATCTGACGGCTCATCACGTCCCGAACCTGCAGAACGCCACCTACCAGATCACCGCCCACGACCTGGACAAGCTGCTGCTGTGCACCAGCGGCACCCGCACCTGGACCTTGCCGGTGGCGACGGATGTCTGGATCGGCTGGCGCGCACGCCTGCGCAACCGCTCGGGCGCCAGCCTCACCCTCAATCCCGGATCCGCCGCCGACGCCATCAATGGCGGCACGGCTGGCACCGGCATCGCCATCGCGACCGGCAGTGCCATCCTCACCCTGGTCTGCACCGGCGCCAACGCCTTCGAGGTCGCCTGATCATGTCCGTCGAACCCTGGATCAACTGGCAATTCCACAAGACGCCGGGTCACATCGACCCGCGGGTGATCTTCACTCGGGCGGGCATCGGCCGGGTCACCAATCGCCTCGGCCTGGTCAGCCCGGTGCCAGCCAACACCGCCCGCTATCGCTTCCATCCCGTCACCGGGTTGAGCGAGGGGCTGCTCGTTGAGGCACAGCGCACCAATCTCCTCCTACGGTCCGAGGAGTTCGAGAACGTTGTCTGGACCGCCACGAACCTCACGGTCACGGCCAACAGCACCACGGCGCCCGATGGCAACACCACAGCGGACACGCTGGCGGCAACAGTGGCGGGCGGCAAAGTCGCCCAGGCCGTGACCATCACCGCTGGGAGGGGAATTGCCCTCGGCGTCTACGCAAAGGCGAATGCCAGTTCCTGGGTCATCCTCTCGCTCAGCGATGGGACCAACACCGTCGACTGCTGGTTCAATCTCGCTGCCGGCACCACCGGGACACATACCATCGGCGGTTCCGGCGGTGGGTTCACCCTGTCCTTTGCGCAGAAGTGGATCGAGGCGCAGCGCAATGGTTGGTACCTCTGTGCGCTCGAGGTCACCAGCAGCGTGTCCACCACCATCGCAGCAACCATCGCACCAACCGCGGCGGACAGCACCGCCAGCGCAACGGGCAACAGTCTCTTTGCCTGGGGTGCCCAGTTGGAGGCCGAGTCCTCGCTGACAAACCTCTCCAGCTACATCCCTACCACCAGCGCCACCGTCACCCGCAGTGCCGATAACCTGATCCTGCCGGTGACATCCTCCCAGGTGGCACTGGATCGAGGCACGATGATCTTCGAGTTTGTGCCACGGCCAGTGCCGCCGGTGATCGGCGGCGCCACCGTGGTTCTCGGCGGCATCGGCGACACCTTCAGCAACACGATCTACATCTGGCGCCAGGGGAACACCTCGCTTGGTGTGACCTACATCCCGTCCGGCGGCGCCAGCAGCACCGTAAGCCGGACCTGTGCCTTCACGCCGGGGACGACGTACCGCTTTGGCGTCGCTTGGCAGCCCGGGCGCTATGCCATTTGCATCGACGGCGGCGCCATTGCCGCCGGGCAGAGCAACATCGTGCCTCTGGCCTCAGTCGCCCGCATTGCGGTCGGGTGCGCGCCCTGGTCGACGTCATCGCCAAACACACTCAGCAACGCCGTGCACAGGGCCTTCATCTACGCAGCGATCTGCGTGCCAGACGCCGCGTTGCAGCAGCTGACCGCTCCATAGGGAAACCTCGCCATGTGGACCACCACCTACCACCGGTTCACCAACCGGGCGGCGTTCCTCGAGGCGTGCAAGGTCGCCGGATGGACCTGTCCGCCAGGCCAAATTCCGGAACTGCCGCAGGGTGTGGTGATTGATATCGTGGGGCCTATCGTCGCCCCGGCGCAGTTGGGCGAAGGTGGCGTGCCGATCCCTGGGGAGGTTATCGACCCACGCTATCACATCAACCTCGCCTGGCACGGCCACGACCCCGACCCCGCCTTCCAGGCGTCGCTGGTCGTCCCGGCGACGCCCTCGCGCGGGTGGGACGTCGCGAAACCTTCGGCATCCCAGCCGCCCGTGCCGACAGTCATCCCCGCCTGGAAGGGCAAGGCGGCGCTGCGGGAAGTCGGGTTGCTCGATGCCGTCGAAGCCGCCGTTGCCGCGGCGGGCGGTCGCGTCCAGGATGCCTGGACCGGTGCCCCGGAGTGGGAGCGCGGCAGTGAGTTCCTCGCCGATCTCGCTCGGGCACTAAGGCTGAGCGGCGCACAGGTCGATCGGATGTTCCACGACGCGGATGCCATACGGGGGTGAAGACCGGTCCCCGACATACTGATGTCGTTGGCGAGGGGAGATCATCCGGCCGGACCGCTGCCGACGGATCCGCTTGCCGACCGGCCTCGGAAGGGATTGCGCACGATCGTGCCCCGCCAGGAAACACCATGCGGGATCGTATCGGAGAACAGTACGCGGCAGCCGGATTGCGCGGCGGCCTCCAGGGCGAGCGCATCCCATAGCGAGATGCCGCGCTGAACCGACAATTCCATCGCCTCCACAACGCCCGCGGGGCGCGTACTGACGATCGCGTAGGCAGCATGCCACTGGCGGACGATGCCAACAGCCGTTGCCGCGCGATCGGCGCGCTGTCGCAGCCGGACATAGAGTTCGCCGAGCGCCTGCGCCGGCACCATGACATCGTCATCGGCAAGCTCGCGCAGCATGCCGACAGCCCTTGCTTGGCGGTCAGTCCCCTCCATCCCCTCCGCCGCGGCCAGGACACAGCTGTGCAGCGCGACGCGCCGTCTACCTGCCATCGGGGGTCTCGCAGTCCGGTCGGTCGATCCCCCGCGCCAAGGTCTCCACCAGTCGATCCAGCAATTCCGCCCGGGCCGCCACCATTGCAACCTGCGCCTGGTCGCACGGAACGATCCTCGCGACCGGCTTGCCATAGCTGGTCACCAGGAAGCTTCGCCCCTCCTGCACGCCCCGCAGAATCCGAGAGAATTGCCGGTTTGCTGCCGCCGCCGAGATGGTCTCATCCATCTCCAATCGATCCTCTTGCGTCATCGGCGGCCCTGCGCCTCGTCCAGGGCTGATGGTGCGCGCTCGTCAAGCGAATGCATCGCGCCGATACTACGGAATTCCTCGAGGAATTCCGGATAGTAGTTCTGCATGAACCGTATCACCGCGGCGTTGCCCACCAGCTTGACGACGTAGCCGCGTGCGAGCACCAGATTCAGCACATCGGTGCTGTACGACTGCTCGACCGCCCTGAAGCGCGATTGCACGGTCGACATCTCCCGCTCCATCCGCGCCATCTGCTCCGCGCTCACCCCGAGGAATTTCTTGGGGCGTTCCGGCTCGCATAGTTGTTCCGGCGGGGTCGCTGCCAGCAGGGCCGCAGCGTAGTGGGTGGAGAAGTTGTTGAGCGATATCATCAGCTCAGCACTCTCGATTTGCCGCGCAGGTTTCATTTTGCGCAGGTGCCGCGTCACGTCGATCGGGAAATGCTGCTCCTTCAGCATGTCCACCACCTCGGGGCAGATGCCGTCGAGCAGGTCGCGCTTGCGCCGGATCGAAGCGATGTTCACGTCCAGCGCACGCGCCAGCCGCTCCTCGGGCACCCCACGCTCCAGGGCGCGCAGAATCATGTAGTGCTCCTGCACCGTTGCCAGCCGGTTCACCCGCTTGTTGTAGGTGAAACTTTCGTCGTCGTGCGCCACCAGGCAGGCGATGTGCGTGAGGCCCAGTTCACGGGCGGCATGCAGGCGCTGATGGCCGTCGAGCACCAAATGGAGCCCGCTCTTGCGATCTGCCGCCGTCACCGCGAGCGGCTCGATCAGTCCGACCTCCTGCATCGACGCCCTGATCTGCGCGTATTTGCGCGAACCGGCGATGCCCTTCGGCAGGGTCCGGGATGGCAGCAGCCGATCGAGCGCCAGCAACAGCGGCTCGGTATCGAACGCCCGTGGTAGTTTGCTCATTGCGCGCCCCCGCCGGCCTTTATCCGTTCCTCGAACGCGCGCGGCAATGTTGCCAGCCCCTCGGCGCGCAGCAGGTTCACGAAGTTCTCGTCTGTGAGCATGCGTGCCATTGCCGCCGCCATGAAGGTCAGGTGCTGCTGCACCAGATCGGCCTTGCGGATCAGCAGCTTCTGCCGCTCCACTTCCTGGTTGTAGGCGCGAACCATCGCCACGGAGGACAGTTTGTGACCCGATCTTGAACGCCCGCTCCGCTCGTACGCCTTGCCGAGGTTGCGACGCTGTTCGATCAGGCGCCGCACCGTCATCATCTTGCTGCCGCGCAGGTCGCCGTTTTCGTAGGCCTGCTGCAGAACCGCCTGCACCGCGCCATCGTCGCCGTTTCCGTCGCCATCGGCTCTGACGATGGCGATCGCGATGGCCAGGGGAACACGGCCGGCCTCGACCGCCTGGATCAGCCGGACCTCGCCCTTGCCGAGCAGCAGCAGAACACCGCGCACCCAGGTCGGGTCCAGCGCCGTCTTGCGGGCGATGGTGGCGACATCGTAGCCGCGCTGCTGCAGCATGCCTATGGATTCCAGCTGCTCGGCCGCATGCGGGTTCCGCCGCGCGATGTTTTCGACCAGGCTCATGACGAAGGCATCCTCGTCGGTCGCCTCGATCACCAGTGCCGGGATCGTCGTCTGCCCGAGTGCCCGGAACGCCTCGATCCTTCCCTGCCCGCACACCAGGGCAAAGCGTTCCTCATCGCCAGTGCCGCGTGGCGTCACGGTGATCGGCTTCTTGAGGCCGAGGCACTCGATCGATGCGACCAATTCGCGGAAGATCTTCTGGTTGCGCACGCGGGGATTGAGAATATCGATCCGTTCGATCGGAATGTCGCGGACTTCGCGGGCGTCGATCATGCGGCCCTGCGGATTCGCGAGCGGGCGGCCATGCGGTAGAGCATGTCGAGGGAATCGAACCGGTATCCATCCAGCAGCACGCCGTTGTTCTCCCGCAGCCGCAACTGTGCGGCCCCCAGGTCAAGCCAGGGGAGCAAGTAGTAGTCCAGCGCGGCGGCATTCTGCTGATCGAGGCGGACAGCGATCGTGATGTCCGGGCAAAGGCTGGTGTCGAGGCGGATTTTCCATTGCCCCCCGCCACGCGCGTTGATCAGACATCGCGCCAACACGATCGAGACGGTGAATTCGTCATTGATGCGCAGCAGGTCGCTGGCCACGTCGCGCTGGATATGGCCGCCGATCGCGATGATCTCGGCCTCTGCCCGCTGCACGATCTCGGGGTGCAACCGGCGCAGCAACCGGTTGATCTCGAGAAAGCCGTAGTCGCGGTCCGGGGTGAATCCGATCAGCGTATAGGCCCGCGGCAGACTGCCGAAGCGGTGGCTGTAGACGCTGGCCGAGGCCATGCCTTCGGTCTCGTTGATCAGGATGCCGGAGAGAAAGCCCTTCGCCTGATAGAGCGCGCGCAGCCGGTCGAGCAGTTCCTGGTCGCTGTAGCGCCGGGTGCGGGCGCGCACGATGCCCTGGGCCATGTAGAACAGGTCGGGCGGCACGATCGGATCAAAGGCGTGGTCCTTGCGGATCCACAGGTCCGGCGGATTGACCACGTGGCGGCGCTTCAGCTTGAAGGAGCGGCGATTATAGATGTTGTGACCGATGTATTTTTCGTTGGTCAGCACCTCGTGCACGGTGCCGCGGGTCCAGGGGCGACCGAGGTCGGTCATGATGCCCCGGCGGTTGAGTTCGGCGACGATCGGCCCCTCGCTGAGGCCGTCCTCGACGAACCAGCGGTAGATTTGATGGACTATCTCGACCTCCTCGGGCGGGCCAGGCCGGAGCACCACGCGATCGGTTTGCAGGCTCTTCTGCTCGCCGGTCTTGAGGGCGGCCTTGGTTTCTCCGGACTGGTCGAGTAGCACCCGGCGCAGTCCGAAGCCGGCCGGTCCGCCCTGGCG
>JBIKOJ010000263.1:0-6287 GCA_044358135.1 Acetobacteraceae bacterium | reverse complement strand
ATCCTGGCGGTGCTGGCGGTGTTCACCGGCATCTCCGGCAGCTTCGCGCAGCCGGCCCGGCAATCCCTGGTGCCCGGCATGGTGACGCGGGCGGATCTGCCGGCGGCGGTGGCGATCAATTCCCTCACCTGGAATCTCGGTCGCTCCATCGGCCCCGGCATCGGCGGCGTGATCGTGGCGTTCTGGGGCGTGGTGCCGGCGATGGCGGTGAACTGCGCCGCCTACCTGATCGCCTGCCTGTCGATGTTCGCGCTGCAGCTGGATCCCGCCACCCGCCGCGGCCATGCGCCGACCGGGTCCATGCTGCGGGAGACGCTGGATGGGCTGCTCTATGTAGCGCGGCATCCCGGCATGCGGCCGCTCTTCCTGTTCGCCGCCGTGCTGGCGGTGCTGGCGCGCCCGATCCAGGAGATGCTGCCGCCCTATGTGGACAAGGTGTTCGGCCAGGGCGCCAACGGGCTCGCGATGCTTTCCAGCATCATGGGTGTCGCGGCCTTCGCCGGGGGAATGGCGATCGGGTTGCGCGGCAAGCTCTCCGGCCTGTCCACGATCACCGTCGTGGCCGGCGTGGTGCTGACGCTGTGCACGGCGGGCTTCGTGCTCACCGGGCATTTCGCCTTCGCCTGCGCGGTGGCCGCGGTGTTGAGTGCCGCGACGACGATGCACGGCATCTCGGCGCAGACGCTGATCCAGTCCGGCACCTCCGGCCCGATGCTGGGGCGGGCGCTGAGCCTGTGGGGCATGATCGGGCGGGCGGGTCCGGCCCTGGGGGCGCTGATCTACGGCGTGGCGGCGGAGTTTGGCGGGCTGCGCTGGCCGGTGGTGATCGGCTGCGCGCTCGCGCTGCTGGCCTGTGCCTATGCCTGGCGCCGGCAGCCGCAGATGGCGCGGGCGCTGGAGCGGTCGGACGGCTGACGGCGCTTCAGCCGGGCGTGGCCAGGCTGGGCTGGACCAGGGATTGCCGCCAGAGCAGCAGCAGGATCTCATCCAGCCCGGCGTCGAACGCGGCCGGGTCCGGCGGGGCGGCACCCAGGGCCGGCAGCAGGGCGGCGGCGGCATCGCGCAGGTGCCGCCACGTGCCCGGCCCGGCGCAGAGCGCCTCCAGCTGCGCCAGGGACCACGGCGTGTTGCCGTTGATCGTGGCGCGGCGGGCCGGATCGGTGAACACGGCGGCGCCGCCCGGCGCCTGCTCGCGGCGCAGCGCGGCGGTCCAGACCACGCCGGGGTGGCGCAGGCCTTGTCCAGGCCCGGCCGGCTTGGCGAAGAGCATCGTGCGGTAGCCACCGCCGGTCGCGAAGTCCCATGCATCGGCGGAGTGTGCCGCCGCCCTGGAGGGGACGCCCGGCGCGAAGGGCAGTGGCGGGAGGCAGTTGAGGTAGCCGAGGCCGTGCGGCGCCAGCATGGCCTCCAGCCCGGAGGCCATCAGCGGCTCGAAGACCGGGCCCAATGCTTCGTGGAACAGCACCACATCGGGTGCGGCTTCCATCGCGGCCAGGGTGGCGCGGGCATGGGGCGCTGCCTCGCCTTGGGCCGGCACCATGGCAACCATGGCGCGCAGGTTGGCGCGGGCCAGGGCCAGCTGCCCTTCCGGCGGCAAGGCGCTGTCGTTGGCGGCGCGCACAATGCCGGCCAGCCAACTGCGTGCGACGCCATGCAGGCCGGTATAGGCGGTGATCACCGCCACGCCGCCCGGCCGCAGGCAGCGGGCCAGCAACTCAAGCGCCGCGGCGCGTGCCGGCGGCGGCATCACATAGGCGGTGCCGACGAGATAGATCACGTCGAACTGCCCGAGTTCCTCCGCCGCGACCGAGGCGGCGTCGCCGTGCAGGATGCGCCAGCGCTCGCCTAGATGGGCACCGCGGGCCCGCGCCCGGGCGCAGGTGTCGGCGGAGGCGTCGATGCCGACCATCCGGCCTGGGCTGTGCCGTGCGGCCTCCAGCAACTGGGCGGCGGCGCCGCAGCCGATATCCAACACGTCCAGCACCGGGCCGGGTGAAGGATCCAGCCCCAGCGCCGCGGCAGCGCCCCGCAGGACTGAAAGCCCCAGTTCCGGAACGGCCCCGCCGTCGTACGGCACCGTGTCGTAGGCACGTCCGATCTCGGCGGCGAGGGTGGGGCCGGATGTTACCTCTGGCGCCAAGGCAGCCCCGAAGCCTTCCAGCCCGCGATCTGGCCGCGATGGCCGCTGCCATCCGGATTGCCCTCGAACCCGTCGGCCACGTTGTACACCTGCGGGAATCCCGCTTCTGCAGCCGCCTGGGCGGCGGCGAGCGAGCGCACGCCGGAGCGGCAGAGGAAGTAGATGCGGTGTTCCGGGGTGAAACCCGCCTGCTTCAGCTGGTCCACGAAGCCGGTGTTCACTTCCATCTTCGGGAAGATCTGCCAGGGAATCAGCACCGGCTGCTTGCCGGCGGCGGACAGGTCGGCGAGGCCGACATAGGTCCATTCGGCATCGGTGCGCACATCCACCAGCTGGGCCTGCGGATCCTGCTGCAGCACCTGCCAGACCTGGGACGGGGAAATGTTCTCGACCATTCTGCGACTCCCTATGATGATATGGCGACATGGCCCGGCGCTGGCCGGGTTGCAACGGGAAACAACCGAGAGAGACTGTATGATGGCGCCCTCCGCGACCGTTGCCGCTCCCCGTCCGGCCGCCGGGCTGGAGGCGGCCATTGGCAACACGCCCCTAATCCGGCTGCGCCGCGCCTCCGAGGCCACCGGCTGCACGATCCTGGGCAAGGCCGAGTTCATGAACCCCGGCGGCTCGGTAAAGGATCGCGCGGGGCTGGCGATCATCGAGGATGCGGAGCGGCGCGGGCTGCTGAAGCCGGGCGGCACGGTGGTGGAGGGCACGGCGGGCAATACCGGCATCGGGCTGACGCTGGTGGGCAATGCCAAGGGCTATCGCAGCGTGATCGTGATGCCGGAGACGCAGAGCCGGGAGAAGATCGACTTCCTGCGCATGATCGGCGCCGATCTGCGCCTGGTGCCGGCCAAGCCGTTCAAGGACCCCGGCAACTACGTGCATGTCTCGCGCCGGCTGGCGGAGGAGATGGGCGCGGTGTGGGCGAACCAGTTCGACAACCTGGCCAACCGGGAGGGGCACGAGGCGACAACGGGGCCGGAGATCTGGCAGCAGACGGAAGGCAAGATCGATGCCTTCACCTGCGCCTGCGGCACCGGCGGCACGCTGGCCGGGGTGGCGATGGCGCTGAAGGCGCGCAGCAACGCGGTGCGCGTGGTGCTGGCGGACCCCGAGGGCAGCGCGCTGTATGGCTGGGTGAAGAGCAACGACCTGACCGTGACGGGGAGCTCGATCACCGAGGGGATCGGCCAGGGGCGGGTGCCGGGGAACCTGGAAGGCGTGCCCATTGACGATGCCGTGCGCATTCCGGATGCGGAGGCGCTGGAGCAGGTGTTCGACCTGTTGATCCATGAGGGGCTGTCGATCGGTGGCTCGGCCGGGATCAACGTGGCGGCGGCGATCCGGGTGGCGAAGGCGATGGGGCCGGGGCACACGATCGTGACGATCCTGTGCGACGGCGGTGCACGCTACCAGTCCAAGTTGTTCAACCCGGAATTCCTGCGCGAGAAGGGGCTGCCGATCCCGCCCTGGATGGCCTGAGCCGTGCAGGCGCTCGACCACTTCCTGTCCCTGGCCGGTGCGGCGGTGGCGGCGCGCGCCACCGGTGCGGCGGGGCCCGCAGGCCAGCGTGTGGCGGCGCTGCTGGCGTCGACCCCCGAGGCTGCCGCGCCCGCCCTGCCCGGCCGGCAGGCGGCGTGCTGCCACCTTGCGGCGGCGCTGGATGCGACGCCGCCGGCGTTGGCCGAAGCGTTCCGGGTGCTGGAGCCGCAGCTCGGATGGCGGAGCCGCGACCTGCCGGGGCTGGAGGGGCGCTATGCCGGTGCCCCGGTGCTGGGGCCGCAGGGGCTGCAGCAGCGCGGTGGCATGGTAGCCGGGTTCAGCCTGGTGGCCCCCGGGGCGACCTACCCGGACCATGACCATCCGCCGGAGGAGATCTACCTCGCGCTGTCCGGTGGCGAATGGTGGAATGCCGAGACACCGTGGCATGCGCCGGGGCCCGGCGGGATCGTGCATAATCCGCCGGGCATCCTGCACGCGATGCGTGGGACGGATGTGCCGCTGCTGGCGATCTGGTTCCTGCTTCCCCCGGCGTAGCATGCCGACTGTATGCTGCGCCTGATCACGAAGCCGGAGAGCCCGCGTGCCCGCATCGCCCCGCCTGCCGTTGCCGCCCAGCCTGTATGCCGAGACCGCGCGCCCGCCGGTGGAGGCGCCGCCGCTGGATGGGGACAAGAGTGTGTCGGTGGCGGTGATCGGTGGCGGGTTCACCGGGCTGTCGGCGGCGTTGCATCTGGCCGAACGCGGCGTGGATGTGGCGGTGCTGGAGGCGCATGAGCCGGGCTGGGGTGCTTCCGGGCGCAATGGCGGGCAGGTGAATCCGGGGTTGAAGGGCGATCCGGAGGAGGTGGAGCGGCTGTTCGGACCCGAGCTGGGCCGGCGCATGGTGGAGATGAGCTGGAACGCGCCGAACACCACGTTCGAGTTGATCCGGCGCCACCAGATCCAGTGCGATGCGAGCCAGACCGGCACGATCCGTGCGGCGTTCCAGCAAAACAATGTCGCCGAGATCGAGACGGCGTATGAGCAGGGTGTCAGGCGCGGCATGCCGGTGGAATTCCTGGACGGGGCGCGGATGCGCGAGGCGACGGGGACGGACCGGTATCTGTGCGCCTTCGTGGACAAGCGCGGCGGGCATGTGAATCCGCTGGGCTATGCGCGCGGGCTGGCGCAGGCGGCGATCCAGGCCGGGGCAGTGGTGCATGGCGGGACGCCGGCGCAGAAGGTGTGGCGCGACGGCGGCAAGTGGCATGTGCAGACGCCGACCGGGACCGTGCATGCCGACGAGATCGTGTTGGGGACCAACGGCTATACCGACAATCTCTGGCCCGACCTGCGCAAGACGGTGGTGCCGGTGTTCAGCGCGGTGGTGGCCTCCGAGCCGCTATCCGATGAGGCGGCGCGGGCGATCTTTCCGATGCGGTCCTCGCTCTATGAGCTGGGCAAGGTGACGACCTATTACCGGCTCGATCGGCAGAACCGGGTGTTGATGGGCGGGCGCAGCAAGCAATCCCCGGTCGGTGGGCCGGAGGATCTGATGTTCCTGCGCCACTATGCCGAGCGGCTGTGGCCTGTGATGAAGGGCATTCGCTGGACCCATGGCTGGAACGGGCAGCTGGCGATCACGCTCGATCACTACCCGCATATCCACGAGCCGGCGCCGGGTGTGACGGTGTGCCTGGGCTATAATGGCCGCGGCGTGGCGATGGCGAGCGCGATGGGGCCGCAACTGGCCAAGCGCATCCTGGGCGGGCGGCAGGACGAGATCGACATGCCGATCACGGATTTGAAGCCGGTGCCGTTCCATGCGCTGTGGCGGACCGGGGTGGCGGCGCGGATCACCTATGGGCGGATTCGGGACTACCTGCACATCTAGGATTGCTTAATTACGACGACGGGCGCGCGCCATCGTCCCCTGCTTGGGGGCGATTTGGCGCGGATGGGGATGTATGGGGGGTGAGGGGGTGCGCGTGGTGGCGCGCGGGCGCAGCGCGGACGCAGTACGGGCGTGGCGCGGGCTATGGGGCGCATGCCTTTTCCGGGCCCCGGGCCGATGACGTAGAGAATCGGGTGCTCGCAGACGAGGTGCGTGCCGTCGTGGATCGAGCGGATGCGGATGGGGCGGGCGGAGTCCGCCTGCGGGAAGGGAAGGGCGTATTCCTCGATCCAGGCGGGTTCGTAGAGCCAGGCCTGGGGCTGGCGGCGGCGGCCGAGGAGGATGGACAGGAGGGAGAGGAGGAGGGCGCGCAGGATGTCCTGCAGGCGCAATTCTCCCACCGCGCGCGGGGCGCGGGAACAGGCGGGGCTTTGCGCCCGGCTGTTGGGGAAAATCTCCATTTGGTTAGTTTACACCGATGACGCAACCCGGTGCAAAGGTTTTTTTGCTTATCATGGCGGGGGGGGTGACCCACGATACGGTTTGGCTTGGGAGGGAGATTGTTGGGGGAAGAAAGAAAATTCACATGGAGACGGAGAGACGGGGAGAAGGAAGAAAGATTCTCTTTCCGAATTTCGGTTGCGCGGTGGCGTTCTGGATTGCTTCGCTGCGCTCGCAATGACGGCTTTTATTATGGCTTGCCGAGGCCTATCTGCATCCATAAATGAAGTTTTTTTGCTTCTTTTTGTTCACAAAAAGAAGATT
>JBIKOJ010000084.1:0-21024 GCA_044358135.1 Acetobacteraceae bacterium | reverse complement strand
GTCGTGCAGATTTCTGCCAATCACGCCATGGCCCATTCAGCCGAAAGAGCTTCGGCCTGCTGCAGGACATTCTGAACCGCAGCGTCTTGGAGGTCAGGCGGATAGCCATATTTCCGTAGCAGGCGACGCACGAGCCGTCGGATGTTGGCGCGGGCGGAGTCCCGGTGCATCCAGTCCACCGTCACGTTTCCTCGAATAATCGTGATCAGCTCGTGCGCGATCACGCGCAGGGCCGCTTCGCCCATCAATTGCTTGGCGCTTTCGTTCTCCGCCAGGGCGTCGTAGAAAGCGACCTCCTCATCTGACAGTCCGGCCTCTTCACCGCGGGCCCGGGCGGCGCGGATGTCCTTGGCAATCTGGATAAGGTCTTCGAGAACCTGGGCCGTCGTGATGGCGTTGGTGTGGTAGCGGGCAATCGCGGCTTCCAGGCGCTCGGTAAAGCCCTTGGCCTGGGTCACGTTCCGCTGCGCCTGAGCGCGCACGGTGCCGGCGATCAGCTTCTTCAGCGCCTCAATTGCGAGGTTCCGCTTATCCATCTCGCGCACCTCGGCGAGGAATTCATCGGAAAGGATGGAGATGTCCGGGCTGTCCAGTCCCGCGGCCTTCATGATGTCGACGATCTCCGTGGACACCACTGCACGGCTGACGAGCTGCTGGATGGCCAGCTCCCGCTCGGCGGTGCTTCTCCTGCCATCGCCCGGCACGCTCTTCACCAGTGCGACCCGGATTGCCTGGAAGAAGCCGACCTCCTCCCGGATGATGCGCGCCTCGTCGCTGGCGGAGGCCAGGGCGAACGCCTTGGAGAGTGCTGCGACGGCGTCTGCAAAGCGGCGATGGGCCCGCTTCTTCGCCTCCTCGGTCGTCTCCTGCGCCGCAGCGGCCTGCTGCATGGTCAGCACCCAGTCGATCGCTCCGGCCATGATGGCAAGCCTGAGGGGGGCGCTTGCGCCAGGTTCCAAGGCGGGCCGGTAGTCGAAGCCGCCAGGCATGTCAGGGCGGAACATGGCGCGGACGATCTCGTAATGCTCCTTCAGCACCCGGATCGCTTCGGCGTGATCGACGCCCGTTTGGTCACGATCGCCGCCCGAGTACTGGCCCAGGGCGCTCTTCAGATTCTGGGCGACACCTATGTAATCAACCACCAGGCCCGCCGGCTTGTCCTTGAAAACCCGGTTTACGCGAGCGATGGCCTGCATCAGACCATGGCCCTTCATCGGCTTGTCCACATACATCGTGTGCATGGAGGGCGCGTCAAAGCCGGTTAGCCACATGTCGCGCACAATGACGAGCCTGAGGGGTCCGAGGCCTTCTTGGCCCGCTTGGCCAATGCCTCCCGACGCGCTTTCGGCCGCTTGCCGATATGAGGCTGCCAATTGGGCAGGTCCGACGCTGCGCCGGTCATCACCACCTTCACCATGCCCGCATCGTCATCGTCGCTGTGCCACGCGGGTCGGAGCCGGATGATCGCGTCGTAGAGGGCAACGCAGATGCGGCGGCTCATGCAAACGACCATCGCCTTTCCGTCCAGCGCCGTGGTGCGCGCCTCGAAGTGGCGCACCAGGTCTTCCGCCACCAGCGCAAGGCGCTTCTCAGCGCCGACCAAGGCTTCAACGCTGGCCCATTTGCGCTTGAGGCGTTCCTGTTCGGACTCGGCCTCTTCCTCGGTCAGGTCCTCGATCTCCGCGTCGAGCTTCGGCTTCTCGTCCTCGTCCAGTTCGATCCGTGCCAACCGGCTCTCGTAGTAGATCGGGACCGTCGCCCCATCCTCCACAGCCCGGGCGATATCGTAGATGTCGATGTAGTGGCCGAACACCGCCGGCGTGTTCACGTCGTCCTTTTCAATCGGCGTGCCTGTAAAACCGATGAAGGAGGCGTTGGGCAGGCCGTCGCGGAGGTATTTGGCGAAGCCGTAGGAAATCTCCCCCGTCTTGGCCGCCACCTTCGCGCGGAAGCCGTACTGGCTCCGGTGCGCTTCGTCGGCAATCACCACCACGTTCCGGCGATCGGTGAGCACGGGGTAGTCGGTGGTACCGTCGTCCGGCGAGAATTTCTGCAAGGTGGTGAAGACCACACCGCCGGAGGGGCGATTGAGGAGCTGGCGCAGGTGCTCCCGGTCCTCGGCCTGCTGTGGCGTCTGGCGCAGCAGCGCCTGGCACATGCTGAAGGTGCCGAAGAGTTGCTCGTCCAGGTCGTTGCGGTCGGTCAGAACCACGATGGTGGGGTTCTGCATCTCAGGATGCATGATGATCTGGCCGGCGTAGAAGGCCATCAACAGGCTCTTGCCGGAGCCCTGCGTGTGCCAGATCACGCCAACCTTACGGTCGCCCCCGGGGGCGGTGGCGGCAAGCGTTCGGGTAACGGCGTGACGCACGGCATGGAACTGGTGGTAGCCCGCCAGGATCTTCACCACCTCGTCGCCAACAGTGCCAAAGGCGACGAAATGGCGGAGCATTTCCAGCAGGCGTTCGCGGTCGAAGGCACCCTTCAGCAGGACTTCGAGCTCTGGCGTTGTGCGGGGCGCCAGACCATCGCCAGTGATGGTACGCCAGGGCATGAAGCGTTCGCGGTCGGCGGTAAGCGAGCCGATCCGGGCAGCAAGGCCGTCGGAGATCACCAGGGCCAGATTCGCCCGGAACAGGGAGCCGATCTGGGCTTTGTAGGTCTGCAATTGGTTGAAGGCACCGTCCAGCGTGGCGTTCTCGTCACCGGGGTTCTTCAGCTCGATCACGCCGAGTGGCAGGCCGTTCACCAGCACAACCACATCCGGCCGGCGGTTCGCCTTGTTCTCAATCACGGTAAACTGGTTCACCGCCAGCCAGTCATTGGCCGTCACATCGTCCAGGTCGATCAGGCGAGCATGCTCCCCCCCGATGCTGCCATCGGCGCGGCGAACCTCCACTGGCACCCCCTCCACCATGTAGCGGTGCAGGCGGCGGTTCTCCTCTATCAGCGAGGGCGTTTCGGATTGGGTGACCTTGGCCAGTACCGCGGCCTGCTCCTCGGGCGTCAGGGTGGGGTTGAGGCGGGCGATCGCTGCGCGCAGGCGAGCAAGAAGAAGGGTTTCGCCATAGGCAGCGCGTTCCGGTTGAACACCATCGGGTCCAATGTCAGGACCGGCGGCAACCGCGTAGCCCAGCTCCGCCAGCCAGTGCAGCGCGGCTTCCTCGACGTGGCTTTCGGCGATCTGGCTCATGGGTCGTCCCGTCGGCGTTGCAGGCGTGACAGGTCCTGCCGTCGCGCCAAGTCCTCCACCAGCATAGACAGGTGCCGCTCCATCAGACCGCGATCGATGAAGACTTCCGTCAGCCCTTCCTGGCCTTCATCGTCCAATTCGTCCCAGGCCACGGCAAGTGTCATGAGCGGGGCGACGTGGTCTGGCACGTTCCCGATAAGCCATCCGGTGAACGTCGAAACCGTAACCTGCCACGCGATGGCAGAAATGCCATCCGGGCGGTCCTGGACGTAGCGACAGTATTCGTCCCATTGCGTCCGATAGTGGAACCCATCGCAATAGGCGCCAACGGCGGCGACGCGCCGCATCTGCCACACGACGCGCCCCGCCAGCGTCTTGTATTCAGCCGCAGCGAACGCCCGCACGGCCTGGCCCATGCCGCAAAAGCCGCAATCGCGCAGGTCTCGGCCGGGGTCGCTCACACGCGGCAGCATTCGGCCGGAAGCCTGCGCTTGCGGATTTGCGCGGGCTTCGGGCGCCGTTCCAGAGCCCATCGATAGAGGGCATGCAGTTCGGCCCGCACGTCATCGCCATGATTGACGCGATGGCCCTGCCCCAGCGTAGCCACCATGCGTGCGATGCGGGGAAACTGCGCCAGGTAGTCCGTAGGCCCGTCGCACCCGAAGAAAGCGTAGTCCTTGAAGAAGAGCACGCGGGCGTTGGGCCAATCCGGCGCAATGCCGAGGTCCCGGCGCTTTGCATCCTCCGTCGTATGAAACGTGATCCCGGGCCGCAATCGAAAACCGTCCCCGTCCCTGGCGTAGATCCGATCGCGTCGATCAGCAAAAGCCTGGCCGCCGTAGTAATCGGATCCGGACAAAGCCGCGTCGACACGGCCCACATAGACCAACGGATTGCCGGGAATGCACCCGGTGGCCGCAACCCCGAAGACGAGGTCCCCTGGCTGCGCCGTGCGGCGGATTGCCGGCTTGCAGATGGCGAGCGACAGCAACCCGTCCTGGTCGCACGGGGCGGTGCCATCGATGTAGAGCAGCTTGTAGAGATAGAGCCGGCTCATGGGTTGTTACTCGCCAGCAGCTCAGGCTGCTGCGCCGCGAACCAGGCCCGGAACCGGGATGGATCGGAAAACGCCGGCAGGCGTGCGCTGCGCTGGAGGTATCCGTTGCGGACGGACAGCCCACCCCAGGCGTCCAGCACGTCCGGCAGCACCCGGTACGCACGATCGCGCCAATGGCCGATGGGGATGCACCGTGCCAGCCTGCCCGAAATGCCGGGCCGGGCATGAACGACGATATCGCCGGCATCGGCGGGCAGGATGCGCCGGCCATGGGCGTTGCAGTCCCACCGCTCGGGCGGGAGGTCCACGGCACGTTCGATCCGGTCGATCACGTAGACCCCAACCAGGGCATAGACCAACCGGCGACGTTGGCCGACATCGGCCAGCCCGGCATAGAACACGATCCAATCGCCGGAGCAGAGGCGGGTGGCGATCTGCTTGGCCCGCTCCCCCTGGTCGCCATAGGTCAGGTGGCCGAAATCGGGATCCAGATGCATGTGGCGGTCGCACAGATGCGGCGGCAGGGCCGTTCCGAACGACCCAAGCGCCGGCGCCAGGGCCCCATACGGCTTCTCCATCCCGGGCCGCACCGGCTTGCCCTCCGGGATGGCCACATAGGCGAAGCGGCCCGTTGCCCCATCCACAGGGCTGTTCCAACGGCCACCCGCGTTGCTTAGGTCGGCGGCGATGCGGACGAGCAGGGCGTTCATGGGGTCTTCGGCGGCCTTCGTCAGGTGAGGTCGGAAGGCGCGGTGCTGCGAAGCCGGTCGGTGATCTCTCCCAACTCAGTCAGGGAGTGGAGCGCGAAGCACACCAGGTCCGCCTCCCCCAATCGCGGCATGCGTTCCAGCGAGCTGTGCCGGCCATAGCGGGGCATGCCATCGGAGCCACGGGCAGTCCGCAGCGACCTGGCCGGTGATGGGCGGGGGCTCAGCCGGGCGATCAATGCGGGGCCGGCCGCCTTTTCCAGGCACCAGAAATTGGGTGGGCTCTCCTGGTTCTTCTCGAACATGATCTCCACCTCGGCACCGTGCCGGGAGGTGAGGATGAAGCGGGCGGCCATGCTGGCTTGGTGGCCGAGCGGATGCTCCCTGGCGATCGCGCCCAGCAGGGCGAAGGCCGCGTCTTTCAGGAGCTGGCGGTCTTCAGACATGGTCGCGGCTTGCCTGCAGCTTCGGGTTGCCACTGGCGAGAACCGCTTCAAGCTCATCGGTCCAGCGATGCACCCCGTCTTCAGGGAAACGGCCGCGCGGCCGAAGAACGGCGTAGCGTTCGGTCTCCCAATCGGAGCCAATGTCGCTGGAATAGGTCGTGCGCGTTACGTCCAGGATGATCTCGTGCTGGTCGATGCGGAAACCACTGAAGAAACCTTCTGCAGCGTTGGCATCGCCAGCGCGATAGCCGATGTCCAGCCCGATGATCACCTCCGGCAATTGCCCTTCCAGGAGAAGTTCGATGGCCTGAACTGCCTCCCCGATGGCAATCAGGTCCTGGCCAGTCTCCGCGAAGTCCGTGAAGCTGCGCAGCGCGTAGGCCAAATGGTGCAGCAGGTCCTGATCGTTCTCCGTCAGGGTCCAGCCTACGGGTTCCGGGCCTGTCACAGCACCGTCTCTGCCACGCGCTCGGCGTCGCGGATGCGGAGTTCCCCCGACATGAGTTTAGGGAGGAGAAGGTCACGTGTGGCTGCCAGGGTTCGCATTTCGTCCACGTTTGAACGAAGGCGGGCAAACAATGGATCGACCAATCGGCTAAAGGCGCGACAAACATCCTCTCCAGCAAAGAGGAATGGCATCGTATTCATACGCCCCTGGGAGAGCTTCAACTGCACGGCACCCGTAACATAAGGCGCGACCTGCTCGTGCTGAAAATACATCAGAAGCTGTTCTGTGCTGACTGACCCAGTCCCCTGCAAAACATGGGCATGGTTGTTGACCCATATTTTACCCCAGACGTACTGAGTGAATGCCGCTCCGTTTTCCTTGACGACGGACCCATCTTCGCCGACCAAGACATAGGTGCCGTCGAACAAATAGTTGTCCACATGATCCATAACGCTTGTCGCGCCGTGATAGGGATAAGGTCCCTTCCGTTTAGCGCGCTCTGCGTTTGAAACAGGAACACGCTTTGCATCGAAGTTGACCATGTACTGGCCGAGATTGCCGCGAACCCAGCCCTCCGGCTTGCCGTCGTCGTCGAGACGGTTGGGGAAGAGGGACCAGAGGTCAGGGGCGAGGTAGGGGGGGCGGCCTTCCTGCTTGGCACGGGTGGGACCGAAGGCGACGAACCAGTCCTGGAAGATGGCGCGGGCCATCGCCTCCAGCGTCTCATTCATGCGGCGATTCAGGTCGATCTTTCTGGAGATCTCCATATACCAAGACCCAATCGCAATCTGCATTTCTGGTTGAGGCATTGGTATTTTCAGACGGAAAAAATCACCTTTTTTAAAGTGAGGGATCATTGTACCGACGTGCATGTTCACGATGGCATTTTGCACCCTAGCCGATCGGAGTGCCGCGAAGAGGTACTGAGGGTCGACTTTCGATCGGTCGGGTCTCAGCGCCACCATGTCCTGTGCGACACAAAAACTGACTGGGTCAGGCACAAGGCATGTTCGACCTGGCGCCCCCTTAAGTACAAAAAGGATATCTCCTGGGATCGGGTGTGATCTGAACCAGCTCTGGTAGGTCTCTTCATCTACAAATCGAATATTTTCGAATTTTGGGTAGAGCGCATCGTTGGAAACGCAGTTGGTCGCAATTAACGGAATTCCAGCGTTAGCCGTCGGGCAGGTCCGACCCCGATTGTCCACAACAAACTCGAGCAAAGATCCGAACGGCGCTTCGACTATATCCACGACTAAAACCTCGCAATCCATTGGCGGATGCTCCGGTTCAGTTCCTTGTTGGCATCTAGTTGAGCAATGAGCGTGGCCTTCAGCGCGTCAAAGCGGGTAGAGAATTCCATCCCATCGTCCTCGCCCTCCTCTGCACCCACATACCGCCCCGGCGTCAGCACGTGGTTGTGCCCCCGCACCTCCTCCAGCTTCGCCGCCTTGCAGAAGCCAGGCACGTCGGCATAGGCCCCGGCCTCGGGCTCGCCGCGCCAAGCGTTGTAGGTGTCGGCAATGCGGGCGATGTCGGCGTCGGACAGCTCCCGCCGCGTGCGATCGACCAGGGCGCCGAGCTTCCGGGCGTCGATGAACAGCACCTCGCCCCGCCGGTCGCGCCAGCCCTTCGGGGCCTTGTCCCGCGCCAGGAACCACAGGCAGGCCGGGATCTGCGTGGAGTAGAAGAGCTGGCCCGGCAGGGCGACCATGCAATCCACCGCATCCGCCTCCACCATCGCGCGGCGGATCACATCCTCGCCGCTCTGGCCGGAGGACATGGAGCCGTTGGCCAGCACCACGCCGGCGGTACCACCGGGAGCGAGGTGGTGCCAGATATGCTGCAGCCAGGCATAATTTGCATTGCCCACCGGCGGCGCGCCGAAGCCCCAGCGCGCATCCTCCCGCAGCCGCTCCCCGCCCCAGTCCGAGATATTGAACGGCGGGTTAGCCAGGATGTGGTCGAAGCGCAGATCGGCCAGCTCATCCTTCAGGAAGCTGCCCTCGTTGTTCCAGCGGATATCGGCGTCGATGCCCCGCACGGCGAGGTTCATCTTGGCCAGGCGCCAGGTGGTGAAGTTGCTCTCCTGGCCGTAGATCGCGATGTCCCCAAGCCGGCCGCCATGCTCGGCCACGAACGTCTCCGACTGCACGAACATGCCGCCGGAGCCGCAGCACGGGTCGTATACCCGGCCCTTGTAGGGCTCGATCATCTCCACCAGGACCCGCACCACGGAGCGCGGCGTGTAGAACTCGCCCCCGCGCTTGCCTTCTGAGCCAGCGAAGCCGCCCAGAAAGTATTCATACACGCGGCCCAGCAGGTCCCGCCCCTCCGTGCCCGGGGCACCGGTGGCAATGCCTGAAATCAGGTCGATCAGCTCGCCCAGCATCACCTTGTCGAGCGCCGGCCGGTTGTAGTCCTTCGGCAGCACGCCCTTCAGGCCCGGATTATGCGCCTCGATGGCCGCCATCGCGTCATCAACGATCCTCCCGATGGCGGGCTGCCGGGCGCTGTCCCGCAGGAAGGTCCAGCGCGCCTCCTTCGGCACCCAGAACACGTTCTCGGCGGTGTACTCGTCCGAATCCTCCGCGGCGGTGGGGTCTTCGGCCAGGAGGGTGGCGCGGCGGGCTTCAAACGCCAACGAGATGTGCTTCAGGAAAATCAGGCCCAGCGCGACATGCTTGTAGTCGGAAGGCTCCAGGTTCTTCCGGAGCTTGTCCGCCGCCAGGAAGAGCTGGGCCTCGATGCCAAGCGGAGCGGCGGGGGATGCCGCGCGCTTGGTCGCTGGCTTGGCGACAGGCTTGGCGGGTTGGTCCGGCTGGCTGAGAAGGTCAGGTTGCGTGGCGGCGGCCACGCGATCCGCCAGCGCGACAGAGCCGCCACGTCCCCTGCCGGGGATGATGGCACCGAAGGCGACCAGCGCGGACTGCACGGCGGCGTAGGTGGCGTCGTCCCACTGGAGCGTCTCCCGCAGGCGTCCGTTCCCGGCGGAGCCGCCGAGCTTGGCCAGCGCGGCGAGGAACTGGGCGTTGCGGTCGTCGTCGGCCATGGCCTGTGGGTGTCTTTCCAGGTGAAAAAGGGGCGTTCGGCCCCTCTTGGAGGTCCAGCGGAAGCCGGCCAGTGATGTGGAAAGCGACGCCGATCTCCAAGTGCCCTGGATGGTAAATCCACCCGGCGGGCACCGCACATCGTTGCCCAACCGCCAGGAGGGCACAAGCACGTCCGTTGGTGGAGTTCCAGGGACGCTATCGGAAACAGACGCTACCCGTCTTCCATAAGGAATGCCCCGGGCAAACCAGCCGTCAGCGCACGTCCCTTTGGATCAGCACCACCTGGGCGCATGTGGGCATCCACCGTCGCACGCCAGCCATGCCATCGATATCGGCAAGGGGAGCCATCTCTCACGAGCACCCCTCTCGCTGCGTCCGCTGCCCAACCCCTGGCTGAGCCATTTTGGAGACCATATTGGAGATTACCCCCCGGCCTCCCGTCAACCCATTGAAAAGATTGGCGTCCCGTAGGGGATTCGAACCCCTGTTACCGCCGTGAGAGGGCGGTGTCCTAGGCCTCTAGACGAACGGGACAGGCCGGTGCCGCACCAAGCTCAGCGGCAGGCGCGCCTTCTAGGCCGATTGGCCGCCGGCATCAAGCCGTCCGCGCACGAATTCCGCCCCCAACGCCCGCCTATTTCGAAACGCTGATCCGCCCCGTCACGCGCCCGGCCCGCGCATCCACCACCACCACCCGCTCAACCCCGCCGCCACGCAGCGTCAGCGCCACCGCATCGCCCGAAAGCGAGGCCGCCACAATCTGCGTTCCCGCCGGCTCATCCAGCGCCACGTTCCACTCCTTCGCCGCCGCACTCCCCCCCATGCGTTGCGACAGCGCCACCCCCAGCGCGATCGTGCCCCCCACGATCATCACGCCCATCACCACCACCAGCACCCGCAGCGCCTGCATGCCATCCCCTCCGCGAACCGCGCCCTTCTGCCAGAGGCCCCGGCGCGCTATCCAGGGTCATGTCCGCTGATTTGCCCACCGACGCAACCACCTTCACCCGCGTCGCCACGGCGGAGCAGGCCGGCCAACGGCTGGACCGCTTCCTGGCCGAGGCAATCCCCGGCCTCTCCCGCTCGCGCGTCAAATCCCTCATCGAGGAACGCCGCGTCCGGCGCGACGGCCACCAGGTCACCCAGCCCGCCGAGGCCGTGCGCGAAGGCGCCACCTACACGCTCGATTTCCCCGCCGCCGCCCCGTCCGTCCCCCAGGCGCAAGACATCCCCTTCCCCATCCTCTTCGAAGACACCGACCTCCTGGTGCTCGACAAACCCGCCGGCCTCGTCGTCCACCCCGCCCCCGGCAACGAAGACGGCACGCTGGTCAACGCGCTGCTGGCCCATTGCGGCGACTCCCTTACCGGCATCGGCGGCGAACGCCGCCCCGGCATCGTCCACCGGCTGGACAAGGACACCTCCGGCGTCATGGTCGTCGCCAAGACCGAACTCGCCAACGCCGCCCTCACCCAGGCCTTCGCCGCCCGCGACCTCGATCGCTTCTACCTCGCCCTCTGCTGGGGCCTGCCCAACCCGCTGGCCGGCGAAATCGCCGGCGCCATCGGCCGAGACCCGCGCGACCGCAAGCGCATGGCCGTCCGCCCCAGCGGCAACACCGCCAAGGAAGCCCTCACCCGCTATCGCACCCTGGGCCACCACGAAGGGGCCGCCAGCCTGCTCGAATGCCGCCTGGCCACCGGGCGCACCCACCAGATCCGCGTCCATCTCTCCCATCTCGGCCTGCCCATCGTGGGCGACCCGGTCTACCTCCGCCGCCTCCCCGCCGCCGCCAGGTCCCTCGCGCCAGACCTGCGCCCGCTGCTGCTCGATTTCCCCCGCCAGGCCCTGCACGCCGCCCGCCTCGGCTTCCGCCACCCCCGCACCGGCGAGGCGTTGAGCTTCACCACCCCGCCGCCGGCCGACATGCAGGCCCTCCTCACCGCGCTCAACCTGTCGCCGAGTTAATCCTGACTTCATTGGTCCGGTATCTTGACCCTGCCAGGGTGTGCGGGCTATGAATTCACCCACGGCCGGAACGACGCTGATTCGCATGACGAAGCGCTCCCGGCCAAGGCCGGTGGCCCTCCGTGGGGACCGGCGCCGGCAAGGAAAAGGTTGCGCCGTGCCAGGGCAACCAATCCGTGTCGGTGGAGCTTTCTGAACCCGGGCCGCCTTGTGCGGCCGCCACGAACCGGAACGTGCCTCCTCGCATCGCACCACGATGCCGCCAGGGCGTAACGGTGGAAGGAGCCTGAGATGGTTGCTGCCGTCATCAATGTCGCCCCCGAGGGAAACCTCACCCGGTATCTCCAGGAGATCCGGAAATTCCCCATGCTCACCGCCGAGGAGGAACTCGCCCTCTCCAAGCGCTGGCGCGACACGGAGGATATGGACGCAGCCCACAAGCTCGTCACCTCCCATCTGCGCCTCGTCGCCAAGATCGCCATGGGCTACCGCGGCTACGGCCTGCCGCTGGGTGAGCTGATCAGCGAGGGCAATGTCGGCATGATGCAGGCGGTCAAGCGCTTCGATCCCGATCGCGGCTTCCGCCTGGCCACCTATGCCATGTGGTGGATCCGCGCGGCGATCCAAGAGTACATCCTGCATTCCTGGTCGCTGGTGAAGATGGGCACCACCGCCGCCCAGAAGAAGCTGTTCTTCAACCTGCGCCGTCTCAAGGGCCAGATGCAGGCGATCGACGACGGCGACCTCCAGCCGGAACAGGTCGCCAAGATCGCCCGCGTGCTCGCCGTGCCGGAGCAGGACGTGGTGAACATGAACCGCCGCCTGTCCGCGCCCGACCACAGCCTCAACGCCCCCGTCCGCATGGACAGCGAAGGCGAATGGCAGGATTGGCTGGTCGATGAGAGCGAAAGCCAGGAAGAAACCATCGCCGAGCGCCAGGAGCTCACCGGCCGCAAGGCCCTGCTGGCCAACGCGCTGAAAACCCTGAACGAGCGGGAGCGCCATATCCTCATCGAGCGCCGCCTGAAGGACAACCCGACCACGCTGGAGGATCTCTCGCAGCAATACGCGATCTCGCGCGAACGCGTGCGCCAGATCGAGGTCCGGGCCTTCGAAAAGCTGCAGAAGGCGATGCACACCGCCGTGGTGGAACAGCGCCTGGAAGCCTCCTCGCGCGCCGCCGCCATCACCGCCCGCGCCTGAGCCCTACGTCGGAAAGGAGGGCGGCCTAGCCCTCCTTCTCCTCCATCCCCCACTCCGCCTGCAGCCGCCCGCGCGCCTCGCGCAGGCGGCTTTGCCGTGCCCGCACCTGGGTCTCCAGCACCAGCCGCGCCACGAAAGGCGTCGCCTCGCTCAGGAGCCAGGCCGCCGCCTGCGCGCCCCAGCACACCCCCACCAGCCGCATCCCCGCCAGCAGGTCCAGCGCCATGCCCCAGTTGCGTGCCGCGCCCCACAGCGATTCCAGCCACGGCAGCGCCGCCGCCAGGCCATAGACCAGCATCACCCCGGCCAGCTTGCGCCCGCCATCCGCCGGCCCTTCCTCCTGCCCGGCACCACCCAGCGCCAGCGGCCCGGCCAGCGCCGCCATCCCGGCCGGCGCGAACGCCACCGCCAGCACCACCGCCAGCGGCGCCGCGGTGGCCACCAGGATGCCGCAGGCCAGCCCCTGGGCCCACAGCCAGGAGCGTCCTCCCCCTTGGCCTCCACCTTGCTTCGCGCTGCGTGCCGCCTTCGCCATCACATCACCAGCGTGCCGATAAGGCTCAGCGTCAGCGCCGTCATGCCCACGCCCAGCACCAGCTCGTGTCCCACGTTGCGCGCGCTCGCCGCCCGCGCCGGGCCGCCGGCGGCCAGTTCGGCCAATTCGCTGTCGATCCGCGCCACCAGCCGCGCCGCCTCGGCCGCGCCATCGGCGTCATGGCGCTGCGCCACCTCGTCATCCAGCAGGTCCAGCAGCCCCGCCAGCGACCCTGCCTTCACCTGGGCGGCCAGCGCCGCGGTCAGGCGCGCGCGCATGCTCCGGTTGTGCCACTCCTCCAGCTGCGTCTCCAGCCGCGCGCCCAGCCAGGCCGCCAGGTTCGGCAGCGTGGCCAGCTTCTGGCGCTGCTGCAGCACCACCAGCAGCCGCAGCACCACCATCGCCGCCTGCACCGGGTCGGGCGCCTCGGCCATGCGCTGCAGTTCCCGCCCGGCCGGCAGGTCGCTGCGCGCCGCCAGGAACGCCCCCACCTCGCCATCCATCGGCAGCCCCTCGGGCGCGGCCACCGCTCCGGCGCCCGCCTCCAGCGCCGGCAGCAGATCGCTCAGCCGCACCACCAGCGCGCCCTTCAGCAACGGGCTGCGGCAGGCCAGCAACGGATTGAGCCCATAGCGCAGCCGTGCGATCCCGCCGCCGGGCCCGCGCTGGCGCAGCATCTGCCGGTGCTGGTGGGCATCCACCCGCAGCAGCACGGGGTCGCAGCGCTCCGGCCGCATCGCCGCCCAGGCCGCGGTGCCCTCGGCGGCCACCAGTTCGGCCAGCTGCCGCTCCGCCTCGGTTCCCGCCGCCCCGGCCAATGCCGGGCCCAGCCCATCGGGGAACAGCGACAGCCCGCGCCAGCTCACCGGCGCCAGCGAATCCAGCATCGCCACCGCCCGCACCGCCAGCACCGCATCGGCCGTGCTGTCCTCGGGCGGCATGTCGGCCACCCGCGCCCGCACCAGCTCATCCAGCTGCCCACCCAGCGTCGAATCACCCAGGCTGCGCCGCAGCCAGCGATCCACCGCCCCGCTGCGCAACTGCCGCACGCCCTCCTCCGGCTGCGTCGCGATCGCGAAGGCCAGGGTGCGCAGGTTCACCGCGGAGACCCGCCCGATCTCCAGCGGCCGCTGCGCCCGCGGCGGCGGCCGAGCCGCCACCCGCCGCGCCCGCGCCGCCGCGGGATCGGCCAGCAGCACCGGCGGCGGGCGATGATCCGGGTCCTCGGCCAGCATGCCGCGGATCAGGTCGCCGATCGCCGGGCTCAACCGCTCATCGCCTGCCAGCGCCGCGAAACTGCCCATCTCCAGCTTGCGCCGCACGATTTCGGCGTCATCCAGCCCCGCCAGCGGCATCCGCCCGATGGCCAGCACCAGCAGCGTCACGCCCAGCGCATACACGTCGTCACCAATGCTGCCCTCGCCGCGCCCGCCCGGCAGGCACATGGCGGAATAGGGCGGCTCGAAGATCGCCGGCTGGAAGAATGCCGAAGGCGCCGCCCAGGAACAGCCCAGCGTCACCGGTTCGTCGGCCCGCGCACGGAACAGGTTGTCGGGCCGAATGCCGCGATGCGTCACATGGCGCGCCTGCAGCCGCTCCAGCGCCTGCGCCACCGGCCGCAGCACATAGGCCAGCAGGTCCTGCTCGTGCCACGGCCCCGCCTGCCCGGCATGCGGCCCGAACAGCGGCCGTCCCGGCGGCGCCGGCGCGATCACGAACCATTCCGGCGAACCGCCCGGACCCAGCGCCATCCCGTGCGCCACCGGCGTCAGAATTCCGTCGATCGGCATCGCCGCCAGGGAGGTCAGCGCCTGCGCCCGCGGCGGCGCATCGCGGCGCACCATCAGCGCCATCGCATCCTCGCGGCCGGATTTCGCATCCCGCGCCACAAAGCAATTCAACCCGGCGCCCCAGCCCTGCATGGGCCGCGCCAGGTCAACTGCGTATTGCCCGGCGATCAGCCGGGGCTCCTGCGGGGTCTGGGCCATCCTGGTCCGGTCCACTCTCTGTCCTGGACCCTACCCCCCTATTCCTTAACCACCTCCGAACGCCACGCCGCGCCCGCTACCCTTCGAACGGATTGCGCACCAGGATCGTGTCGTCCCGCTCCCTTGCCGGAAGCGGTCGCGGGACAATACCGCGTCGGCTGCCGCTACCCTTCGAACGGATCGCGCACCAGGATCGTGTCGTCCCGCTCCCTTGCCGGAAGCGGTCGCGGGACAATGCCGCGTCGGCTGCCGCTACCCTTCGAACGGATCGCGCACCAGGATCGTGTCGTCCCGCTCCGGGCTGGTCGAAACCAGCGTCACCGGCGCCTCCACCAGTTCCTCGATCCGCTTCACGTATTTCACCGCCTGCGCCGGCAGCTCCGCCCAGCTCCGCGCGCCCCGCGTGGACCCGCTCCAGCCTTCCATCACCTCATACACCGGCTGCGCCTTGGCCTGCGCCGCCATCCCCGCCGGCATCCGCCGCACCAGCTCGCCGTCGATCCGGTAGCCCACGCACACCTTCAGCTCCGGCAGCCCGTCCAGGATGTCGAGCTTGGTCAGCACCAGCCCCTGCACCCCGCCCACCTTCACCGCCTGGCGCACCAGCACCGCATCGAACCAGCCGCAGCGCCGCGGCCGCCCCGTCACCGTACCGAACTCCCGCCCGCGCTCGCCCAGCAGCCGCCCGGTCTCATCGGTCAGCTCCGAAGGAAACGGCCCCGACCCCACCCGCGTGGTGTACGCCTTGGCGATCCCCAGCACGAACCCAACAGCGGAAGGCCCGATCCCCGACCCACTCGCCGCCGTGGCGGCCACCGTGTTGCTGCTGGTCACGTACGGGTACGTCCCATGATCCACGTCCAGCATCACCGCCTGCGCCCCCTCGAACAGGATGCGCTTGCCCGCCCGGCGCAGCTCGTCCAGCCGCTCCCACACCGGCTCCACGTAGGGGAGAATCTCCGGCGCCAACGCCAGCAGCCGATCCAGCACCGCCTGCTTCTCGAAGGTCTCGGCTCCCAGCCCCTTCAGCAGCGTGTTGTGATGCAGCAGCAGCTCATCGAGCTTGAACGACAGCGTCTCCGGCTCCGCCAGGTCGCACACCCGGATCGCGCGACGCGCCACCTTGTCCTCATAGGCCGGCCCGATCCCGCGCCCCGTGGTCCCGATCTTGCGCTCGCCCCGCGCGGCCTCGCGCGCCCGGTCGATCGCGCCGTGCACCGGCAGGATCAGCACCGCGTTCTCCGCGATGCGCAGCGTCTCCGGCGTCACCACCAGCCCCTGCGCCCGCACCCGCGCGATCTCCGCCAGCAGCGCCTCGGGGTCGATCACCACGCCATTGCCGATGATGCCCAGCTTCCCGCGCACCAGGCCGCTCGGCAACAGGCTGAGCTTATAGGTCTCGTTGCCCACCACCAGCGTATGCCCGGCATTGTGCCCGCCCTGGAAGCGCACCACCACATCGGCCCGGCTCGAAAGCCAGTCCACCACCTTGCCCTTGCCCTCGTCGCCCCATTGCGCGCCGATGACGGTCACGTTGGTCATATCGCGCTACTCCGTCTGAGCGTGATGACCGGAGGCGGAACCGCCGCAGGTCTGAATCACGCGATCACTAAATGGCAAGGGCAACGCCGCCCTCGAACAGATGGCTGCACCCCAGAAGCCGCGCCGCGGCGCGCGCGTCCCCGGGCTCGAATCCCGAAACGGTCGCAAACCCCTGCGCCCGCAACCCCGCCGCCACCGCCGGGTCGGTCCCCGCCGGCACATAAACCCGCGCCCGCGGCGCCCAGGCCGGCATCGCCCGCAGCACCGCATCGGGGTACAGCGTCACCCCCGTCGCCGGCTCGGCCTCACCGCACACATACCGCCCGCCACGCCCCAACTCCTCGTGCCGGCCCGGCGCATACACCGAAAGGCTCACCCCGGTGTGATATTTGAATCCCCTGAATTCAACGGGATCAACCGTGATCTTCAACGCCGGCGCCCGCGCCCGGATCGCCGCCACCGTCTCCGCCAGCCGCTCCGCATGCCGCCGCGCCCCCGGCGTCAACGCCGCCGCGGCCAGCGCCTCCAACGCCCGCGAAGCCGGCCCCGCCGCCAGCAGCAGGTCGGTCAACGTCCCAGCCAAAGCCCCGCCGCGCGCCCGCACCGCCGCCGCATCCTTGCGATCCAGCGCCCGCCCCAGGGAAGCCCGCTGCTCCGGCGAGAACCCGGCCTCGTCCAGCAGCGCCGGCACCAGCGGCGGCATCGTCAGGTCGTAGGACAGCCGGCCAAGCCCCAGCCCCGCCAGCGCCTCGGCCGCCACCAGCACGATCTCCGCATCCGCCTCCGGACCATCCGGCCCGATCAGCTCGATCCCCGCCTGCGCCACCTGCCGATCCGGCGCAATCTGCGACCCCTGCACCCGCAGGCACTGCCCGGCATAGGAAAGCCGCAACGGCCGCGCCGCCTGCCCCAGCCGCGTGGTCGCAATCCGCGCCACCTGCGGCGTCATGTCCGCCCGCAGCCCCATCATCCGCCGCGTATCCGGGTCCATCAGCCGAAAGGTCTGGTCGGCCACCGCCGCACCCGATCCCGCCAGCAGCGAATCCTCGAACTCCAGCAACGGCGGCTTCACCCGCTGGTAGCCATGCGCCGAGAAGGCGTCCATCAGCCCCTGCACCGCCGCCGCCTCCGCCTCCGCATCAGGCGGCAGCAGGTCGCGCAGGCCGGCAGGCAGCAGGGCCGGATGGGGCGGGGGATCGTCGGTCATGGAAGCAGCGGTCATCCAGAAAGGCCCGCGCCTATACCATTGCGAGCGAGGGGGTCCAACCTAGCGCGGCAACAGCCGCAACACATCCCCCAGCCCCGGCGCATGCGGCACCGGCGCCACCGGGCGCACCTCGCCCAGCCCGCCGCACGGATTGGCCGCCGAGGCCCCGGGATCGAGCACGATCCGCCCCAGCCCCGCCAGAGGATTGCCGCGCGGGGCCGGCCGCCCCCCCACCACGGCCACCACCGGCTCCAGCAGCGTCCCGCGCACCTGCACCGGCACCGAAACCCCGCCCGAGATCCCCCCCACCGCCAGCTTCAGCCGCGGCGCCAGGTCCAGCGCGATCGCCTCCGTCCCCAGGTTCACCGTCCCGCTGCCCACCAGCGAAAGATCCCCCGCATCCGCCGCAATCAGCCGCGCCGTCGCCACCCCCTTGGCCACGTCGAACCGCGCGATGGCGCAATTCAGCTTCGATTCGGCCAGCCGCTGCAGCTGCGGCACCGCCTGCCGCACCGCGCCCAGCCCCAGATGCTCCACGAAATCCCCCTTCAGCACCCCCTGCCCCACCACCAGGCTCGCCGACCCATCCAGCGCCGCCGCCAACGCCCGCGGGCTCGCCCCCGCGCCCCGCAACGCCAGCACCAGGTCCCCCTTCGCCGTCACCGGCAACGCCACCCCCGCCAGCGCCAGCAACCGGCCGACATCCGCCTGCTGCGCCGCCACATCCAGCACCATCGCCGGCGGCGCCACCCGCCCGTTCACCCGCGCATCGCCCGCCACATGGCTGCCCGCCAGCACGAACCCGAACGGCCGCAGCGCCAGGTCCCGGTCCGCCAGCACCAGCCGCAGCACCACCTGCTCCACCTCCAGCGGCCGCCCACCGGGCCCCGGCAGCACCAGCCGCGCCACCCGCAGCCCCACATCGGCGTCCAGCACGCCCAGGCCGCCCAGCTCGAACGCCTCGGCCGAAAACACCCGCCGCTCCCCCGCCACCGGCGCCGCCCCAGCCCCCGCCCCAGACGCCGGCGCCTCCCCCTCGCGCGCCGCCGCCGGCCACGCCTCCACCAGGTCCAGCCGAGCCGACTCCAACTCCGCCGTCACCTTCGGCCGCGCGCCGGAAAGATCCACCGCCCCGGTCCCCGAAAGCTCCGATCCCCCCAGCTTCAGCTTCAGCTCCGCCGCCCGCACCTCGCCATCCAGGTCCCCCTGCACCCGCGCCGCCAGCTCCAGCCGCAAGGACGGCAGATCCACCCCCAGCAGCTCCTCCAGCGCAGAGACCGGCTCCGCCTCGCCGGTGATGCTCAGGTCCAGCCCCTTGCCCGCGCGCGCATCCGCAATCCCGCCCGCCAGCTTCACCACCGCCCCCGGCAGCGTCACGCTGGCATTGGCCACCACCGCCCCGCCCCCGGCCCCGCCCGGCAAATCCACCTCCCCGGTGAACCCCACCACCTGCTCGCGATGCACCAGCGCGCCAGACACCGAAATGCGCTCCCCCGTGCGCGACAAAACCCGCAGCTCCCGCAGCAGCACCGACCGCGCCTCGCCCCCGGCCCGCGCATCGCGCCAGCCCACGGCCACGTTCACCAGCTCCATCGTCTCCACCAGCGGCAACCCGCCCGTGCCGGAGCGCACCATCGGCGCCGGTGCCGCAGGCTGAGCCGCCGCCCCCTCGGCCGCCGCCGCCCCGCCCATCTCCCAGTTGCCGCGCCCCTCGGCATCGCGCTCCAGCAACAGGTCCGCATCCCGCGCCACCAGCCGCACGATATGCAGCCGCCGCTGCACCACCAGCGGCCACAGCTCCAGCTCCGCCTCCAGCCGCCCGATCCGCAGCATCTGCGGCCGGCTGCCCCCCGGCGCATTGGCCAGCACCACGTCGCGCAGCGACAGCGACGGCCGCGGCAGCAGCCGCAATGAAACCTCCCCCTCGAAGGCCAGCGCCCGCCCGGTCACCCGCTCCACCTGGGCCGCCACCGGCCCGGCAAACCGCCCGAAATCCAGCGTCGCCAGCGCCACGCCCAGCCCCGCCACCAGCAGCAGCACCACGCCCGACACGCCCAGCAGCACCAACCTCAATCGCATCCGACTCTCCACCAGGGCCCGCCCGCGCGGCGCCGCACCCTACCGCGCGCCCCAGGCCGGAACAACGCGCCCACCCGCCCGCGCACCGAAGGTTGCGCGCCCCGCCGCACCGGCTACAGTCACCGCAACAACCGACAAAAGCCCGAGGAGAGCGTCCCGATGGACAGCATGCCGAACCGCTTCGCCGCCCATGCCGCCAAGGCCGCCCCGGCCCCCACCGGCCGCTTCACCGGCTTCGCCGACTACTACTTCATCGGCGGCAACAACGACCCCACCCAGATCCCCACCGAGATGCTGGCCCAGGCCGCCGCCGACGTCATCAAGCGCGACGGCCACCTGATTGCCATCTACAACATGGGCCTCGGCCCGCTCGGCTACCCGCCTCTGCGCCGCTTCGTGGCGGACAAGATGGCCAGCCACCGCGGCGTCACCGCCGACCCCGAGAACATCCTCATCACCACCGGCTCCAACCAGGGCATCGACCTGGTCGTCGCCGCCATGCTCAACCCCGGCGACGTCGTGATCCTGGAAGAGCACTGCTACGCCTCCTCCATCACCCGCTTCAAGAAAGCCGGCGCCACCATCCTGCCCGTGAAGCTGGACGACGACGGCATCGTGATGGAAGACCTCGCCCGCATCCTCGCCGACCAGAAGGCGAAGGGGCAGCCGGTCAAGATGCTCTACACCATCCCCACCATCCAGAACCCCACCGGCTCCATCCTGCCCATGGACCGCCGCGTGAAGCTGGTCGAGCTCGCCCGCGAGCACGACATCATCATCTTCGAGGACGAGTGCTACGCCGACCTCATCTGGGCCGGCGGCGGCCCCGCCGCCATCTACTCGATGGCCCCGGAACGCACCGTCCACATCGGCAGCTTCTCCAAAACCCTCGCCCCCGCGCTGCGCCTCGGCTACGCCACCGGAGACTGGGAAATCATCGGCCGCATGGCCGCGATGAAGTCGGATGGCGGCACCGGCGCCCTGGACCAGATGGTCACCTGCGAGTTCTTCAGCAAGTATTTCGACCAGCACGTCGAAAGCCTCTCCAAGGTCCTCAAGGACAAGCTGGACACCATGATCGAGGCCGTGGAAGCCGAATTCGGCACCCACATGCAGCTCTTCAAGCCCAAGGGCGGCATCTTCCTCTGGATGAAACTCCCGGACAGCGTCGACGTCCGCAAACTGATCGCCCCAGCCGCCAAAGCCGGCATCGTCTTCAACCCCGGCCCCGAATGGTCCCTCAACGGCGACGGCGCCAAATCCCACCTGCGCCTCTGCTTCGCGCTGAACACCAAGGAAAACATCCGCGAAGGTGTCGCGAAATTCGCGAAAGTCTGCTTCGAGGAAACCGGCATCCCGCCCCGCAGCCGCAACGTCAGCAACGCGGCAGGATAAGGAAGCAAGGCCTTCTTTTTCTGAAGAAAAAGAAGCAAAAAGACTTTTGATTTTTCCGGAGGGCCGTCAGGTTCTCCGGAATACTAGCCGTCACGAGATTATTACACTATCGCAGGGAGTCTGTGTTCGTCTGCGCCTGCGAATAGAGGATAAAAACCAATACAATACCTACACCGAAATAACCGCCAGCTATAAGATATTGG
>JBIKOJ010000262.1:0-6353 GCA_044358135.1 Acetobacteraceae bacterium | reverse complement strand
CAGCCCCATCAGCAGCCGCAGCACCAGCAACAGCGCCACCAGCAGCACCACCCCGCCCACCACCGCGATGGGGGAGGTCGTCTCCACCGAATACCCGAAGCCGGAAAGCGCCACCGTGCCCGGCAGGTGCGCCACCCACCAGGCCAGCACCAGAACCGCGGCACTGGTCGTCAGGAACAGGACAACGCGGCGCATCACTCGGCCGCCATCTTGGAAAGCGCCGCGCGCGCCGCCAGCAGCGCCTCGGCCTGGCCGCGCCACGCCGCCATCTCCGCCGCCGCGCCGGGATCGAGCCCTTCAAGCGCCGCGACGCTTCCGGCGAGGTCGCCCGCGGCCAGCTTCTCGCCCGCCAGCCCCAGCGTGGTGGCGGCCGGGCTGCCCAGCAGCACCGTCTCGCCCTCCTTCACCGTCACCAGCGCGCGCACACGCTGCCACACCCGATCGCCGATCCCGGCCTCCTCCCCGCCGGCACGGCTGGCATCGCGTGCCCGTTGCGCCGCGATGGGGAAGGAAAGCCGCAAGGCCGCCTCGCTCGGCGGCGGTGTCGCGGCGAAGCGGGAAAGGGCCGGTGGCGCACCCGGGATCTCCCCCAGCGCCCGCCCCGCCTCCAACGCCGCCATGGCCGCCTGCAGCCGCGCGATCCGCGCCAGCCGGGCCGCCGCGGCCTGCTGCGCCTGGGTCGCCGCCTGCTCGGCCTGCGCCAGCCGGCGGTCGAGCGCCGCCATCCGGTCCGCCAGCCCGGGATCGGGGGCCGGCTGTGCCGCCGGCGCCGGGCGCTGCTCCAGCGCGGCAACACGGCCTTCCAGCGGTCGCAAATCCACCGCCGGGGCCGGCCCCGGCACGGGCCGCTGCTCCAGCTGTGCCAGGCGCTGCTGCAGCGTGCGCAGCTGCTCGCGCAGCGCCGCCACGTCGGCGGCCGGCACCATGCTGGCCTCGGTTTCCCGCTGCTGCTGCCACACCACGGCCAATCCGCCGACCAGCAGGGCCACTGCCAGCGCCGTCAGCACCGCCCCCGCCCCGCGCGAGGCCGATGGCTCGGCCGCACCTGGCCGCGGCGGCGGCACGGGGGTGGGCTTGGCGCCCTCGGGCTTGCCCATCACGGGCGCAGCTTCAGGTGCCACAGGCGCGTCACCGGTCGGGGGTGGCTTGGGGGAGGCGGGGTCACTCATTCCATCGGATCCGCGAGCAGGGTCAGCAATGCATCCTGGCTCGGCCGGTCGGCCACGCGCAGCCGGCGCCAGGGCAGGGGGGCCAGCGATGCGGCGACCGCGGGCGAAAGAGCAAGGGCATCCACCGTGTTGAGGCATCCGGCCGGCAGGGCGGCAAGCAACAGCTTCGTGAAAGACCGGGCCGTGGCCGGTGAAAAGAACAGCGCCGCGGCCACCGCGCCGCGCGAAAGGGCCGCTTCCGCCGCCGCCGGCAGCGTGTTTTGCGGCACCGCAGCATAAACCGTCCGCCGCACCACGGCAAACCCCGCATCCCGCAGCGACCGTGCCAGGGCCAGCCCCTCGCCGCGCGCCGTCGGCAACAGCAGCGCCCCGCCGCCGGGCCGGCAGCGCTCCTGCACAAGGGCCTCCAGCGCCTCCGCGTTCCGCCCCGCGCTCGTCACATCGGCAAACCCCGCCGCCCGCGCCCGCGCCGCCGTGGCATCCCCGACGGCCAACAGTTTTACCGCGTGAAACGCGGGCCCGAGCGCCGGCAGCGCGTTCCCGCTGGTCACCAGCACGGCCTGAATCCTGGCTGGGGCGGGCATCCGGGCGGGCAGGGCGGCGATGGCCAGCACCGGCGCCAGGATCGGCGCGAAACCCAGCGCGGCCACGCGCGCCGCCGTCTCCTTCGCGCCACTCTCCGGCCGCGTGATCAGCACGCCGCGCGGGCGTGGATCAGGCAAGGATATCCCGCGGCGTATCGGCCCGCAGGCTGGCCCCCAGCTCCCGCCCCAGCCGCTCCGCATCGCCGCGCGCCCCGGTGATCGCCCGGCGCAGCAGGAAGCTGCCATCTTCCCGCGCCACCAGCCCGGTCAGGTGCAGCTGCCCGTCCTCCAGCAGCCTGGCATACCCCCCGATCGGCGTGCGGCACGACCCATCCAACGCCGCCAGCAGCGCCCGCTCCGCGCGCGACACGGCGCGAGCATCGGCATCCTCGATCCCGGCCAGCATGGCGCGCAGCTCCACATCGTCGGCCCGCACCGTCACGCCCACAATCCCCTGGCACGCCGCCGGCAGCACCAGCTCCGGCCCCAGCACCGCCGCGGCCTCCCCCTCCAGCCCCAGCCGCTTCATCCCCGCCAGCGCCAGCAGCGTGGCGCCGAAATCCCCGGTCCGCACCCGCTCGATCCGCGTCGCCACATTGCCGCGGATGGTCCCGAATCGCAGATCCGGCCGCAGGTGCAGCAGCTGCGCCTGCCGCCGCAGGGAGGAGGAACCGACCAGCACCCCCTTCGGCAGCGACGCCAGCGGGTCCTGCGGGTCCACCGCCGTGCCCGCCGGCAGGATCAGCGCCTCGCGCGCATCCTCGCGCACTAGCGTGCCGGCCAGCACGATCCCCGGCGGCAAATCCGTCTCCAGGTCCTTCAGCGAGTGCACCGCGAAATCCACCCGCCGGTCCAGCAGCGCCTCATGGATCTCCTTGGCGAACAACCCCTTGCCGCCGAGATCCGCCAGCCTTGTGCCCGCCGCCTGCGTCGCATCCCCCGTGGTGCGGATCGCGTGCTCCTCGAACACATCCATCGCCCGCAACACCGGGCAGAACGTCGTCAGCCGCTGCAGGAAGTACCGCGTCTGCCACAGCGCCAGCGGCGAGCCGCGCGTGCCCACCCGCAACGGCAACGGCCGCGCATGCGGCGGCGCCTTGCCACGGCCAGCGGGAGCAGCACCGGGGTGGCCGGCGTTGGAAGGGGGTGCGGGCGGCATCGCGGTGTCCTATGACGGCCCAACAGGAATGTGAAGGCAAAGGATGCAACCGGACCGCATGGCCGCCCCCACCAGCACGCTCGCCGGCCCCGTGCTGGGCCCCGTGCTGGGCCCCGTGCTGGGCCCCGTGCTGGGCATCGAGACCTCCTGCGACGAAACCGCCGCCGCGGTCCTCGCGCCGGACGGCACCGTGCTGGCCGAAGCCGTGCTGAGCCAGCAGGACCACACCCAGTTCGGCGGCGTGGTACCAGAGATCGCCGCCCGCGCCCACCTCGCCCACCTCCCCGCCTTGGTTGCCGAGGTGCTGGCCAAGGCCAACACCACCCCCGCCGACCTCGCCGCGGTGGCCGCCAGCGCCGGCCCCGGCCTGATCGGCGGCCTCATCGTCGGCAGCGGCTTCGCCAAGGGCATGGCGCTGGCCCACAACCTGCCCTACCTCGCCATCAACCATCTCGAAGCCCACGCCCTCTCGCCGCGCCTACCCGCGCTCGGTGGCCTCGATTTCCCCTACCTCCTCCTCCTCGTCTCCGGCGGCCACTGCCAATGCGTCGCCGTGGAAGGCCCCGGCCGCCACCGCCGCCTCGGCACCACCATCGACGACGCGGTGGGCGAGGCCTTCGACAAGGTCGGAAAACTCCTCGGCCTCGGCTGGCCCGGCGGCCCCGCCGTAGAAAAACTGGCCAAACAGGGCAACCCCACCCGCTTCCCCTTCCCCCGCCCGCTGAAGGGCCGCGAAGGCTGCGACTTCTCCTTCTCCGGCCTCAAGACCGCCGTCGCCCAGGCCGTCGCCGCCTACCCCGCGGGCGCGCTGCCGGTGCAGGAGGCCGCCGACCTCGCCGCCAGCTTCCAGGCCGCGGTGGCCGACGTGATGGCCGACCGCGCCCGCCACGCCATGGCGATCTTCCGCCGCACCCATCCCGCCACCGCCCTCGTCGTCGCCGGCGGCGTCGCCGCCAACGCCACCCTCCGCCAGGCCCTCACCACGGAGGCCAACCGCGCCGGCTTCCGCTTCGTCGCACCCCCCTTGCGCCTGTGCACCGACAACGCCGTCATGGTCGCCTGGGCCGCACTCGAACGCCTGCGCCACGGCTGGACCGACGAGCTGAACCACGCCCCCCGCCCCCGCTGGCCGCTCGACAGCGCCGACATGCGCCCATGAACTACCGCCACGCCTTCCACGCCGGAAACCACGGCGACTGCCTCAAGCACGCCCTGCTCGTCTGGCTGCTCGCCGCCCTCCAGCGCAAGTCCGGCGCGCTCCACGTGCTCGATACCCACGCAGGGATCGGCCAGTACGACCTCGCCGCCACCCCGGCCACCCGCACCGGCGAAGCGCAGAAAGGCATCCTTCGCCTGCTGCGCACCCCCCCCGCGCCGCTCGCCGCCTACGTCGCCCTGGTAAACCAACTCGGCCTCTACCCCGGCTCCCCCGCCCTCATCCGCGCCCTGCTGCGCCCGCAGGACCGCCTGTCCTGCTGCGAGCTCCACCCCGAAGACCACGCCACCCTGCGCCGCCACTTCGCCCGCGACCCGCAGGTCTCCGTCCACCACCGTTCCGCCTGGGAAGCCCTCGGCGCCCTCCTCCCGCCCCCCACCGGCGAAAAACGCGCCCTCGTCCTCATCGACCCTCCCTACGAGGCCGAGGATGAATTCACCCAACTCGCCGCCGGCCTCGCCACCGCGAACCGCCGCATGAAGGGCGCGGTCCTCGCCGCCTGGTACCCCATCAAGCACCGCGCGCCCCTCCGCGCCCTGCACGCCAGCCTCCAGGCCGCCGGCATCCGCGACATCGTCACCGCCGAACTCCACCTGCGCGCCCCGCTCGACCCCACCCGCCTCAACGGCAGCGGCCTGCTTGTGGTCAATCCGCCCTTCGGCTTCGAACAGGCCGCCCCGCCCATCCTGGAAGCCCTGCTCGCCCGCCTCTCCGACCAGGAGGACGGGGCCGGCACAGCCGTCACAAGGATCTCCGATGAGTAGCGTGCAAGTCATCGGCGCCGGCGCCTGGGGCACCGCCCTCGCGCTGCAGGCCCTCCGCGCCGGCGCCCGCGTCCGCCTCTGGGCCCGCGACCCCGCCCGCGCCGACGCCATCGCCCGCAGCCGCGAAAACCCCCACCTCCCCGGCGTCACCCTGCCGGCGGCGCTGCACATCTCCCACCGCTGGGAGCAAGCCGACCTCGTCCTCCTCGCCACCCCCACCCAGGCCCTGCGCGCCCTCGCCCCCGATCTCCCCTCCGGCCTCCTCGTCGCCTGCTGCAAGGGCGTGGAGCAGGGCACGCACCGCCTGCCGCTGGAAATCCTGGCGGATCTCCACCCCACGCGCCCCGCCTGCGTCCTCACCGGCCCCAACTTCGCCGCCGAAATCGCCCGCGGCCTCCCCGCCGCCGCCGTCCTCGCCGGCACCAATGCCCAGGCCCGCGCCCAGGCCGTCGCCCTGCTCGCCACCCCGGAATTCCGCCTCTACGGCAACGACGACCCCATCGGCGCCCAGGTCGGCGGTGCCGCCAAGAACGTGGTCGCCATCGCCGCCGGGGCCGTCATCGGCGCCGGCCTCGGCGAGAACGCCCGCGCCGCCCTCGTCACCCGCGGCCTGGCCGAACTCGCCCGCCTCGCCACCGCCCTCGGCGGCCGGGCAGAGACCGTCAGCGGCCTCTCCGGCCTCGGCGACCTGCTGCTCACCTGCACCGGCCCCGGCAGCCGCAACTTCTCCTTCGGCCTCGCCCTCGGCCAGGGCCGGTCCGTGCAGGAGATTCTCGCCGCGCGTGAATCGGTCACCGAAGGCGTCGCCACCGCCCCCGCCCTCGTGGCCCGCGCCCGCGAAGCGTGCGTGGAACTCCCCATCGCCGAAGCCGTCGCCGCCGTGGTGGAAGGCCGTCTCACCCTGCCGGAGGCGATCCGCGCCCTCCTCACCCGCCCCCGCCGCGACGAATAAGCCGCCGCGGCCTCGATCTAACCATTTATTAATATTTCGTGGGTTTGACCCCCGCCTAACGTCCTATTAAATTTTGTGACATATCGCGGCTTTCTGAACGTCGCTTTCCCGCCGCGAGTGCCATTTTTCAACACGGCCGCGCCGTCTTGGTGGCCATTTTCGCGGACGAGGCATCTCTCATGCGCAAATGGATCAATGCGGCAGCCGCCAGCCTGTTGGCCCTCGCCCTCCCCGGCGCCGCCCAGGCCGCCCAGGTCAACGTCACCTTCACCGGAACCATCCTCAACGGCGCCTACGACCTCGCCAGCACCATCTACGGCCAGGGCGTCAGCGGCCAGGTGGGAGACACCATCACCGGCTCCTTCCTCATCGACACCGCCGGCATCATCGACATCGAACCCAACCCCACCATCGGTTCCTGGTCCGCCCCCACCAACCCCTTCCCGCAACCCTTCAGCTTCATCTCCGGCAGCTACACGATCGACGGCGTCACCATCCAGACCGGCCAG
>JBIKOJ010000083.1:0-21301 GCA_044358135.1 Acetobacteraceae bacterium | reverse complement strand
GCGCAAGCTCCTGGACGAGACCACCGGCGAGGTGGAGGTGGCGCTGTCGGACACGCGGATCCAGTTCCGCGTCGGCACCGTGACGCTGACCAGCAAGCTGATCGACGGCACCTTCCCGGAATACGAGCGCGTGATCCCGCGCGACAACGACAAGGTGATGCGGGTGAACAAGGGCGATTTCGCCGAGGCCGTGGCCCGCGTGGCCGCCATCTCGTCGGAGCGTTCGCGCCCGGTGAAGCTTTCGCTGGCCCGCGACCTGCTGGTGCTGTCGGCCTCCAGCCCGGAGCAGGGCACTGCCAGCGAGGAGCTGGACGGCGACAAGGTGAAATACGAGGCCGGCCCGCTCGAGATCGGCTTCCAGGCGCGCTACCTGAACGACATCACCGACCAGATCAGCAACGTGGTGGAGTTCCGCTTCTCCGATGGCGCGGCGCCGACCGTGGTGCTGGATAGCGCCGACGCCAGCGCGTTGTATGTCCTGATGCCGATGCGGGTCTGATCCCGCCCTCATGATGTCGCGAGGCGGGTGATGGCCGGGCCGCAGCTGCGGCTGTCCCGCCTGTCGCTGACCGATTTTCGCAACTACGGGGCGCTCACCTGGCATCCAAGGGGCCGCATCAGCGTGCTGGCGGGGCCGAACGGCAGCGGCAAGACCAATCTGCTGGAGGCGATCTCGCTGCTGGTGCCAGGGCGGGGATTGCGCGGAGCGCGGGTGGCGGAGTTGCAGCGGCTGGGGGGCGCCTCCTGGGCGGTGGCGGCGCGGCTGGAAACGCCGCACGTAGCGGTGGATATCGGCACCGGCTCGCCGCCGGATGGCCGCGGGGAGCGGCGGGTGTTCCGCCTCAACGGCCTGCCGCCGCGCAACCAGGCCGAGGTGGCATCGCTGGTTGCCGCGGTGTGGCTCACCCCGCAGATGGACCGGCTGTTCCAGGAGGCCGCCGGCGGGCGGCGGCGCTTTCTCGATCGGCTGGTGTATGCGCTGGAACCCGCCCATGCCCGCGAGGTGGCGGCGCATGACACCGCGATGGCCGGGCGCAACCGGCTGCTGTCGGAAGGTCGGCGTGATCCGGCCTGGCTGGGCGGGCTGGAGGATTCGATGGCCCGGCACGCGGTGGCCGCCACGGTGGCGCGCATGGCGCTGGTGGGCCGGCTGAACGCGGTGCCGCCGCCCGGCGCCTTTCCGGCGGCGCGGATGAACCTGCTGTGCCCGATCGCCGACCGGCTGGCCACGGAGCCGGCGCTGGCGGTGGAGGACTGGCTGCGCGACTCGCTGGCCGCCGCGCGCGGCACCGATGGCGCCGCCGGCAGCGCCTCGCTGGGCGCGCACCGGGCCGATATGGGGCTGGAGGATGCCACGACCGCCCTGCCCGCCGCGCTGGCCAGCACCGGGCAGCAGAAGGCGCTGCTGATCGGCGTGGTGCTGGCCCATGCCGCCCTGCTGGCCGGGGTCCGCGGCTTCGCGCCGCTGCTGCTGCTCGATGAGCCGGCGGTGCATCTCGATCCCGCCCGGCGCGCTGCTTTGTTCGCCGCCCTGTTGGACCTGCCGGCGCAGGTGTTCCTGACCGGCACGGACGAGGCCACCTTCGCCGAATTGCGCGGTGCGGCGGAGCTGCTGCGCGCCACCGGTGGCGGGCTGGCGCAGGCGGCGGATTTCAGCCCTCCCATGCCCCCCTGATGGCCTGGGAAAACTGGCCAAATCCGAGAAAATCCATTATGTTGCGCGCTTCCTCATGACACCCCGGAGCACCCTGTCGGCATGACCGAGAACGCCGCGCCGAAGCCCGATGCGCCCACCCCCGAGCTCGCTCCGGAGAACGATGCGTACGACGCCGCCTCGATCTCCGTGCTGCGTGGCCTCGATGCCGTTCGCAAGCGGCCGGGCATGTATATCGGCGACACCGATGACGGCTCCGGGCTGCACCACATGGCCTTCGAGATCATCGACAACGCGGTGGACGAGGCGCAGGCAGGCCACGCCGATCGCGTGTCGCTGACGCTGAACGGCGATGGCAGCGTGACGGTGCGCGACAACGGGCGCGGCATTCCGACCGACATCCACCACGAGGAGGGCGTTTCCGCCGCCGAGGTGGTGCTGACCAAGCTGCATGCCGGCGGCAAGTTCAACCAGAACTCCTACAAGGTCTCGGGCGGCCTGCATGGCGTGGGCGCGGCGGTGGTGAACGCGCTGTCGGAATGGATGGAGGTGCGCATCTGGCGCCTGGGCCAGGAGCATTTCATCCGCTTCCGCCATGGCGATGCCGAGGCGCCGCTTTCGATCGTCGGTCCCTCGGATGCGGCGGGCGGCACCGAGGTGACGTTCAAGCCTTCCACCGGCACCTTCACCAAGGTGGAGTTCGATTACGCCGTGCTGGAACGCCGGCTGCGCGAGCTGGCCTTCCTCAATTCCGGCCTGGCCATCGTGCTGCGCGACGAGCGGCACACGCCGGCGGTGGAATCGGTGTTCCACTACGTGGGCGGGCTGGTGGAGTTCGTGAACTGGCTCGACCGGGCGAAGACGCCGGTGGTCACCCCGCCGATCAGCGTGAACGGCGCCGGGATCGGGCCGAATGGCGAGATCAAGGTGGAGCTGGCGCTGTCGTGGAACGACAGCTTCCACGAGACGATGCTTTGCTTCACCAACAACATTCCGCAGCGCGATGGCGGGGCGCATCTGGCCGGGTTCCGTGCGGCGCTGACCCAGGTGGTGTCGAAATACGCCGAGGGCATGGGCAAGAAGGACAGCCTCGCCCTGGTCGGCGAGGACATGCGCGAGGGCATGACGGCGGTGCTGTCGGTGAAGGTGCCGGACCCCAAGTTCTCTTCGCAGACCAAGGACAAGCTGGTTTCCTCCGAGGTGACGCCGGTGGTGCGTGCCGCGGTGGCGGATGCCGTGAGCCATTGGTTCGAGACGCATCCGCGCGAGGCCAAGTCGATCATCCAGAAGGTGATGGACGCCGCCGCCGCGCGCGAGGCGGCCCGCAAGGCGCGCGAGCTGACGCGGCGCAAGGGCGTGCTGGACGTCTCCACCCTGCCCGGCAAGCTGGCCGACTGCCAGGAGCGCGACCCGGCGAAATCCGAACTGTTCATCGTCGAGGGCGACAGCGCCGGTGGGTCCGCCAAGCAGGGTCGGGATCGCAAGAACCAGGCGATCCTGCCGCTGAAGGGCAAGATCCTGAACGTGGAGCGCGCCCGCTTCGACCGCATGCTGGGCAGCGCCGAGATCGGCACGCTGATCACGGCCCTCGGTACCGGCATTGGCCGCGGCGAGCCGGAACAGGGCGGCTTCGATGTGGGCAAGCTGCGCTACCACAAGATCATCATCATGACCGACGCCGACGTGGACGGCTCCCACATCCGCACCCTGCTGCTGACGTTCTTCTTCCGCCAGATGCGCCCGCTGATCGACCGCGGGCATTTGTTCATCGCCCAGCCGCCGCTGTATCGCGCCAAGCGCGGCAACGAGGAGCGCTACCTGAAGGACGACGACGCGCTGGACAACTTCCTGCTGGACAAGGTGCTGGCCGATGCCCGGCTGGGCTATGCCAATGGCGAGGTGCTGGCCGGCGAGGATCTGCGCGGCCATTCCACCTTCCTGCGCCTGTCCTATGACCGGCTGAAGCGCCTGGGCGCGCCCGCCGGCATTCCGATCAGCCTGCTGGAGCAGGCGGCCATCGTCGGCGCGCTGACGCCCGATGAGAACCGGGTGAACAACGTGGCCGCCGATCTGGCCGCCCGGCTCAACGCCGTGTCGCTGCCGGCCGAGCGGAGCTGGGTGGTTTCCGCCAACAGTGGTGGCGGGCTGACCCTGGCGCGCACCGTGCGCGGCGTGGCGGAGATCCACAAGCTGGATGCCGCGGCCATGCGCAGTGCCGAGGCGCGCTGGCTGAACGACCGGGCCGAGGAACTCGCCCGCCGCTTCGGCGAGCCGGCCTTGCTGGCGCTGGACCGTAACGAGGCGCAGGTGGCCGGGCCCGCCACGGCGTTTGAGCGCATCATCGCGCAGGGCCGCAAGGGGCTGTCGATCCAGCGCTTCAAGGGGCTGGGCGAGATGAACCCGGACCAGCTGTGGAAGACCACGCTGGACCCCGCCGTGCGCACCCTGCTGCAGGTGGAGGTGGGCGATACCGAGGAGGCCGAAGGCGTATTCTCCACGCTGATGGGCGACGTGGTGGAGCCGCGCCGCGACTTCATCGTGGGCAATGCGCTGAAGGTGGCCAACCTGGACGTTTGATCCCGCCGCGGAGACTCGCCCATGCCGCGCTTGCCTGCCGCCCTGCTTGCCCTCCTGTCGCTGAGCGGACCCGCCGTGGCGCAGCCGGAGCCGCAGCGCTTCGCCGGGACGGTTGCCGCCCACAACCAGGCGCGGCAGGCGGTTGGCGTGCCGCCGCTGCAATGGTCTGCGGAGTTGGCCGTTACTGCCCAGCGCTGGGCGGACAAGCTGCGTGAGTCGCGTTGCGCGATGCGGCACAGCGGCGCCGCCGGGCTGGGGGAGAACCTTGCCTGGGCCAGTGGGCAGGCGCTGTCACCGGGCCAGGTGGTGGGGATGTGGGTGGGCGAGCGGCGGGACTACGACGCCACGCGCAACAGCTGCGCGCCCGGCAAGGTGTGTGGCCACTACACCCAGGTGGTGTGGCGCAGCACCACCCATGTTGGATGTGGGATGGCCAGCTGCGGGAACTCCGAAGTCTGGGTGTGCAACTACACCCCACCCGGGAATTACGTGGGGCAGCGGCCGCACTGATACCGTTGGACGACAGCGGAGCTGGGCTGTGCCCAGAGCCGCCTGGTCCGGAGCGCGCCTTCGCACGAGGAGCCAAGCCCCTGGACCTCATTCCTTAAAGATCATGGTTTCCAAAGGCCGCCGGCCTTTGGTGGGTCCAGGGCAAAGCCCTGGCCTTGCTTGCCCGAGGGGTGCGGCCCGGGCTTTGGCCATGAGTCATCGCCGCGGGACGCGGGGTTTTCGCGACGGATTCAGGGTGAGTTGGGGCGCATGACCGCATTGGGGGCGCACGGGCGGCCCGGGTGGGGCGGAGTGCGGGTGCGCGGTGGCCGGACAGGGACATGCCCTCGGCGCGGTCGCAGCGCATCAGCCAGCCGAGACGGGCGCGGCGGCGACGGAATCGGCGCAGGACGTGGAGGTCCCAGGCGGAGTCCGGGTCTTCGGTGGGGTCGGTGGTGCAGGAGAGGAGCCAGTCCGGGTGCGGGCGGCCCAGGGGGCGGCCCAGGGAGTGGCGCGCGCAGGTCGCGACCGAGAGGGCGGCGAGCAGGGCCAGCAGCAGGAGCTTCAACGCGGCCGGAATCCGGGCGTGCGAGATCGACTGCGCCAGGGGGCGCAGGGCGTCGGCTTGGACCGGAGCGGCGGGTTGATGTGGCATCGCTGGGAATTCCAGCACAGGCCACACCGATGGACAAGAAATTTTTCTTTGATTTTGGCGAATTGTTAGTTTGACAGGGGAAACGGGGACCGGAGGGTTGGGTTAGGCGGCCGGATACAGCCCCGCCATCCGGGCGCGGACCTTCATCAGCGCCACCATCATGTCCAGCGTCGGCGTGGCCACGCCGGCCAGGCGGGCGAGATCGAGCGCGGTGGCGTAGATGCCGTCGATCTCCATCGGGCGGCCCAGTTCCAGGTCCTGCAGGATGCTGGGGCGGTGGGTCATGGCGCGGCCGTGTTCGATCTGGCTGTCCACGTCCACTTGCGGGTGGCAGCCCATGGCGGCGGCGATGGCCAGGCCCTCGGCGTAGCTGGCGCGCACCGCGCGTTCCACGGCGGGTTCCAGGGAATAGGCCTTGGGCGCCACGGCGCCGAGCACGGCGGCCGGGCCGCTGGCCAGGTTGCCGACCAGCTTCTGCCAGACCAGGTCGCGGATGCGCGGGCTTTCGTCCACCAGGAAGCCGCCTTCGCGCAGGGGGGCGGCGATGGCGGCCATGCGGGCGGACAGGCTGCCATCGGGCTCGCCGAGGAAGAGCCGGCTGCGGCGATGCGCCACCTGGATGACGCCGGGCTCGATCACCGTGCAGGCGGAATAGACCACGCCGCCGATGGCACGGGCGGGCCCGACTGCCTCCCACACCGCGCCGTCGGGATCGGCATGGGGCATGCGCCGGCCATCCCAGGGGCCGCCATGGGCGTGGAAATACCACCAGGGGATGCCGTTCATCACGAACACCACCGCGGTATCAGGGCCCAGCAGCGACGCGATCCCGGCCGCCACGGTGGGCAGTGCCGGGGCCTTCACCGTGACCAGCACTGCATCCTGCACGCCGAATGCGGCGGGATCGGCGCCGGCGCGGACGGGGTGGGTATCTTCCAGATCCGGCGAGACGATGCGGATGCCGCGGGCCTGCATGGCCGCAAGATGCGCGCCGCGGGCGATCACCGAAACATCCGCCCCGCCGCGCACCAAGCGCGCGGCCAGATGCCCGCCGATGGCACCGGCGCCGAAAACTGCGATCTTCATGCCAGCATTAGTCCCCGGGCCAGGGCGCCAGCGCCACGCGCGGCACCACGCCCTCGTTCACGATGTGGCCCGGCCTGGGCCAATGGCCGCGCAGCACGGCGCACAGATTCTCGATCCCGCCGCGCGAGACGTCCTGCCCCGCCTCGATGGAATTGGCGGCCACGTGCGGGGTGGCGATGACGTTGTCCAGCTCCAGCAGGCTCCAGTGCGGCATCGGCGGATTCTCGGCGAAGACGTCGATCCGCTCGAACGTGTCCAGCCCTGCCCCGCCCAGGTGGCCACTGCGCAGCGCTGCTTCCAGCGCCGCCTCGTCCACCAGCCCGCCGCGGGAGGTGTTGATGAACAGGGCACCGGGCTTCATTGCCGCGAACTCGGCCGCGCCGATCATGTGATGCGTTTCGGCGGCCAGCGGCAGGTGCAGGGAGACGTAGTCGCTCTCGCGCAGCACGGTGGCGAGATCGGTCATCTCCACACCCAAGGACGGGTCCACCGGCGTGGCGCTGCGCCGCGTGGCCAGCACGCGCAGGCCGAAGCCGCGGGCGCGCTGGGCCGTGAGCCGGGCGGAATTGCCGAAGCCCACCAGCCCCAGAGTCTGCCCGTTCATGCGCCGGTTGCCGCGCGAGACGCCCTGGGCCGCGTTGAAGGCGCCGGCCCGCATGGCGCGCTGCATTGGCGGCAGCTTGCGGACCAGGGCCAGCAGCAGCGCCATGGTGTGGTCGGCCTGCTCCTCGATGCAGAAGGTCGGCACGTTGGTGACCAGGATGCCGCGCGCCTTGGCCAGCGCCACGTCGATCTTGTCTGTGCCCGTGCCGAGGCGGGAGATCACCCGGCACCGGTTCATCGCCGCCACCACCTTGGTGGGCAGGGAGACGGAGATGGCGAACACGCCGTCGGCCTCGGCCACTAGGGGGATCAGCTCGTCGGCCGTGTTGGCCTCGGCCTCCACCGGGGCCACGCCCATCCGGGCCCATTCCGCACGCTCGAATGCGCTTGGCGGGAAGAGCGTGGCGTTCAGGCGGACAATGCGCAGCCCGGAGAGGTCGGACACCGCCGCCTCAGACCGCGACGTATTTGTGGCGCTTGTAGCTGCCGAGGTTGAAGCCCTCGATGCGCAGCAGGGTGGTGGACGCGTCCCGCCGCGGGGAATGCAGCACGCCGGGCTCGTAGGCATAGGCCATGCCGGGGGTGAGCTTGTAGTCGCGGATGCGCTTTACGCGGCCGGGCTCGTCGCCGTTCGGCTCGGCGACCTTCTCCCAGTCGGTCATGATCGTCTCGCCGGTGGCCTGGCCGTAGATCGCCCAGGTGGGGCCGTGGTCGTGCGGCGCGCTGTCCTTGGCGCCGTGGTAGCTGTGGGCGAGGATGGCGAATTTGTGGATCGGGTCCTCGTAGATCACCTGCCGCTCCGGCCCGTCGGCCTTGATGGTGGCGGCGACGAAGGCGGGATCCTGCAGGACCTCGCGCACCAGTTCGCACACCTTCTGCCGCCCGCCTGGGCCGGGGTCGGCCGAAATCGCGGCGGCGCAAGCCTTGGCAAAACTCTCCAGCGTGTGAGCCATGTCATTTCCTCCAGCAACGTCGTTGCGGCAGCCTAGCGCCGAACGGGCGCGCGGGGAAGGAAGGGAAGGAAAGGGAAGGCCAGGGCTTTGCCCTGGACCCACCAAAGGCCGGCGGCCTTTGGAAACCATTATTTTTCAGAAGGACGAGGTCCCGGGGGCTCGGCCTTCCCTTCGCTACTTCGGGTCGCGGCTGAGTTTTGCGGCGCGCAGCGCGGCGAGGTAGGCGTCCCATTTGCCGGCCTGGTCCTTGCCCAGGCTGTACAGGACGTCCCACGAGAAGATGCCGGTGTCGTGGCCGTCGTCGAAGAGGAGGCGGACGGCGTAGTTGCCGACGGGTTCGAGGCCGGTGATGCCGACGTGGCGCTTGCCGGCGATGGTGCGGCGTTCGTTGGGGCCGTGGCCCTGGACTTCGGCGCTGGGGCTTTCCACGCGGAGGTATTCGGCGGGCAGGCTGAAGCGGGCGCCGTCGTCGAAGGCGACGTCCAGGCGCTTTTCGGCGCGGCGGAGGTGGATTTCGGTGGGGGTCGGCGTTGGCACGGGGTGGTTCACGCCTCGTCCAGCATGCGGGCTTCGTCGGGCAGCATGATGGGGATGCCGTCGCGGATCGGGTAGGCGCGCCGGGCACTGCGGCTGATCAGCTCGTTGGCGGCGCGGTCGTATTCCAGCGGGCCCTTGGTGATGGGGCAGACCAGGATTTCCAGCAGGCGGGGATCGACGGGAACGGGGGTGTCGGACATGCGGTGCTCTTTTCGGCTCAGCTTGCCCGCACCGGGCCATCGGGCCCGGGCTCGGCGGTCTGGTGGGTGTCGATCTCCAGCAGGGTGCGCAGGGTGCGGGCGCGCTCCGGCTCATCCTGCGCTTCCAGCAGCGCCTGTTTCTCGGCGGGGTCGAAGGGGCAGACCATGGAGAGGGTGATGATCAGCTGGTCATCCGGCATCTTGCCGATCGCGTCCCAGTTGGCATCGAAGCCGCGGCGCAGGAAGTAGCTGCGGAGCGCGGCGATCAGGGGCGGGCGGTCGAAGCCGGGCAGTTCGGCGGGGGTTTCGAGGTCGTGCGCGAAGGGGGCGAGGTCGGCGCGCACCCGGCGGTAGCCGCGGCGCATTTCCAGCTCCGTGCCCAGGGCGAAGCGGCACAGGCCGGTGAGGGTGATGAGGTAGCGGCCATCCTCGGCCTCGCTGAAGGAGGAGAGGCGGCCGAGGCAGCCGATGCGGTAGAGGCCGGGGCCGGTGGGGCCGGATTGCTTCTGCGGATCGGGCTGGACCATGCCGAAGATGCGGCCGTGCCCGAGCGCATCCTCGACCAGCGCCAGGTAGCGCGGCTCGAAGATGTTCAGCGGCAGCTTGCCGCGCGGCAGCAGCAGGGCGCCGGTGAGGGGGAACACCGGGAATTCCGTCGGCAGCTCGTCGAGCCGTGCCTGGCGCGTATCGTCCATCGGCCCTCCGGGTGGTTTGGCGACGGCGCTCAGCTGAACAGCATGGCCGACAGCTTGCGCCGCGCGCTCATGGTGACGGCATCATCGAAGCCCCAAGCCTCGAAGAACTTCAGCAGTTGCAGGCGGGCGGCATCGTCGTTCCAGCCGCGCTGGCGGCGGATGATCTCCAGCAGGGCGTCGGCGGCTTCCTCGCGCTTGTCCATGGCATTGAGCGCGGTGGCGAGGTCGTAGCGGGCCTGGTGGTCGGCGGGGTCGGCGGCCAGCGCGGCTTCGAAGGCGCCGAGCTTTTCGCGGGCGGCGCGGCCTTCCTCGGCAAGCGCCAGGGCGCTGCGGGCGCCGGAGACCTCGGCGTGCTCGGCGATCTTTTCCGGCACCTGTTCCAGAGTTTCGTGCGCCTGCTCCATCTCGCCCATGGCCAGCAGGGCGCGGACGAGGCCGCCCCAGGCTTCGGGGTTCTCCGGCTCCTGCTCCAGCACTTCGCTGTAGAGGCCGGCGGCTTCCTGCGGGGTGCCGGCTTCCATGGCGGCCTTGGCCTCGCCGATCAGGTCGGCCGTGGGCATGGTGCCGCCGGATGCCTTGAGCAGCGTTTCGATGAAGCGCTTCACCTCACTCTCGGGGAGGGCGCCCTGGAAGATGTCGGCGATCTGGCCCTGCCAGAAGGCGGCCACCGTGGGCACGGATTGCAGCGGCAGGCCGAGGCGGGAGAGCTGGGCGACGAGCTGCTGGTTCTTGTCGATGTCGATCTTGACCAGCTTCACCCGGCCGCCGGCGGCGCGGACGACCTTTTCCAACGTGGGGGTGAGGGTTTTGCAGGGGCCGCACCAGGTGGCCCAGAAATCGACCAGGACGGGGATCTGGCGCGAGGCCTCCACCACGTCCTTCATGAAGGTCGCCTGGTCGCCATCGACGATCATGTTGGCGCCGGCGCCGCCCGTTGCCGGGGCTTGTCCGATGATGTGGTCCATCCTGGGGCCGTCCTCGTCGCGAATACCTTGGGCCATAGATGTAGCCTGACGGACGGGATGCAAGCCAGGGGGCTAGAGCTGGGGGCAGAACATCTCGTGCAGCACATCGACGAGGCGGGCGACCTTGGGGTCGGCGACGCGGTACCAGATGGTCTGGGCTTCCCGCCTTGTGGCCACCAGGCCTTCGGCGCGCATCTGGGCGAGGTGCTGGGAGAGGGCGGGTTGGGAGAGGCCGACGAGGTCGGCCAGGGAGCCGACATTCATCTCGCCGCGGGCCAGGAGGTGGCAGAGCACCATCAGGCGGCGTTCGTTGGCGAGCAGGCGGAGCATGCGCACCGCCTCCTCCACCCGCTCCTCCAAAACGTCGAGCGGCATGTCCTCGCCCGGCAACATCGGCGCCACCATGTTCGTATGCGTACATACAAGCGGGATTGCGAGCGGGTCGCAAGCTTTACGATTCGTCACACGCGCCGCGCCATGCGCCAGCCGAGCGCGAGCAGGGCCGCGCCGGAGGCGAGGAAGGCGAGGTCCCAGATCCACCACTGCGACGGCGGCACGGTCTCATTCACGTGATGCAGGCCGAGCAGGTGGTGGTTGATCGCGCCTTCCAGCAGGTTGAACAGCCCTGCCCCAGCCAGGATGGCGCCGATGAAGGGGGTGGGGCGGCGCAGTTCGGCCAGGTCGTCGCGCGCCCGCCAGAGCTGGATCAGGCCGAGGACGGCGATCAGCCAGGTGGCGGCGTGGAACAGGCCGTCGGCGATGATGTTCAGCCGCAGACCGGTGAGGTTGGGGTTGTCGGCGGCGCTGAGCATGTGGTGCCACTGCAGGATCTGGTGCAGCACGATGCCGTCGAAGAAGCCGCCCAGGGCGAGGCCGAGCCAGATGCCGGCCCAGGCCAGCCCGGGCGCCATGCGCGGCCGGGGGTCGCTGTGGGCTGTTGTGGGGCTCACCGGAGGCGGCCGGGCTGGGCGGGCATGGGGGCTCTCCTCTGCCGGGTGGCAGAGGGCGAACGCGGCCCAGGGCCGGCGGGTTGCGGGCGGGTTGCCGGTGGCTACAGGGCGGACAGGGCGGCGCGGGCGATGTCACCAATGACCGCCTCGCCGGCGTTGGGGTCGGGGATTTCGCAGTAGATCGACAGGACCAGCGGGCCGGTGGGGGCCATGATGAAGCCGACGTCGTTGACCACACCGGGGAGGCTGCCGGTTTTCGTGCCCCAGCGCGGGCGGGCTTCGCCGCGCGGCAGGTGGCGGGCGATGCGGCGGTCGTTGGTTTGCTTTTCCAGCATCTGCACCATGGCGGCGCAGGAGGCGGGGGAGGCGGCGGTGTTGCCCAGGATGGCAGCGATGAGGGCGGCGTACTCGTCGGGGATGGCCAAGTTCTCGGTTTCGCCTTCGACGGGCGGGCGACCACGGACCTTGCGGCCGAGGACGGAGCCCTGCATGCCGAGGGCCTTCATCAGGGCGTTGGTTTCGGCCATGCCGACGCGGTCGATCAGGATGTTGGTGGTGGAATTGTCGCTGATCGCCATCATCAGATAGCAGAGGTCGCGCACGGTGAAGGTGATGCCGGCGTGGAGTTCCTTCACCACGCCGCCGCCTGTGGCCTTGTCTTCCTCGCGCAGGACGTGGAGGTGATCGAGGCTGTCGCGGCCCTGGTCGATGCGGCGAAAGAGCTCGACCATGATGGGGATCTTCATGGTGCTGGCGGCGACGAAGCGGCGCGTGCCGTTGTGGGAGAAGCGTGTGCCGTTGGGGGCGATGGCGGTGACGCCGAGGGTGCAGCCGGCGGCTTCGGCGGCGGCGATGGCGGTTTGGAGCGCGGTCCAGTCGGTCATGGTGGTCTCCCTCACGAATTGGCGGCGGCGAGAACGGCATCGGCCAGCACCAGCATGCCGGCTTCCGCCCATTCCGGGGTGATGCTCTCGGCCTCGTTGTGGCTGAGGCCGCCGTGGCAGGGGCAGAAGAGCATGACGGCGGGGAGCTTGCGGGCGACGTAGACGGCGTCGTGGCCGATGGCGGTGGGCATGTCCTGGAAGCGGTAGCCGCGGGCGGTGGCGGCCTGGCGGAGGTGCTGGGCCAGGGTGGGGTCGAACTGGGTCATCGGGGCGTGCCAGAAATCCTGGACCTCGATGGTGACGCCGCGCTGGAGGGCGATCTCGGCGGCGCGGGCCTTGATCTCGTTCCCCATCCAGGCGAGGCAATCGGGGTCGCCGTGGCGAGTGTCGATGCTGAACCAGACGCGGCCGGGGGCGACGTTGCGGCTGCCGGGTTGCACGTCCACCACGCCCACGGTCCCGCGGCCGAGTTCGCCCGAAGGCGAGGCGGCGGCGAGGGCGATTTCCTCGACGGCGGAAATGAGGGGGGCGGCGGCCATCAGCGCGTCGCGGCGGCCTTCCATGTTGCTGCCGCCATGGGCATCTGCGCCGGTGACGGTGACTTCGTACCAGGATTGGGCGAGGGCGTGGGTGACGACGCCGAGGTCGAGGCCGGCATCCTCCAGCAGCTTGCCCTGCTCGATGTGCAGTTCGAAATAGGCGCCGAGGTTCTGCAGGTCGGCGGGGTCGGCAGTGCCTTGCCAGCCGATGCGGGCGAGTTCGTCGCCGAAGCGCAGGCCGGCGGCATCCTGCTTGGCGAGCACCTCGGCCTCGGTGAACAGGCCCATGGCGGCGCCGCTGCCCATCATGGGGGGCGAGAAGCGGGCGCCTTCCTCGTTGGTCCAGTTGATGAGGACGAGGGGGGCTTCGGTTTCGGCGCCGGCTTCGTGCAGGGCGCGCATGAGTTCGAGGCCGGCGAGCACGCCCAGGATGCCGTCGAACTTGCCGCCGGTGGGCTGGGTGTCGAGATGGCTGCCGATGGCGATGGGCTTGCGGCCGGGGTCGCGGCCCGGGCGGGTGAAGACCATGTTGCCGAGGCGGTCGGTGGCGAGGGTGAGGCCCGCTGCCTCACCCCATGTCTGGAACAGGGCGCGGCCCTGGGCGTCGAGATCGGTCAGCGTCTGGCGGTTGCAGCCGCCCTTCGCGGTGCCGCCGATTTTCGCGATCTCCATCAGGCTGTCCCAGAGGCGCTGGCCGGACAGCGGCAGGTTACGGCCGCTCACGGGTGGGGGCCCCAGGGGGCGGCGGTGAGGAGCTTCACTTCCTGGCTTTGCATCAGGGGACGGAACTTGGCGGCGAAGCCTTCGATGAAATCGACATTCGCGAAGACCGCCTTCCAGTGGGCGCGGCGTTCGGCGTCGTCCGCGAATTTCCACAAATGGACCAGCTGGTTGATCATGCCGGTGTCGGCGACGAAATAGCCCACGAGGTGCCTGGTGTGGCCGCCCTTCTCCAGCGCCGGGTAGCCGAATTCCTGGTACAGCTTCACCGCCGGACCCATCGCGCCGACATTGAGCGTGTAGGTGCGCATTTCGTAGATCGCCATCGTCGTCTCCCTCGCGTTTGGACCTCTCTACCACCGTGCGCGGCGTCTGCCACTTGGTCAGCCTCCGCAATGGGTCTAGCCTCGGTGCTTCGACACACGAGGAAACACCAAGAATGCCCACCGCCCCCGAGCGCATGCGTGCGCTGCTCGCCCAGCCCGGCTTCATCACCATGCCCGCGGTGTGGGACGGGCTGACCGCCAGGCTCTCGGCCGAGGCCGGGTTCGAGACCGCGTTCCTCTCCGGCTCCTGCTGCGCCGCCTCGCGCCTGGGTGGGCCGGACCTGGACCTGATCTCGTTCGCCGAGATGTTCGACAGCTTCAACATGGTGCGTGGCGCGGCGCCGAACACGCTGGTGCTGGCCGATGGCGACCACGGCTATGGCAACGCGATGAACGTGCAGCGCACGGTGCGGGCCTATGGCCGGGCCGGGGCCGCCGCGATCCTGATCGAGGACAAGATCACGCCGCGCGCGCTGACCTCCGCCGGCAAGCCCTGCATCACCCGGGACGAGGCGCGCATGAAGATCCGCGCTGCGATCGATGCCGCGAAGGACAGCGGCATCCTGATCCTGGCGCGCACCGATTGCCGGCCGACGCAGGGCATCGACGAAGCCCTCGCCCGCATCGAGATGTATGCCAAGGAAGGGGCGGACATCCTGTTCCTGGACAGCCCGGCCACGCACGAGGAATACCGCATGGGCGTGGAAGCGGCCGGCGGCAAGCCGTGCTTCAACGTGCTCTCGCCGGGGCCGGGGCCGATCCCCTCGCGCGAGGAAGCCATCAAGCTGGGCGTGAAGATCGGGACCTATCCCACGATCATGCTCTCGCCGGCGGCGAACGCGATGCTGCAGGGGCTCGCGGCGCTGAAGGCGGGTGGCAATGCCTCCGACCTGGCGCTTTCGGGGGCCGCGCATCGGGAGCTGATGGGCTATCCGGCGTATGACGAGGCGGCGAAGCCTTATCGGCTCGACTGAAGCCTCCCTCCAAAACGAAATAACCGCCCGGTGCAGCGTACCGGGCGGTTCCTTTGTCGGCCGCAGTGGCCGCCGTGTCAGCCCAGGCGGCGCCGAGCCGCCAAGCCGAGCAGGCCGATGCCGAGCAGGGCCATGGAGGCCGGCTCGGGCGTGCTGGTGGTGGCGGCGGCCACGAAGGTGAAGGTGTCGTAGCCGATGCCGGCGGGATCGGTCACGTTCCTGATGCTGATGCCGGTCACGCCCGCAAAGGCCGAGAGATCGATGGTGTTGGCCGTATCTGCGTCATTGTCGCCTACCAGGTTGACCGTGCCGGCAAGGCCGGAGACATCGAACACATCCACGATTCCTGCAATTATCGAGTTGTCGCCGACGATCTGGAAGGACAGACCATCCACCGCGAATGCAAATGCGACATGGAGATCCTGGTTGGGACTAATGCCCCCGGTCTGGCTGTCGTAGGCTGCGATCACGTTCGGAAGCGAGCTGCCGGCGCTGAAGCTATAGGCGAGTGTGCGGATATCGAATCCGACCGCCGACGTGAAGGTCGCCTCAGGGAACTGGTTGGTGATGACGGTGCCCGCGGGCAGGCTGTCGAAGTCGATGGTGAACGCCAAGGCAGGTGTGCAAGGCAGCAGCAGGGCAGCGGCAAGTGCAACGGCAGACGGGCGGATCATGTCGATTCCTCAGGTGTGCATGCCCCTGACGCCAGGAGATGTCATCGCCTGCCGATAAGCAAAAATCGCGCCAGGCATGTTTTTTATTTCTTTTCAACAAATTGGCGAGTCCGTAAAATCTCCAGAATTTCATTGTGTAAGGCTTTCCGACAGATGTATGCGGCGCCAGCCTGCGCCTTCCATCCATCGCCCGGAACACCAGATGGTTCTCGGCCCTCGAAAATCCGACATCGGGCGGCACGATGCCGCCCGGCGGTTTGATTGAGGGCAAGGGAGCGGTTCTTTTTTGAAAAAAAGAACCAAAAAACTTTTGCCCGTTTGAAGCGGAGGGACCGAGTCTTTCCGCATCAAACGGGGAAAGTCTTTTTTGCTTCTTTTTTCTTCAGAAAAAAGAAGACTCTTACTTCCCTATCACCTGCAGTGCGGTGAGGCCCCCGGCCAGGACCTCCAGCAGGTCGGCGCGGACCAGGGCGACGCAGCCGGCCGTGGGGCCGTAATCGGGCCGCGCCAGGTGAAGGAAGATGGCGCTGCCGTGCCATGGCACCACCGGGGCGTCGTTCCAGCCGAGTTCGCCGACGATGTCGTAGAGCTCGTCGGCCCGCCACATCTCCTCGTGGCTGGCGTCGAAGGGCTTTCGCACCAGGCGGTTGTAGCTGGCGTGGGTGGGGCGTCGCACCAGAGGTCGTCGGGCGCGATGGGCGCGCGTTGGAGGGCGGTGGGCGGCAGCTTCACGCGGTCGGCACGGTAGTGGAGGCGGCGCAGGGGCAATAGGCCGGTGGGGGTGCCGCCATCGCCTTCGCGCTTGCGGTCCGCGGGCACCACGCCGGCGCGGCCGAGGGCGCAGCGGAAGGTGCGGCCCTGGAAGACCAGGCGGCCGTCGGCGTGGACGATCGCCTCTGTCATGGTTGCAGCTTCAGGCCGAGCAGGTGGCCGAAGCGGCGGGCCTTGGTGGCGAGGTATTCGTCGTTGACGCCGTTGGGCGCGATCTCATGCTGCTCGCGCACCACGCTGCGCAGGCCGGCGGCCTGGAGGGCGGCGACCTTGCCGGGGTTGTTGGTGAGCAGGCGCACGCGGTCGATGCCGAGTTCCTGCAGCATGGTGGCGGCGATCAGGAAGTTGCGCTCATCCGCCCCCCAGCCCAGGGCGCGGTTGGCATCGAGCGTATCGAGCCCGCGATCCTGCATGGTGTAGGCGCGCAGCTTGTTCATCAGCCCGATGCCGCGGCCTTCCTGGGCGAGGTAGAGGAGCACCCCGCCGCCCTCGGCCGCCATGCGCGCGATGGCGCCGCGCAGCTGCGGGCCGCAATCGCAGCGCAGGCTGCCCAGCAGGTCGCCGGTGAAGCACTCGGAATGGATGCGCACCAGCGGCACGATGCCGGCGCGCGCGGCCTCCTCCGGCCGGCCGACCAGGATCGCCATGTGCTCGATCCCCGCATCCGGGGCGCGGAAGGCCACGATGCGGGCATCGGGCGCATCCTCCAGCGGCACCGGCACCTCGGCCACGCGGCGCAGGCCGAGGGAGGCTTCCACCTGGTGCGCCAGCACCGCTTCGGCGCCCACCGCGATCAGCCCCATCGCCTCGGCGCGGGCGGCGGCATCGTCGGGGGCGGGGGCGGCCAGCATGGCGGGCAGCAGGCGGGCGAGCTTGGCCAGGGCGAGGGCGGCCGGTGCCAGGGCGGGGCATTCGGCGGGCACCGGCTCCTCCGGCAGCATCTGCGCGGCGGTGGGGTCGGCTATGCCAAGCAGCACCTCCGGCTGGAGCATGGCGGGAGAGGTGCGCAGCGCGATCGCCGCCTCGGCCGGCTCCATGGCCTGGGCGACCGGCCGGCGCAGCACGGTCGCGGCCCGGGTGGGGGCCAGCAACAGCACCGCGGGCCCGGCCGAGAGCGCCTTCAGCTCCGCCAGGCCGCGCGCGCCCACGGTTTCGGCCGGCACCATCACCAGCGGGGCGGCGCCGAGCAGCAGCACCGGCGTGCCGCGGCGCAGTTCGCCCGCCGCCCGGTGCACGGCGCGCAGGCGCGCCAGCATCTCCGGGCGCGGGGCCGCCGCATCGGTTGGTGCCGGTTCTGGCCGTGGCGGCAGGTGGTCTGCTGGATTCATGCGGGCCCCGGCGTTGTGCGATGGCATTACCATGCCCCTCATGTGTGGCCAAAATGGCGCCTGCCTAGCCAGCCAGGCGCATGCCGCCTATACGGGCCGCGAACCGCGCTGGATGCGACGCTGCCGTAAATGGTGCCGCAGCACGAAAACGTGACGCGGCCATGCATCCCTTGGCCAAGATGCACGTTCAATGCATGCTTGCGGCGACTCGATTGCGGCGGTCTGTTTTGGTCGGTGCAAGGCGAATTGTTCGCAAGTCGGGGAAATCAGGCGGGAGAAGGAGAACGGCATGGCGGGCGAGCGCCCCATCCTGATCGTGGATGACGACCAGGCGTTGCGGGAAGTCCTGACGGAACAGCTTGCCTTCGACGGCGAGTTCACCGCCGCGGAAGCCGCCACCGCCGCTGAGGCGGAGGCACGGCTGCTTGCGGGCAACGAGCGCTACGACGCGCTGATCCTTGATGTCGGCCTGCCGGATGGCGATGGCCGGGACCTGTGTGCCCGCCTGCGCCGCCAGGGCATCAAGGTGCCGATCATCATGCTCACCGGCTCCGACGATGAGTCGGACGTGGTGCGCGGGCTTGATGCCGGGGCCAACGACTATATTGCCAAGCCTTTCCGGCTGGCGGAGCTGCTGGCACGGTTGCGCGCGCAGCTGCGCACCTTCGAGAACAGCGAGGACGCGGTCTTCACCATCGGGCCCTACACCTTCCGCCCGGCCGCCAAGCTGCTGCAGGACATCGCGCGCAACCGCAAGATCCGGCTGACGGAGAAGGAAGCCGCGATCCTGAAATACCTCTACCGCGCCGGCAGCCGGCCGGTGGCGCGCCAGGTGCTGCTGAACGAGGTGTGGGGCTACAACGCCGCCGTGACGACCCACACGCTGGAGACGCACATCTACCGCCTGCGCCAGAAGATCGAGCCGGATCCGGCCAATTCCCGCCTGCTGATCACCGAGGGCGGCGGCTACCGGCTGGACCCGATCGGGGTGAAGCCGGCGATTGCCTGAGCGCCACCGGCGCGATCGCCTGAGCGCCACTGGCGCGACTGGTCGCGCGAACGTGTTGCGAACGAGGGCGGGGGAAACCCCGCCCTACGTCGTTTTGGCCTCTGTCGCCTTGGCTTGCAGGGCCTGGGCTTCGGCCGCCTTTTCGGCCGCGGGCTTGTGAAGGGCGAGGAAGGCGGCGCCCAGCATCAGCGCCATGCCCGCGGCATCCACCAGCCCCACCTGCTCGCCGGCCACCAGGATGCCCACCAGCACCGCCACCACCGGGGAGATGAAGGCGTAGGTGCCCACGCGCCCTGCCCCCCAGTCGCGCATCAGCCGGAAATAGATGATCGTGGCGCCGAGCGAGGCCGGCAGCAGCAGGTACCACCACGAAAGCCAGGCCACCCAGCTCCAGTCCAGCCGGGCGGCGCGCAGGGCGCCGGGCTCGAAGGGCAGCGCGAAGACCAGCAGCACCACGCCGCCGATGAAGTTGGTGATCGCCACCAGGTGCACCGGCGGCAGGGAGCGCATCAGCGGGCGGGCGGAGACGGAGGACCAGCAATAGAGCAGGTTGCCGATCATGACGCCGAGTGCGCCCAGCACCTCCAGCGTGTCCAGCGCGCCGACAGCCGCCTTCGGCCCGAACAGCACCAGCACGCCCACCACGCCCACCGCCAGCGCGCCCAGGTGGCGGCGGCTGAACCGCTCCTGCCCCAGGATGGCGGCGAAGCCGACCATGGCGATGGGCGTGAGGGCGGAGTTCAGCACGGCGGCAAGCCCGCTGGAGACGTGGCGCAGGCCGTAGAGCATGATCACGGCGTTGAGCGGGATCATCATGATGCTGACCCAGATGATCCGCCCCCACAGCCGCGGCGGCACGCGCACCGGATCGCCGCGGAGGGCGAGGAAGGCCAGCAGCACGGCGCCGGCCACGGTCCAGCGCAGGCCGGAATAGATGCCGGGCGGCACCTCTGCCGTGCCGGCCTTCATCGCCAGCCAGTTGGTGCCCCAGACGAGGCACAGGAACAGGAACAGGCCGCGCTGCGTGGCGGCGGGGGAGAGCGCCATGAACGGCCCTGATCAGGGAAGGCCGGCATCCTAGCCGCGGCGCACGGTGCCTGGCCGTGCCGTGTCGGCATATCCGGGTGGCGTCAGGCGACCAGGGCGGCGAGGTCGTCCCAGGCGAAGGCGGTCTCGTGCCCGTCCCACTCGGCCGGCGGGGGAAAGGCGCGCCGCAGCACGATGCGCCCGCCCAGCGCGGCGTAGAAGCCCTCCGCCGTGTCGTTGCCGTCCAGCACCCACAGGCTGGCCGAGCCCAGGCCGCGCGCCAGCAAGCCGCGTGCGGCGGCCCGCATCAGCGCCCGGCCGAGGCCGCGCCCCTTGGCCGCCTGCAGCAGGTAGATGGCGTAGATCTCGCCGGCGAAGGGCAGCACGGCCGGCTCGCGCTGCGGCCCGGCATTGGCGAAGCCCAGCAGCGGCCCGCCCGCCTCGCGCGCCAGCCAGACATCCTCGCCGGCCGTAATCACCCGGCGCCACATCGCCGCGCGTTCCGCGGGGTCCAGCCCATCCAGCACCGCCTGCGGCACGATGCCGGGATAGCTCTCCCGCCAGGCCTGCACGTGCACGTGGCCCAGCGCGTCGGCGTCCTCCGGCGTGGCGCGGAGGATCATGCCGGCTGCACGGCTCCCCGGGCGGCGTGCACGAAGGCCGCTACCAGCGCAGGGTCCTTGATGCCTTTCTCGCGCTCCACGCCGGAGGCGACATCCACCGCGGCGGCGCCGGTGGCGCGGATCGCCTCGGCCACGTTGTCCGGGCCGAGCCCGCCGGCGAGCAGCCAGGGGGCGGGGGCGTGCCAGCCGGCCAGGATGGACCAATCGAAGGTGACGGCGTTGCCGCCCGGCCGCGTGGCCCCGGGCGGGGCCTTGGCCTCGATCACGAAGCCGTCCACGCCGCCGGGATCGCGCGGCAGGTCCGTGGCGGCGGAAACCCCGACGGCACGCCAGACCGGCAGGCCGAAGCGCGCCCGGATCTCTGCGGCGCGCGGCGCATCCACATACACTTGCAGGACGTCGAGCTTTACCGCCGCCAGCGTGGCGGCGATCTCGGCGTCCTCCGGCTTCACGAACAGCCCCACCAGCGTGGGCAGGCCGGGCCGGGCGGCCAGGTCGGCGGCGCGCTGCGGCGTGACATGGCGCGGCGAGGCGGGGAAGAAGTTCAGCCCCACCCAATCGGCCCCGGCCGCCACGGCGGCGTCCATGCCGGCTTCGGTGGTGATGCCGCAGATCTTGACCCGGATGCTCACGCCCGCACCACCTCGCGCGCGGCGGAGGCGGGCGGCAGGATCGTCTGGCTTGGCGCCCGGGTGGCGCGGGCGAGGCGCGTCTGCGCCGCTTCCAGCTCCGCACGCAGGCGGGCTGCCTCCTGCTCGAAGCGCCGCGCGCGCATCCGGGCGCCGATGCCCACCACCCAGGTGGAGATGGCGCCCAGCAGGAAGGCGAGGCCCATGGCGCCCAGGATCATCAGCGACAGCGGCGCCTCCACCAGCAGGTCCGTCGGCCACAACCCGATCCGCGCCGGTTCGGTGTTCGAGAGCGCGAACAGCACGAACAGCAGGAAGAACGGGCTGAGGAGGATCAGGCGCCAGAACAGCGAACGCATGCGGGGCCAGCCATGGTGTTGGGGTGAGTGGCCGGTTTAGGCCAGAACGGCAAACGGGGGAATGGAGATGACGTT
>JBIKOJ010000261.1:0-6372 GCA_044358135.1 Acetobacteraceae bacterium | reverse complement strand
TTGGCCGTGGTGTCGAGCGGGCCGAGCGGGGTGGTGGCGGGCGAGCCGGTGGGCGCGGGCGGGCGGGCGGCGCGGGCCGGCGGGCGGGCCGGCTGGGCGGCCGGGCGCTGCGGCGGGCGGGCGGGTTGCTGGGCGCTGGCCTCGGCCGAGGCCAGCGCGGTGCCGGCCAGCAGGGCCTGGGCGAGCACGGAACGGCGGTTCAGCACGGGAGGACTCCTGGCAGAGGCAAGCGAGTGTAGCGCGAGGGCGGCTTCTATTCGACGATGATCCGCCCATCCGGGCAGCCGGCGCCGATCGCGCGGCGCAACGCGCCTTCGGCCTGGGGCAGCTGGGGATAGGGGCCGAGGCGCACCACCACGGAACGGTCGCGCGGGGCGTCGTAGTCCGCCTGGATGCGCGCGCCAAGGGGGGCGAGGCGGGCGCGCATCATCTCGCCGGTCTCGACGCTGCCGAAGGCGCCGCACTGGATGGCGAGGCGGCCGGGGCGGGGCGAGGCCTGGTTCACCCGTTCCGGCAGGCGCAGCGGGATGGCGGCCAGCGGGGCGGAGGCGGCCTGGGCGACGGGAGTGGGGGCGGCGGCGGCGATGCGCTGGCGGCCGGCGGCGGCACCGCCGGGCGGGGCGAGGGATTCCGCCTGCACCCCGCCGCGCGGGGCGGCCTGCGGCGCGGGGGCGGGCTCCGGCGCCCGTCCGACAGACATGGGGGCGACGGAGAACGGCGCGGCGACGGGGCGGCCCTGGGCCTCGCTGGCCAGGCGGCGGCTTTCATCCTCCAGCACCTGCACGCGGACGCGGAAGGCCTGCGGGTTGGCGGCGCCCAGCAGTTCGGCCACGCGGCGGGTGACGGCGATGAGGCGGGCCGGGTCTGGCGGGCCGCGGTCGTTGATGCGGACGGTGACCTGGCGGCCGTTTTCCAGGTTGGTGATGCGGGCGATGGCGGGCAGTTGCAGGGTGCGGTGGGCGGCGGCGAGGTTCATCGCATCGAAGCTCTCGCCGTTCGTGGTGGCGCCGCCGCGGCTGGCAACCGTGGCGATGCCGGTGTCGTTGAGGGTGAAATCCTCCTGTGGGTAGCGCCACTGGCCGCCGATCTGGTACGGCGCGCCGACCACGTAGCGGCCCTCGCCGCCGCCGCCCAGGGCACCGCAGCCGGACAGGGCCGCCAGCGCGCAGAGCAGCAGCAGCACCCTCATGCGCCGATCACCCCATCGCCTATGATGCCGACAGCGAGGGCGTAGAAATCGGACGGGTTGTAGCGGCGGATGGCCTGGAAGTTGGGCTGGAAGACAAGGAATCCCTGGCCCCGTGCCCCGTCCGGCAGGATCACCGCCGCCTGGGCGTCTGCGGGCACCTGGCCGCGGGTGCGGATGCCGAGGCGGGCCCATTCGGCGACGGGGCGGCGGTTGTCGCGGCCGGCGATGGAGGGGTCGAAGCCGGCGGGGAGAGTGACCTGCTGGCCCCAGCCGAGCGGCGGGGTCCAGCCGGATTTGGAGAGGTAGTTGGCGATCGAGCCGACGATGTCGGGCACGGAGTTCCACAGGTCGCGGTGGCCGTCGCCGTCCTGGTCCACGGCGAAGCGTAGGAAGCTGTCGGGCATGAACTGGCACTGGCCCATCGCGCCGGCGTAGCTGCCGAGCATCTTCTCGGCGGGGATGTCGCCGGCGTCGATGATCTTCAGCGCGTTCAGCAATTGGGTGCGGAAGAAGGCGGCGCGGCGGCCTTCCCAGGCGAGGGTGGACAGGGCCTCGATGACGTTGAAGCCGCCGGTGAACTGGCCGTAGTGGGATTCGAGGCCCCAGATGCCCATGATCGGGCCCGGATGCATGCGGTATTTGGCGCAGACGTCGGCGACCAGGGCGCGGTGCCGGGCGTAGAACTCGCGGCCGCGGGCGATGCGGGCGTCGGAGATCACCTTTCCGCGGTACTGCTCCCAGGTGAGGGTGAATTCGGGCTGGCGGCGGTCCAGCTCGATGACGCGGTTGTTGGGCTGGGCAATGCCGCGGAAGGCGGCCTGGAGGGTGGCGGGCTTGATGCCGGAGCGGGCGGCTTCGGCCTTCACGCCTTCGATGTAGGACGGGAAGGTTCCTTGCGGCCGGCTTGGTGCCAGGGCGGGTGCTGGCGGGGGCGCGGCCGGGGGGGTGGCGGCGGCGACCTGCATGGCGGGCTGGGCCTGCGGCGGCGAGGCGGCGCAGGCGGCGAGGGCCAGGGCGGGGGCGGTCAGCAGGGTGCGACGGGGGAGCATGGCGAGGATGTGCCATGGCGGGGGAGTCGCGGGCAATCTCGGCGGCAGGACCTTCCGCGCGGCGAATGGGTGTGGCCTTGCGGGGGCGCGCATTTGCCGGAATATGGCGGGGACGAAGGGGAGGCCACGCCATGTCGATCACCAAGACGCTTTCGGAGTTCTCGGCCAACATCCAGCTGGACCGGCTGCCGCCGGAGGTGGTGGAGCGGGCGCGCTACCTGGTGCTGGATCTCGTGGGCAACATGGTGCGGGCGCGGGTGGATGCGGAGAGCACGCCACCCTTGTTCGCGGCGGCAAAGGCGCTGGGGTTGGACCATGGCGATTGCGCGGTGTTCGGCGAGGCGCGCGGGTGGTCTCCGGCGGGCGCGGCGCTGTTGAATGGGGCGTTGGCGCATTCCCTGGACTTCGATGACACGCATGCGGCGGGGTCGTTGCATCCCGGGGCGCCGGTGATCCCGGCGGCGTTGGTGGCGGGCGAGATGGCGGGGGCTTCGGGGGCAGAGGTGCTGGCGGCGATCGTGGCCGGGTATGAGGTGACGTGCCGGGTGGCGCTCGCCCTGCCGGCGGGGGCGCATTACCAGCGCGGGTTCCATCCGACTGCCACGTGTGGCGCGTTCGGGGCGGCAGCGGCGGCGGGGCGGATCTTCGGGCTGTCCGGGGATGAGATTGCCTCGGCGATGGGGATTGCGCTGTCGCAGTCGGCGGGGTCGTTGCAGTTCCTGGCCAATGGGGCGTGGACGAAGCGCTTCCAGGTGGGCTGGGCGGCGATGGCTGGCTTGACCGCGGCGACGCTGGCGCGGGAGGGGTTCAAGGGGGCGGCGTTCGCGCTGGAGGGCAAGGCCGGGTTCCTGGCGGCGTATGCCCCGGCCCCGATCCCGGAGCGGGCGGTGGAAGACCTCGGCGTGGTGTTCGAGCTGATGAAGACGGCGGTGAAGCCGTATCCCTCCTGCCGGTATGGGCATGCGGGGATCGACGCGATGCTGGCGTTGCGGGCGGAGCACAAGTTCAAGCCGGAGGAGATCGAGGGGATCACCTATGGCACGTCGCGCTCCGGGATGATCCTGGTGGGCGAGCCGCGGGAGAAGCGGATTGACCCGCAGAACGTGGTGGATGGGCAGTTCAGCGGGCCGTTCGTGCTGGCGACCGCCTTGGCGACCGGGGCGATGGGGTGGGACAGCTATGCCGAGTTGCAGAACCCGGTGATCCGGGCGCTGCTGCCGAAGGTGATGTGCGAGGACGATCCGGAGATCGAAAAGGAATTCCCGGCCAACATGTCGGGCAAGGTGACGGTGCGGGCGCGTGGGCAGGTGTTCGTGAAGACGGTGGTGGTGCCGAAGGGCGAGCCGGACAATTTCCTCAGCGAGGCGGAGTTGAAGGCGAAGTTCGCCGGGCTGGTGGATTCGGTGCTCGGGGTGGAGCGGTCTGCGGCGCTGGCGAATGCGGCGTTGGCGATCGATACCTGCAATGATGTGGGCTCGCTGGCGCGGATGAGTGTTCCGGCGGACTAGTTAGCGGAACGAACTGAATTCGCAACGAAAAGGGCGTGAGTTGGCACCCTGCCCTTTTCGGGTTTTTGAAAAGCGTGAGCGGTTGAACGCACCGGATCGCCCATCGTGCGGGCGGCGGCGCTTGATGGGGCATGCGCGGCATGGTGCGCGCGGCGTGGACGCAGCCCGGGCGTGCGGTGGCTTGCACGGCCTGGGGCTGGACGGAGTTCGGGTGTGTGGGCGTGGCGCGGGTGCGCGGGTAGCGGTGCCAGCTCGGGGCGCGGTCGGTGGGGAACGGGGCGGCCGGGCGCGGGGCGGCTTCGGGGCGCGGGGTCGGCGGGGGGAGTTGGCCTTGCTCCCAGGCGCGGAACAGGCGGGCGAGGGATTCCACCAGGGCGGCCAGGGCCAGCAGGAGGCGGGCGTGCAGCATCGCACGCGGACCACGCCTTGCGGCGTAGGTCGCGGCCTTCGCGCGCATCTCCCCCGCCACGGCAAGGGCCATGTCGGCGGGGGAGTGCGGGGCCTCCGGTGCGGGTGAAATTGACAACATGCCGTCAGTATGACTGACGTCAACGGCGTTGGCAATAATTTCTAACTACGTACGTACTCGGAGCTGGTTTGAGGAGCGGGGCGCACGGTGAGCCAGGCGCCGGCGAGCATGATGGCCATGCCGAGCGCATCGAGTACCGTGACGGTTTCGCCGAAGACAAGCACGCCGAGCAGGACGGCGATGACGGGGGAGACGAAGGCGTAGCTGCCGGCGCGGGCCGGCCCCCAGTCCCGCACCAGGCGGAGAAAGGCGGTATAGGCGAGCAGGGAGCCGAACAGGACGAGGAAGGCCCAGCCGGCCCAGGCCGCCCAGCCCCAGGTGCCAGACAGGGCCGCGACGGCGCCGGGCTCGAAGGCCAGGGCGCCGGCAGTGAGCAGCAGTCCGCCGCCGAAGGTGGTGAGGCCGGAGACCAGCACGGCGGGGTGGCGGTTCAGAAGAGGGCGGGCGAGGACGGAGCCCAAGGCATAGATGAAGGCGCTGACGACCATTGCGGCGCCGCCCGCGAACCAGAGCAGGGTGGCCTCGGTGCCGTCCAGCGCCTTGGGGCCGAACAGGACGAGCAGGCCGGCGATGCCGAGGGCCAGGCCCAGGGCGCGCAGCAGGGTGAAGCGCTCCTGGCCAAACCTTACGCCGATACCGAGCAGGGCGACCGGCGTGAAGGCAAGGTCGAGGATGGCGGCGAGGCCCGAGGAGATGAACTGGGCGCCCCAGAACAGCAGGCCGTAGGTGGCCGTGATCATCAGCAGGGAGACGACGGCAAGGCGAGCACGGTCGGGCCGCAGGGTGGCGAGGCCCCTGCCCCGCCCCGCGACGGCGAGAAGGATCGCACCGGCGATGGTGAAGCGGGTGCCGGCGAAGAAGATCGGCGGGACGGTGGTGACCCCGGCCTTGATGGCGATCCATGTTGTGCCCCAGACGAGGCATATCATGGCGAAGAGCAGGTGGGGCCGGGTCACTCGGGGAAGCTGCGAGGGTGGCGGCCCTATGTCACCTGCGACGCCGAGAGTTTCGGGGCGCGGGTGAAGAACCAGGGGTGGCCATCGGGGTCGCGGGCAGCATAGGTGCGGCCGTATGGGACGTTCTCGGGCGGGTGGATGATCGTGGCGCCGGCGGCGGCGGCCTGGTCGTGATGGGCGTCGACTTCCTCCAGGTAGACGAAGATGCCGGCGGTGGCGACCGTGCCGGGCATGTCGGCCGGGGGGCGCATCTCAGCGGGGTTGGCGCCCTGCCCCAGCATGATGTGCTGGCCTTCCAGCGCCATTTCGGCGTGGACGCCGCCGGAGGGGGTTTCGTGGCGGGTCTCCTCGGTGAAGCCGAAGGCGCGGCTGAGGAAATCGATGGTTGCCGGCACGTCTCGGCAGATGAGGTAGGGGATGACACGGACGGCCATGGCGGGTTCCTCTGCTGGCGGCCGACCGGCCCTCTCCCCGGTGTGGTTGGGGAGGCAGGCGGAGGCGGCGTGGGTGAGGACGGGGCGGTCCGTCCATCCGGGCTGAACGGTCGCCGGGCGCGACGGTTGCCGATGGGCGGGTGTGCGGGCGCGATTGTGAGAGGATGCGGCGGGGGGGAGGCGGTGCCTCCATGGGAGGCATTGTTGGCTGGCGGCGTCAGCGGTCTTGCCAATGGTTCTTGCCATTAGCGGCCCCCACGTCCTGGGCCATACGAAAATCGCTAGCTGGCCCTCTGCCAAGCCCGTCCCAGGGGGACCTTAGCCGCACCGGGGCGCGGTTGTTGACATTAATTGCTTATACAATATTGTGTCGATCCATTTTCGTTGCGAAAGGAGGATGCCGATGACAATCGCGCGTAAGCCAGGACGACGTGGAACAACCAGCGAGACCATCGCTCGAAGCAACGCATCGGCACCAGCATCCCTGGGGCTCAACGCCAGCCCTGACGACCTGTTGATGGCCGCGCTGCAACGTGGCGACGACTCGATGGCCACCGGACGGCACGTTGTGACCTTCTCGGGGGGGAGGGCTGATGCTGCTGCGCAGATGCTGTCCCACAGTGGCTTGCGTGTTGCCGATGCGCGCGACTTCGATCATCAGCTGGTGCGGATTGCCGAGGTCGGCGATGCCGATGCCTTGATGTTCC
>JBIKOJ010000082.1:0-21362 GCA_044358135.1 Acetobacteraceae bacterium | reverse complement strand
CTCCAGCGCCTGTTCGCCGGCATCGGGCTGGGAGATCAGCAGGTTGTCCACGTCCACGCCCAGCTTGCGGGCGTAGCCGGGATCGAGCGCGTGTTCCGCGTCGATGAAGGCGCAGGTGCCGCCGCGCTTCTGCGCCTCGGCGATGGCATGCAGCGCGAGCGTGGTCTTGCCCGAGCTTTCCGGCCCGTAGATCTCCACGATACGACCCTTGGGCAGGCCGCCGATGCCGAGCGCAAGATCGAGGCCGAGCGAACCGGAGGGGATGACGGCGATCTGCTCGTCGCCCGGGCGCTGGCCCATGCGCATGATCGAGCCCTTGCCGAAGGCGCGTTCGATCTGCGCCATGGCGGCGTCGAGCGCCTTGTTCTTGTCCATCAGAAGGCTCCAGGAGAAGGGCGTGGCTGGGTACGGCGCGGAGACACGAGGGATGATGGTTTACGACTCGCAACCGAGTCCAGCCGCGCGTGGGCGCCACCGGGCACGGGGGGCGCGAGATCGTTTCGCGCCCATCGGGTCGTTAAGAATTTGATCATCCTCTGTTCCATCCGTGAGGAATGGAGAACATAGTGGGAACGCTCGCGTGGCACAAGGGCAACGCACCCCACCAACGCGCAACCCGCTAGGTGGGTGCCACACCCTCCGGCGCCGGCACAAGCGCCGCGACCCGGTCCGACAGGTCACGCAGGGCATAGGGCTTGGGCAGGAAGGCAGTGGCAGCCGCCGCGATCGAGTCGTGCAGCGCCACGGCGGCGTAGCCGGAGGTGATCAGCGCCGGCAGGTCCGGCCGGGCCAGACGGCGCCGCACCTCGGCCACCAGGGCGGTGCCGTCCATGCCGGGCATCATCATGTCGGTCACGATGATATCCACCCGGCCGTCGCCCAACAGCTCCAGCGCCGCCTCGCCGGTTTCGGCGGACAGCACCTCCCACCCCTGCCGGGTCAGGCGGCCGGCGGCAAGGCGGCGTACCGGCTCCTCGTCCTCCGCCAGCAGGATGCGGCCGCGCGAGCCGGCGGCGGGGCGTTCCACGACGGGGGCGGCAGGGGGTGGTGCCGGCGCGGCATCGGCGGTGGCCTCCTCGCGCACCCGGGGCAGCAGGATGCGGAAGGTGGTGCCCTGCCCCGGCTGCGTCTCCAGCTCCAGGAACCCGCCGGACTGGCGAACGATGCCGAGCACGGTGGCCAGGCCCAGCCCGCTGCCGCGGGCACCGCGGGTGGTGAAGAACGGCTCGAAGATTCGCGGCAGAATTTCCGGTGGGATGCCGGTGCCACTGTCCTGCACCTCGATCGCAACGTAGCGGCCTGGAGGAATCGCCTCCAGCACACCGGCCGCCGGCCCCACGTTGCGCGGCGCCAGAACGGTGAGGCGCCCGGTGCGCAAGGTAAGCGTGCCGCCCTGCGGCATCGCGTCGCGCGCGTTCACGGCCAGGTTCACCAGCACCTGATCGAGCTGGCCGGGATCGATGCGCGCCTGGCGCTCGGGTTCATCGAGCACCAGGGACAGGCGCACCCCGCCGCCGAGGCTGCGGCGCAGCAGCGGGGCGAGGTCGCGCACCGCCGCGTTCACCGCCACGATGCGCGGTTGCAGCGTTTGCTGGCGGGAGAAGGCGAGCAGCTGGGCCACCAGCGTGGCGCCGCGCCGCGCCGCGCCCTGCACCAGCGCCACCTCCTCGCGCGCCGCGGGCGACAGTTCCGGCCGTTCGGCCAGCCCATCCGCCGCGCCGATCAGGGCCTGCAGCAGGTTGTTGAAATCATGCGCCACCCCGCCGGCCAGCTCACCCACCGCCTGCAGCTTGCGGGCGTGCAGTTGCCCCGCCTCCTGCTGCAGGGTGGGCCTTGCATCCTCCAGCACCAGCAGGCCACCGCGGGATGCGCCATCGGCGGCGCGCAGCGGCAGTATGCGGGCGCGCAGCGGCACCAGGCTGCCATCGGCGTGGCGGCCGTGCAGCGCCAGCACGGTGGCGGCGGGGTGCGCCAGGGTGGCCAGCAGCGAGGCCTGGGCGTCCGGTGCGACCAGGGCGGCGAGGTCCGGCCAGGGTCCGGCCCCCAGCAGCGCCGCCACGCCGGGGCTGTGGCGCAGCACCCGCCCGCCGGGATCCAGCAGCACGCGTGCCGCGCCATCGGCTTCGAACAGGAACTGCGCCGCGGGGTCCGCCAGGGTGGCCAGGGCGGCCGCGGGATCGCGCCCGGCGCGGCGCAGGCGGCCCAGGCCCTCGGCGAGCCGCCTCATCCGCGCCCCCTGAGTTTCCAGACATAGGCAATGATCTCCGCCACCGGCTGGAAGAACTCGGCCGGGATCGGCTTGTCGATCTCATGCGGGTACAGCGCCCGCGCCAAAGGCGGGTTGGCAACGAGCGGGACGCCATTCTGCGTCGCCACCTCGCGGATCCGGGCAGCCATGGCATCGACCCCTTTTGCGACGATCCTGGGGGCTGCATCGCTGTCACGCGAATAGGCCAGGGCCACGGCATAATGGGTCGGATTTGTAATGACAACGGTTGCCTTCGGCACCGAGGCCATCATGCGCCGGCGCGCGCGCTGCATACGGATGCTGCGCAGGCGCGCCTTCACATGCGGGTCGCCCTCCTGTTCCTTGGATTCGTCGCGCTGGTCCTGCCGGCTCATGCGCAGGCTGCGCCAGTGGCGGATGCGGGTGAACAGCAGGTCCGCTGTCGCGATCAGGCCCTGGGCCACCAGCATGGCGATCAGCACCTTCATCACCAGCGCCATCGACTTGCCGGCCAGCGCGCCGGCATCCCAGTCCGCCGAGCGTTCCAGCGCCGGCAGCGCGCCGGAGAGCACCATCCAGGCCGCCGTGCCCACCACCGCGACCTTCACCAGCGACTTGCCGACGATGCCCAGCGCGGCCCAGCCGAACATGCGCTTCAGGCCCTTCATCGGGCTCAGCCGCGAGAAATCGGGCGCCATCGCCTTGCCGTGGAACAGCAGCCCGGTTTGCGCCAGCGTGGTGGCGGCCGATGCCAGCAAGGCGGCCAGCACCAGCGGGCCCGCGACCATCCCGGCCAGCAGCAGCGCGCCGTGCAGCGCCGCCACCGGCTCCATCCGGTGGCCCTGTTCCAGCAGCAGTGCCAGGCGCCGCACCAGCATCCGGCTGAGATCGGGCGCCCACATGGTCAGCACCAGCGCCGCGGCGCCCAGCACCGCGAAGGCGGTCACCTCGGCGGAGACCGCGACATTGCCTTCCTCGCGCGCCTTTTCCAGCCTTCTGCCGGATGGCGCTTCCGTTCTGTCTTCAGCCTCCGATTCGCCGGCCATGCGCTACAGGCCGGGCAAGGCGGAGAAGCCGGTGCGCAGCTCGCCCAGCCAGGCGGAGAGCACGGCCGAGGAAAGCAGACCCACCAGCAGGATGCCACCCATGATCTGCGCCGGCATGCCGGCGAAATACACCTGCAGCTGCGGCACCAGCTTGGCCAGCAGGCCCAGCGCCACGTTCCAGACGATGGAGGCCAGCACGAAGGGCGCGGCCAGGCGCAGCGCGAGGGCGAAGCTGGCGCCCACCGCCTGCACCACCGCCTGCGCCGCATCGCCGCCGGGCAGCGCGAGGCCGGGGGGGATCACGTGGTAGCTGCCCTCCAGCGCGGCCAACGGCAAGGCATGCAGCCCGGTGGCCATGATCGCCACGGGGGCCGCCAGCGAGAACAGCCGCGACAGGGCGGAGGTTTGCGGCCCCAGCACGGGATCAGGCTGCAGCACGTTGGACAGGCCGATCATGCCGGCGGCGAGCTGGGCAGCCATCGGCAGCGCCAGCACCAGCAGCCGCGCGAGCCAGCCCAGCCACAGACCGGCGATCACCTCGGCCGCCACGCCCAGCAGGGCGCGCATCATGTCTGCGGGTTCCGGCGGCAGCAGCGGCGCCACCACCGGCAGCATCACCAGCGTGAGCGCCACGGCCAGCGCCGCGCGCACCGGCATCGGCACCTCTGCCTCGCCAAAGCCGGGCAGCAGCATCATCGCCGAGCCGACCCGGGCCAGCACCATGATGAAGGCGAAGGCGTAGCCCGGCAGTGCTGCCAGAAGTGCCGCATCCGCCTCCGTCATTGTCCGCCCACGGCCACCAGCCGGTCGAACAGCGTGTGGGTGTAGGAGGAGAGCGTGGCCATCATGAAGGAGCCGAGCACCATCAGCGTCAGGCCGATCACCGCCACTTTGGGCACGAAGGCCAGCGTCTGCTCGTTGATCTGGGTGGCCGCCTGGAACAGCGACACGATCATGCCCACCGCCAGCGCGGCCAGCAGCGGCGGTCCGCCGACGTACAGCGTTACCAGCATGCCCTCGCGCAGCAGCCCGGCCACGTCGCTTTCCTGCATCGGTCTTTTTGTCCTTCCGCCCTGGCGTTTTGCCGGAGGCGCCGATGGAGCCCGAACGGCTCAGATCGGCATGCGCATGATGTCCTGGTAGGCCTGCACCACCCGGTCGCGCACTGCGGCCGTGGTCTGCAGGGCGAGCTCGGCCTTGGCCACGGCCGTGACCACGGCGCCGATATCGCCCTGGCCGGAGATGGCCTGCATCGCGCCGCTTTCGGCCTGGCGCGCGGTATCCACCACGGCGCCGAGCGCACGGTTCAGCGCGCCGGAGAAGCCACCGCCGGGCGAAGCTGCCGCGGCGCCGCCCGCGCCTTCCAGCGCGCCGCCATCGATGGCGCGATAGGCGAGCAACGCGGCCTGGGAGCCGCCGGCGCCGACGGGGGTGATGGCCATGTCCTGAAGTCCCCTGGTGCTACCTGAGCATTTCGATGGTGCGGGAGATCATCCCGCGCGAGACCTGCAGCACGTTGAGGTTGGCGCTGTAGCTGCGCTGCGCCTCCTTCAGGTCCATGACCTCCACGAAGGAGTTCACGTTCGGCACCTTCACGTAGCCGCGCTCGTCGGCCGCTGGGTGGCCGGGATCGAAGCGCAGCGGCAGGTCGCCCATGTCGCGGCCCACCTTCTTCACCTTCACCATCTCCGCGCCCACGGACTTGTCCACGGCATTGGCGAAGGTGACGGTCTTGCGCCGGTACGGCTGGGTGTTCGGCGAGGTGCCGGTGGTGTCCTGGTTGGCCAGGTTTTCCGCGATCACGCGCAACCGCGTGGTCTGCACGTTCATGCCGCGGGCCGAGATCGAGAGCGCCTTCTGAAGGTCCATCTTGGTCTCCTGGGTCAGCGGCCAGCGGCCGTGCGGAACATGGCGAGGTATTTCTGATAGATCCCGGTCACCAGCGAATGGGCCGACTCGGTGTCGGCCACCTTGGCCAGCTCCACATCCAGCGCCACCGCATTGCCGTCCGGCGCGCGTTCGCCGGTCTGGACCTTGCCCGCCCCCGCGGGATTGCGCGTGGGGGCGAGGTGGCCGGAATCGGTGCGCGTCGGCGCCAGCCCGCTGCCGCGCGACAGGTGCTCGGCGAAGGGCTTCAGGTCGTGGGTGCGCCAGCCCGGCGTATCGGCATTGGCGATATTCTGCGACAGCACCTGCTGGCGCTGCCCGATCCACGACAGGCGGCGGTCGGCGAGGTTGAACAGGGGAATGCGCGAGGGGTCCATGCGGGCATCCTGCCCTGGCGTACACTGACGAAATGTAAACGCGCCGATGCATGCGAAGGGTCTTTCCAAGACTCTTGCGCGGGGGATGCGCCGGTGCGGCTGCGTTAACCTGCTGGCAGCCTCCGCACGGCATGGTTCGCATCGCATGACCCAGGCCGAGCACCACCCCCCGTCATCCGCCCTGCCCCTCGCCCCCTCCCGCCAGCCGGCGGCCGAGCAGGCGGCGGAGGGCGTGGCCAACATGCTGCGCCTGGCGCGCGGCATGGTGCAGTCCGGCCGGCGCGTGGAGCTGGAGGGGCTGGACCAGATGGTGGGCCGGCTCTGCGCCCGCTGCCTGGATCTGCCACCGGAGGAAGGCCGCGCCCTGCGCCCACGCCTCGCCGCCCTGCTGGTGGAGATCGATGCGCTGAACGCCAGCCTGAACCAGCCCGAGCCCCCCTGAACGCCTCCTGCGCCAAAAGGCACTGTCGGCAAAAATGCCAGTCCTGACCTTCAATACCATCCTCGGCGCATTCGCTGCCCTGGCCCTTGTGATCTCCCTGGTGCTGCTCGCCCAGCGCGCGGCCCGTTGGGGCGGCATGGCGCCGCGCGGCACCGGGCGGCTGGCCATCGTGGAGGCCGTGGCGCTCGATCCGCGCCGCCGCCTGTGCCTGGTGCGCTGCGACCAGCGCCACCTGCTGCTCGTCACCGGCGGTGCGCAGGACGTGGTGGTGGGCTGGATCGAGGACGCACCGAAGCCGGAGGACGCGCCATGAGGCGCCTGCTCCTCGGCGCGCTGCTCGCCGCCCTCGCTGCCTCCCCTGCCCTGGCCCAGTCCGTCGCCATCGACCTCGGCGCCGCCGGGGGCGCGGGGGCCACCGCGCGGCTGGTGCAGCTCACCGCCCTCATCACCGTGCTCTCGTTGGCGCCGAGCCTGCTGGTGATGGTGACGGCGTTCACGCGCATCATCATCGTGCTCTCCCTGCTGCGCAGCGCGCTGGGCACGCAGGGCACGCCGCCGAACTCCGTGCTGATCGGCCTCGCCCTGTTCCTCACCTTCTTCGTGATGCAGCCGGTGCTGGACCAGTCCTGGGTGCAGGGCCTGCTGCCGATGAGCGAGGGCCGCATCGGCGAGATCGAGGGGCTGCGCCTGGCCGCCGAGCCGTTCCGCGGCTTCATGGCGGCCAATGTGCGCGACGAGGATCTGCGCCTGTTCCTGGACCTCGCCAAGCTGCCCGATCCCGCCTCGCCAGACCAAACCCCGTGGCGCGCCCTGGTGCCGGCCTTCATGGTGGGCGAGCTGCGTCGCGCCTTCGAGATGGGCTTCCTGCTCTACCTGCCCTTTCTCGTCATCGAAATGGTCGTGGCCAGCGTGCTGATGAGCCTGGGCATGATGATGCTGCCGCCGAACGTGGTCTCGCTGCCGTTCAAGCTGATCTTCTTCGTGCTGGTGGATGGCTGGCGGCTGGTCTCCGGCAGCCTGGTGCAGAGCTTCGCCTCCGGCTGAAAGCCGCGCTATACCGCCTGATGCCCTATGCCATCACCCTGCGCCTCGACGACTCCGACCGCGCCCCCGTCGACACCATGCTCCAGGCCCTTGCCGCTTCCGGGATCGCCGATGACGTGATCCGGTTCGGCTACGCCCCGCACATCACCCTGGCCGTCTATCCCGACGACGCCGATGCCAAGGCACTGGCTGCCACCGCGGCCGCGCTCTCCGTGCAATGGAAGCGCCTGGCGGTGCGGTTTTCCCACCTGGGCATCTTTCCCGGTGCGCCCGCGGTGCTGTGGCTCGCGCCGGTGGCAAATTCCGCCCTTCTGGTGCGGCATGCCCACCTTATGGCGCGCCATCCGGCCAGCGGCCACTGGGCGAGCGGGGCCTGGGTGCCGCATCTCACGCTGAGCGCCGCCCTGGCCGACGGCGCGGCGCTGGCAGCCGCAACCGCAACTGCCAGCGCCGCCTTCGCGCCCTTCACGGCAACGGTATCCCATGTGGAGCTGGTCCGCACCGCGCCGCTGGAACTGCTCTTCTCCGGCCCGCTCGCCGAAGGCTGAGACGCCGCCTGCCTATTTCGGCAGGTGCATGCCGATATAGGGCGGCAGCTGGAAGGCGGCGTGGTGCACTTCCGGCGTCCAGTAGCGGCCGGTGATTCCCACCGCCGCGGCCCGCGCCCGGATCGTCTCCACCGGCACCTGGTCGAGCCCCGCCTGCTTGGCGGCGAAACCCAGCGTCATGAACCCGCCGACATAGGTGGGCACGGCCGCCACATAGGCACCGACATGGCCGAAGAACGTGCGGCGGCGCAGGCTGGTGTCGCGCAGTTCGTCCGCCTGCATGAAGGGCACGCCACACTGGTTCACGATCAGCCCGCCGGCCGAAAGCACGCGCGCGGCGTTCATGTAGAACTCGTCGGTGAACAGCACCTCGCCCACGCCGATCGGGTCGGTGCTGTCCACGATGATGGCATCGAAGCTGGCATCCGGCGCGGTGCGCACGTAGTCGATGCCGTCGCCCACGATCACCTGGGCGCGCGGATGGGTCCAGGCGTCGCCGGCGATGTTGGGCATGTGCTCCTTGGCCAGGCGGATCACCTCGCCATCGATCTCCACCATCACCGCGCGCTCGACATTGCTGTGCATCAGCACGCGGCGCAGCACGCCGCCATCGCCGGCACCAATGATCAGCACGCGCTTCGCGTCGCCATGCGCCAGCAGCGGCACGTGGGTGAGCATCTCCTGGTAGACGAACTCATCCGCCTCGGTGATCTGCACCACGCCGTCCAGCAGCATCACGCGGCCGTGCAGGTGGCTTTCGAACACCATGATGTCCTGGAAGGCGCTCTGCACCCGCGCCAGTTCCCGCTTCACCAGGAAGCGCTGGCCCCATTCGGCATAGAGCGTCTCGTTCACCCACGAATCGGTTGCCATCGCGGTTCTCCGTGAATTGCGGCGGTGGTCAGCAGAACGGCCCGGGGATGGCACCCCGGGCCGTTGCACAGGTTCAGCCGGGCAGCGTTAGCCGACGCGGCCGCGGCGCTGCTCGTCCAGGTCGATGCGCGACGGGCTGAAGGCGCCCTGGATCACCGGGATGGCCCGGTGCGGATCGCAGTCGCCGCACACGAAGATGTCCAGCGCGGCGAAGTTCCGCTCCGGCCAGGTGTGGATGGAGATGTGGCTCTCGGCCAGCACCACCACGCCGGAAACGCCGCCATTGGGCGAGAAGTGGTGGAAATGGCTGTGCAGGATCGTCGCCCCGGTGGCGATCGCGGCCTCGCGCAGCTTCTCGTCGATAAACGTGGGGTCATCCAGGCGGGTTGCGCCCCAGATGTCGATCAGCAGGTGCGTGCCGGCAAACTTCATGCCGTCCCGCTCCACGAAGTAGTCCTTCTGCTGTTCCTCAGCCCCAGCTGAGGCATTCGTCGTCTGGTTCTCGCTCGGGAACTCCGAGACCATCCCCAGTGGCATGAGTGCGTTCATTCCGCGACCCTCTGTCAACCAGTAGACGGCCTGTTGGGCTGCGTGCCGCATGCACGCGCCCCCTGGGGCCAAGGCGGCGGAACATGAGGAAAACGGGGGGGGGATGCAAGGGGAAATCGCCCCCCACGGACCCCGCGCGCGCATGCCGGAGGTCCAGTGGGAACAAGGGTGGGAACAAGGGTGGGAACAAGGGTGGGCTCAGGGCGCGGTGGGGGCCGCCAGCGCGCGCATGGAGTTCGCCGCGGCACGGGCCAGCTTGGCCTCCTGCGCGGCGCGCGGCAGGTCGGCCACGCCCTGCACCGGGGCGGAGGCCAGCAGGGTGGCGAGGTCGCGCAGCTGCTCCTGCGCCAGGCGCGGCGCCAGCGTGCCGCGCAGCCAGGACAGGGTGCGCTCATCGCCCGCCTGCCCCGCCGCGGCGGCGATGCGCAGCACCAGGCGCGACTGGTCCGCATCCAGCGGGCCCGTGGCCGGCAATTCGTTGCGCGCGAGGGCCGACAGCGCGGCGCTGGCGGCGGGCCAGTCCTTCGCCTCCTCCAGCAGCCGGGCGCGCAGGCGCAGCGCCGGCGGCGTGCCGAGTTCCGACAGCGCGGCCACCCCGGTGCGCAGGTCCCCGGTGGCAGCGGCGGCGCGCGCGAAGGTCAGCGTGCGGCGCTCCAGCACCTCGGGCGGCAGCGGGCCTTCGGCAACGCTGTCCTGCAAGGCCGCAAGAGCCTGGGCGGGCGCGCCGGATTCAAGCCGCAGCGCGGCCAGCGTGCCGCCCAGCGTGGCGCGCGCCACGCCCGGCGGCGCCTGCTCCACCAGCTTCTCCAGCACCGGGCGCGCGCGGTCCGGCAAATCGAGCGCCACCAGCTTCTCCGCCAGCCGGGTCGCCAGCGCATGGCCGGCGGTGCCGGCGGGCAGCAGGTCGGCGTTCTCCTCGGCCAGCGCCACGAGGTCCAGCGGCGCGATGCTGTCCTGCGCGCCGGGGGCGAGGCTGCGGGCGAGCACATCGGCCAGCGCCCGGCCGGCTGCCTCGCCCTGTTCGGGAAACAGCTGGCGCAGTTCGCGCAGCAGTGCCAGCGCGGTGCGCCACGCGCCGGACTGGGCGCGCAGTTCCGCCACGCGCAGGCGGATGGCGATCTCCGCCTGGTCGCCGCGCCAGGCGAAGACCAGCTTCTCCAGCGCCTCCGCGGCCTGCGCCGCCGTGATGGCGCCGGAGGCCAGGCGCAGCTCCACCGCCTCGCGCGCCGCCACGGCCCGCGCGCGGCGGTCGCTGCCGCCGGCCACGCGGTCGAACTGCTCCAGCGCCGCCGCCGCGTCGCCGCCACGCTGCGCCACCAGCCCGCGCGCCAGATCCAGCGCGCCCATCTCCGGCAGCCGCTCCAGCACCGTGCGCGCGGCCACCGCCTCGCCGCCGCGGGCCATCGTCTCCAGCGCCAGCGGCAGCAACCGCTCGCGCAACGGCGCGGGGTAGGACAGCAGCAGCGGCACGCCAGAGGCGAAGATCGCCGCCGCCCGCGCCGAGTTCGGGTCCTGCTGCGCCAGGCGCACGGCACGCCACACGGCAATCTCGTCGGTGCCGGTCAGCCGCTCATCGTCGATCGCCGCGGCCTGGTCGGTCCGGCCCGACAGCAAAGCGGCGATGGCCGACAGGCCGGCGATGTCGGGGTCTTCCGCGGCGCGGGCATCCTCGGCCACCGTGGCGGCCAGCACGGCCTGCATCTCGGGGCCCATGCCCAGCGCCAGCATGGCCTCGGCCACATCGCGACGCCGCGCGGCGCGGGCCTGCGGCTGGGCGGCGGCAGAGGTGAGGCGGGCGGATTGCAGCCGGCGATGCAGTGCCTCCAGCGGCTGGGCCGGCAGGTCGTAGCGCCGGCTGGCGCTGGCGGCCTCGGTCATCGCCTGGGTCTGGCTTTCGGCGGCCGAAAGGGTCAGCGCGCCATCCGCCGCGGCGGCAAGGCGGAAGCCTTCGGGATGCGGGCGCAGCGCCAGCGCATCGGTCAGCGGCAGAACGGCCACGCCCTGCCAGGTGGCGAGCAGCGCGAATTCCGGGCTGCGCCGGTCCACCGGCACCCACTGCCCGGCGCTGCGCTGCGTGCCGACCAGCATGGTGCCGCCGGTGAGTGGATCGGGCACCGCCACCACCTGGCCCGGCGCCTCGGCCGGCAGGCGCAGCCGGCCATCCACGGTTTCCGCACGGATCGGCCGCCCGCCGGAATGGCTGGGAGCGGCCGTCACGGTCCAGCCGGCATCGGCCTTGGTCAGGCGCAGCGCGTGCCCATCCGGCAGCGGCACGCGCAGCACGGTGGCGCCGGGCAGCAGGCTTACGGTGGCGGACCCGAACACGGGATCGCCGCGCAGCGGGGCGAGATCGACCGGCCGGCGCTCATCGAACACCACCAGCGCGGCATCGCCCCGGCGCAGCGCGGCGGCGCCGGTGCTGCTGGAGAACGGCAGGGTCACGGCCGGCAACGCGGCATCCACGGTACCGTGCGGGCCCGGCGCCTCGCCCGGGGAGAGCGTGGCCGCCAGGCCCAGCGGCGCGGCGCGCACTGTCTCGATCGGCGCTTCGGCAAGGGGCGGCGCCGGCACATCCTCGCGCGCCCGGTGGCGCGCATCCGGAGACTGGCCGCGCGCGAGGTCCACCCGCGGTGCCTCGGCCACCGCCGGTGCAGGGGTAACAGGCGCCGGGACGGCCGGTGGCGTGGCAGCGCGCGCGGCGGCCTGGGCGGGGGCGGGCGTGGGGGCGGATGCCGCGGGCGGGGCAACCGGCGCCGCGCGCGCCGGCGTCAGTGCGGGCGTGGCGGCAGCCTGCTCGCCGGCCACGGGGTCTGCCACATCCACCACCAGCCGCTCACCCATGCGATAGCTGCGCGGGCGCGCGCCGGGGGCGAGGGTGAGTTCCACCGTGCCCTCGCGGGCCACGATCCCAACCACGTTGCGCGGCATGCGCCCGGGGGCGGCGAGACCGACCGGGCCGGCATTGGATTCCAGCTTCACCGTCAGCGTGCGCCCATCGGTCGCCACGCTCTGGCGCACGCCGGGCACGAGATCCAGCACCACGCGGCCGAAGCCGGCATGGTCACCGGTGCGCACAGCAACGGTCGGCGCGGGTGCCGGCCCGGGCGACTGGGCCCAGGCAGGCAGGGGCTGCGCCATCAAGGCGGCGATCAGCCAGGGCGTGGTGCGGCGCATTCTGTGCCTCCCCATCCGTGTTGGCGGCGTTCCGACGGTCGGTGCGCCGCGTGTCAGTCGAAGCTGGCGAGCAGCTTGTCGATGTCGCTCTGGTCCATCGCGCTGGCGGGCAGCTGCGGCCCGTTCAGCAGCGATTCCTCGGCCGGCAGCGGCTTCGGCGCCGGCCGGCCCGCGCGCTTGTCGAAGGTGGCGATGATGTGGCCCACCTTGCTGTCGATCGCCTTCAGCGTGGCCACCACCTTGGTGATGCGCTGGCCGGTGATGTCCTGGAAGCTGCACGCCTCATAGATGCGCGTCGTCGCATCCTGCAGCACCGCCGCCGCATCGGTATCCAGCGTGCCCGCCACGCCATCCAGCGTCTCGCACACTTCCAGGATCGAATCGGTCGCCGCCGCGGTGTGGCTCACGATCGCATCCAGCTCGTCGGTCGCCGAGGGAATGTGGCTGGCGGTGATGTCGTCCACCTGCAGCGCCGCGATTTCCGCCCGCGCATTGGCGATGGTGCGGCCAAGCTCGGCCACCTCGTTCAGCAGCGAGGATTCCACGCTGGTGAGGTCGCCGCGCATGCTGGCCAGGACAGACTGCACCACCTCCGCCACCATCTCGGGGTCGCAGGCCGGCCAGCGCGCGGAAATGCGCGCCAGGTTCACGGAAAGCCCTTGGGCGGCGGATCCGTCCGCCAGGCGGGTCGGGGCGTCAGGCATGTCCCAGCACCTTTTCGATCTTCTCGCGCAGCGTCTCGGCGTTGAACGGCTTCACGATGTAGTTGGAAACGCCGGCCTGCTTGGCGGCCACCACGTTCTCCACCTTGCTCTCGGCGGTGATCATGATGAACGGCGTGGCCTTCAGCCGGGCATCCGCGCGCACTTCCTGGAGCAGCTGCAGGCCGGTCATCGGCTGCATGTTCCAGTCGCTGATCACCAGGCCGTAGTTGCTGGCGCGCATCTTGGAGAGCGCCTCAGCCCCGTCGGTGGCCTCATCGACGTTGTTGAAATCGATCTGCTTCAGCAGGTTGCGGATGATCCTCAGCATCGTCTTGTAGTCATCGACGATGAGCACGTTCATCGACTTGTCGATCGACATATCTGGCTCCTGATGGCGGACGGAACGACCGGAATGGGCCGCACGGTTGAAAAACTCGGGTGCCTCACCCGCCTGGCGCACGCGGCGGGGCGGGATCGGCGGGGCGATTGGACTGGGTGCGGCGCTGGGCCAGGTCGGCGGTGATCTGCCGCGCCCGCTCCGGCTGCATCGCCGCCAGCACCGGGGCGGCCTTGGATTCCTTCATGCGGTCCAGCACGGCCAGAAGCACGGGGCGGTCGAGGTCGTTGAAGATGGCGGCGGCATCGCGGGGCTTCATGGTCTCGTAGAGCTTTACGAGTCCTTTCCAGTTCTCCTCGTCGCGCTCGCGGCGTGCGCTTTCCAACGCTTCCAGGCGCTTCTGCAGGTCTGCCAGCTCGCCGGCGCGGTCGGCCAGGCGCTTCTCGGTGGCGGCCAGGATGCCCTCGCGGGAAGCCAGGGCCGCCTCGCGCGATTCGAGCTCGGTGCGGCGCTTGCGCAGGTCCAGCAGCAGGGCACGTTCGGCCGCACTCACCGGCGGCTCGCCGGGCGCGGCGGGCGTGGGCGGTGCGATCACCTCGGGCGGCGGCTCGTTCGTCGGCACCGGCGCGGGCGCGGTGGCGGCACCGGGCGGCGGGCGCGGCGGAGGGGGCTTGGCGGCAGGCGCACTGGCCGCCGGGGGGGCGGCACCCGCCATCGCCTGGCGCACCAGACCGGCCGACTTCACGCCGGCCAGTGCCACCAGGGCCACGATCACCGCGGGCAGCAGCCGCGGCACGAAGGGAAGCCGGCGCATTACCTGGGTCCTATCGAGCGATGCGCAGCGCGCGCATCAGGTCGCGCTCCGCCTGGCTGCGCAGCCGCGGGGCGCCGGTGGGATCGAGCGGCGGCACCTCCGGCAGCGGCATCTCGCGCGCCGGCTCGGGCTCCGGTTCCGGCATGGCCGCAAACGCGGAGGAGGCTGCCGGACGCGCAGTGGCAAGGTCCAGGCTGCGCCCGGCACGGACCAGGTGATCCAGCCGGTCCGCCACCGTTGTGCCGCGCTCGTTCAGGAACACCAGATCGTCCTTCAACCGGTTCGCCGCCTCCACCTGCCGGGCGATCTGCCGCCCGGCGCCATCCGCCGCCTGCTTCAGCCGCTCGATGCCCTGCTCCGCCGCGCGGGTGGAATCGTTGAAGCCCGCCACCAGCTCCTCCAGCGCCGCACGGTCGCGCTTCAGCACGCCCAATGCGCGTTCGAGGCGCACCGCGTGGAACATCGTGGCCAGCAGCAGGCCGATCAGGGCAATTTCGAGAAGCCATTCCATGCCTGCCATCCCGTTCCCATTTTGGGCGCGATTGGGTGAAGGATTCCTTGAGACGGCGCCGCGCCGTGCTCATCTTTCCGACAGCGGTGTGCGCGGCACCTCGCGCTCGATGCGCACCGCCAGCTTGCTTTTGCGCCGGCCCACCTGGCCCTCGAACAGCGTGACGGTGCCGCAGCGCAGCTGCACCGTGCCGCCGGGAGACGTGTTCAGCACGATGCGGCTGCCGGGCTTGAGGTCCATCACGTCCGACAGGCGCATCACCTGCTCGTCCAGCACCACTTCCAGGTCGATGTCGGTGTTCCACAGCTCCTCGGCCAGATGCGTCTCCCAGATGGAGTCGCGGCCGAACTTCTCGCCCATGAACTGCTGCAGCAGCAGCTCGCGCACCGGCTCCAGCGTGGCATAGGGCAGCAGCAGCTCCACCCGCCCGCCGCGATCCTCCATGTCCACCCGCAGGCGGGCGAGCACGGCGGCATTGGACAGGCGGGAGATGGTGGCGAAGCGCGGGTTCACCTCCAGCCGCTCGAACCGGAAAGTGACGGGGCAGAGCGGATCGAAGCTCTGCGACAGGTCGGCCAGCACCACCTGGATCAGCCGCTCCACCAGGGTGCGCTCGATGGTGGTGTAGGGCCGGCCCTCGATGCGCATCGCCGCCGTGCCGCGGCGGCCGCCCAGCAGCACGTCCACGATCGAGTAGATCATGGCGCTGTCGACGACCATCAGGCCGTAATTGTCCCATTCCTCCGCCTTGAACACGGCGAGCATGGCGGGCAGCGGGATGGAGTTCAGGTAGTCGCCGAAGCGCAGCGACAGGATGTTGTCGATGCCGACTTCCACGTTGTCGCTGGTGAAGTTGCGCAAGGACGTGGACATGATGCGCACGAGGCGATCGAACACGATCTCCAGCATCGGCAGGCGCTCGTACGAGACGAGGCCGGAGCTGATGATCCGCTGCATGCCGGTGCGGTTTTCGCCATCCGCCGGGCCGGCATCGAAGCCCAGCAGGCTGTCGATCTCGGCCTGGTTCAGCACGCGCTGCGGCGGCGCCGACGGAGCATCGCCGCCCGCCTCGCCACCGGCGGGCGCGCTCTCGTCCTCCAGCTCTGCCCCCCAGGCGGCGGCGAGTTCCTCCTCGGACTGGGTGCCGCTCATTGCACGATGATCTCCGGGAACAGCACGTCCACGATGCGGGCGGGTGCCACCGCGATGTTGGCGCGGGCCAGCAGCTCCTCCCGCAGGCGATAGGTGCCGGCGCTGCCGCGCAGCTCCTCCGGGCGCATCTCGCGCAGGTAGGTCTGGAACAGGTCCATCAGGCGCGGCATCGCCGCCTTGATCGCGGCCTCATCCTCCGCGCGGGCCAGCTCCAGCTTGGGGCGCAGCTTGATGAAGCTGTTGCGGCGCGGGCCGGCGTTGAGGTTGGCGATGATCTCCGGCAGGTCCATGAACACGGGCAGCGGCTTGGCGTCCGGCTTCGGAACGGCCTTGCCGTCGGCCTTCGCATCGCCCTTGCCATCGCCCGCGGCATGCCCGGCGTCCTCGGCTGCGTGCGGGTCCGCCTTCTTGCCCATGCCGAGCAGCGGCGGCAGGATGCCGCCGAACCACAGGCCCGCGCCAGCGCCGGCCAGCAGCAGCACAAGCGCCACCAGCACGATCAGCTTCTTCTTTCCGCCCTTCTTGGCGGGTTGGGACTCGGCGTCGTCGCCGGCCGCCGCTTCTGCCGCTGCCGCCATGATTCCCTCGCGTGCGATTGATGCCGCGTATGCGGCCACATTGGCCGCAGCGGCACATTGGCGAGGGACGGTTAACGAAGCCTTTTCCTCTGGCCGATCGTGCCCGGCTGAAACTGCCGGGTGCCGGGTTCACCCGGGCAGGTCCTGCCGGTCCCGGGGCCGAAAAGGGGCTGCGACTCGGGGTTTGCGCCCCCGGCGGGGCTGGCACGGCGGTTGCGTAGGGCATCCCAGCTTATTCGCCCTGCCGAGGATCCCGATGCAGAACACCACCTCCGTGGCACTTTCGCGCCTGACCGCCCAGCAGCGGGCGCTGGACGTGACCGCCGGCAACATCGCCAATGCCACCACGATGGGCTACCGCGCCGAGCGGCTGGCGTTCAGCGACTTCCTGGTGAAGAACCGGGGCCGCGATGTGCCGCCGGGGGCGGAGACGATCACCTTCACCCAGGACCGCGCCAGCTGGCGCGACCAGCAGAGCGGGCCGATCACCCACACCTCCAACACCTTCGACATCGCGCTGGTGGGCGACGGCTACTTCCAGGTGGAAACGCCGCGCGGCCCGCGGCTGACGCGGGCGGGGCATTTCGAGCTGTCCGCCAACGGCAACGTGGTGAACAGCGACGGGCATGCGCTGCTGGATTCCAACGGGCAGAAGCTGCAGCTTTCCACCACCGACACGCACATCACCATCAGCGGCGACGGCGCGATCAGCAGCGAGAACGGGCGCATCGCGCGGATCGGCGTGGTGAAGCCCACCGACCCCTTCCGCATGAAGCCGGAAGGCGGGCGGCTGTTCTCCGCCGAGGGCCAGACCCAGCCGGTGGAGAAGCCCAAGATGATCCAGGGTGCCATCGAGCAGAGCAATGTCGCCCCCGTGGTGGAGCTGACGCGCATGATGCGCGAACTCCGCGAGTTCGAGTTCACCAGCAAGATGGTGCAGGCCGAAGGCGAACGGCAGCAGAGCGCCATCGACAAGCTGACCCAGAAGCGGAGCTGACCCCATGCGGTCCCTTGATATCGCCGGCACCGGCATGCAGGCGCAGGCGACGAATGTTGAAGTGATCTCCAACAACATCGCCAACATGACCACCACCGGCTTCAAGCGCCGGCGCGCCGAGTTCCAGGACCTGATCTACCAGAACCTGCGGCGCGTGGGCTCCAACAGCTCCGACGCCGGCTCCGTGGTGCCGGCCGGCGCGCAGGTGGGCCTGGGCGTGAAGACGGCGGCGATCTACCGCATCAACGAGCAGGGCAACCTTCAGCAGACCTCCAACGCCTTCGACATGGCGATCCGCGGCAACGGGTTCTTCCAGGTGACGCTGCCTTCGGGCGAGACCGCCTATACCCGCGACGGCACCTTCGCGCTGTCGGCGGAAGGGCAGATCGTGACGGCCGACGGCTACGTGGTGCAGCCGGGCGTGACGGTGCCGGCGAACGCGACGAACGTGACGATCAACGCCTCCGGCCAGGTGCAGGTGACGCTGGACGGCCAGCAGGCGCCCGCCCTGGTGGGGCAGATCCAGCTGGCGGTGTTCCCGAATGCCGGTGGGCTCGATGCGCAGGGCGACAACCTGTTCCTGGCCACCACGGCCAGCGGTGGCGCGGTGACCGGCACGCCGGCCTCGCCGGGGTTCGGTTCCGTGCTGCAGGGGTTCGTCGAGACCTCCAACGTGAATGTCGTGAGCGAGATCACCAACCTCATCACCGCCCAGCGGGCGTACGAGATGAACAGCAAGGTGATCACCACCTCCGACCAGATGCTTTCCACGCTGACCAACCTGCGCTGAGGCATGTCATGAAGCTCCTGACCCCCTTTCTTGCCGCCATGATCACGGCGTCCCCGGCCTGGGGTGCGACGGTGCGGCCGATCACGACATTGTCGGCGCCGGTGGTGAAGCTGGCGGATCTGTTCGACGGGCTGCCGGCGGGCGGCGAGCTGGTGCTCGGGCCGGGCCCGGCGCCGGGCGGGCGGATCGTGGTGGAGTCCGCCCAGCTCGCGGCGATCGCGCGGCAGTTCGGCGTTTCGTGGCGGCCGAATGGCGGCGAGCGCTCGGTGCTGGAGCGGCCCGGCCGGCTGTTGCCGCGCGAGGATGTGCTGGCCGCACTGCGCGGCGCGCTGGCGGGGGTGGGGGCGCCGCCGGATGGCGAGCTGGACCTGCCGGGCTATGCGGCGCCGCTGGTGCCGGCCGAAACGCAGGTGCGGGCCGAGGTGGAGCAGATGGAATATGACGGCGCCTCCGGCCGGTTCACCGCCACCATTTCGGTGAGCGGCGAAGGCATGCTGACACTGCGCCAGCGCCTGGGCGGCACGCTGCACGAGATGGCCGATGTGCCGGTGCCGGTGCGGCGGCTGGCGCCGGGGATGGTGGTGATGCCTTCGGACCTGCAGTTCCAGCGGGTGCGGGCGGCGGCGCTGCGCGGCGAGGTGGTGCGGATGCCGGAGCAGGCGGTGGGCATGGCGGTGCGCCGCGTGATGCTGCCGGGCCAGGCGCTGGCGCTGGCCGACCTGTCGCGGCCCCTGGCGGTGCAGAAGGGTGCGCGGGTGATGATGCAGCTGGTCTCCGGCGGGCTTTCGCTGACCGCGCAGGGCCAGGCGCTGGAGCCGGGCACGGTGGGCGAGCGCATCCAGGTGCTCAACCCCAATTCGCGCGCCGTGGTGGAGGCGGAGGTGGTGGGGCCTGACCGGGTTCGGGTGACCACCGGATCGTCGCCCGTTGTTCTTACCGGCCCGCAGCGGGTCAGCCAGGTGATCTCACGATGAAACGTACTCTTCTTCTCGCCACGATCCTTGCCTCGGTGCTGCTGGGCGGGTGCGGCAACCTGCAGCGGCTTTCGGAGATCGGGCGGCCGCCGTCGATGACGCAGCCGACGGACCCGACGCAGGAGGCCAACTACCGGCCGATGACCATGCCGATGCCGGCGCCGCAGACGGCGGTGCCGATGGCCAATTCGCTGTGGCGCACCGGCAGCCGGGCCTTCTTCAAGGACCAGCGTGCCGCACAGGTGGGCGACATCCTGACCGTGCTGGTGAACATCGCCGATGCAGCAAGCCTGAAGAACAACACCGGGGCGAACCGCAAGAGCAGCGAGAGCCTGGGGCTGCCGAACCTGCTGGGGCTGGAGACCACCGCGATCCCGCGGCTGCTGACCGGGGCGAACCTGGACAGCCTGGTGGGGCTTTCGAGCGCCAACGGCAATACCGGCACGGCGGAGATGAAGCGCGACGAGACCGTGACGCTGAAGCTCGCCGGCGTGATCACCCAGGTGCTGCCGAACGGCAACCTGGTGGTGGCCGCGCGGCAGGAGGTGCGGGTGAACTCGGAACTGCGCGAGCTGGCGGTGGCGGGCGTGATCCGGCCGCAGGATATCGCCAGCGACAACACGGTGCGGCACGACCGGATGGCCGAGGCGCGCATTGCCTATGGCGGGCGGGGCCAGCTGACCGATGTGCAGGCGCCGCGCTGGGGCCAGCAGTTGCTCGATATCGCCCTGCCCTTCTGACCGCTCGCAAAGGGTTTGCTTGATCCCTCCCGCCGGCCTGCCCAGCATGCGGCAGGCGGCGGGAGGGATCGGCATGTACAGGCTGGGGCTGGCGGCGCTGCTGGCTGCAGGGCTGGGATGGTCGGGACCGGCGCTGGCGGAGGAATGGCTGGCGCTGTGCAGCAAGTGCCTGTCGCCGATCGTGTTCAGCAAGACCGGCATCGGCACGGCCCATGCGGTGGCCGAGGCGCGGATCACGCGGCAGGCGGCGAAGGATTATTGCGAGCAGTGGGAGCCCGGGCGCGGCGAGGCGTGCGTGGCCGAGCAGATGGCAACGCCGGAGGCGAAGCAGACCTTTCGTGCCACGGCGGATTGCACCGCCGGGCGGATCACGCCGGTGGACGGCAAGACGTACCGGCGCGACGGGGTATGGCCCGGCGGGGATATCGGGGCCGGGCGGGCGCGGTTCCGGGATTCGGCGGGGCGGGTGGTCGGCCGGGACAATGCCAGCGGTGGGCTGGGCATCGCCCAGCAATGGGAGCTGCTGTGCCCGGCGGTGCGGCCGGCGGCTTCGCGGCCGGGTGTTGCGGCCCCTGCCCCACCCCCTGCGGCGCCACGGGCGCCGGCGGCGGCGTTCCGGGCGGGGCAGACGGTGGAGGCGATGTTCGGGCGGCAGTGGATCGCGGGCCAGGTGGTTGCGGTGAAGCAGGTGGCGACGCCGCAGGGAACGGAGATCCGCTACGAGGTGGTGCTGGTGAACCGGCAGCGCGGCGTGGTGCCGGCAAGGATGCTGCGGGTGCCGGCGCCGTAGAGCCCATTTGACAACTCTACTCTGGCGGCCATCCGACGGCGATTGGCTGTGCTCCGGTGCTCACGGCCTCCAGGCCGCTCCGCTCCGGTGCTCACAAATCACCGCCGGGCGGCGGCCAAGCGGCCGCCTCTGACTCGCCAGAGCGAGTTCTCAAACGGGCTCTTGGATACAGGCAGTCATTTTTATAATGATATCGTAACATTTGGGGCGTGCGAAGGGGCCCTGCCCTCGCAGCATTTTTGAACGGAATGGTGCGTCACGGGCGCGGATTGCGGCGCATTGGCGGGGATCGGGGCGCGCGGAGGGGCCGGCGTGGCGGGGCGCGGGGACGGAATTCGGGCGCGCGTGGGTCGGCATGACAGCCGCCGGAACGCGTGCTGCAGGCCGGTGACGGGTGCGCCGGGCGGAGTACGACTGCCGGGCGGATTTGCGGCGGGAGGTGCGACGGGGATGCACGGGGACCGGGGCGAGGCGGGCGGCGAGCCAGGCGGTGTAGAGCGCCTCCCACTCCTCGGCCGTGACCGCCATCCGGGCGCGCAGGCGCGCGACCGCCGCTTCGGGCAGCCCCAGATGGAGGGCGATCGCGATCAGCAGGCCGAAGATCACTTCGGCGAGCGCGCGGCCCAGGTTGATGTCGTGTTCGATGTGCATAGTTAGAATATACACTAACGCGTTAGAAACTGCAAGGTGTGGTAGGAAAAATTTTTAAGGCCAAGCTACGTGGGGTGAAATGCCCGGGATTCCAGTGGTTTGGTCGACCCCCCACCCCACCCACAACCCCCCCGGGGGGGGGGGTTTTTTGCGGGGC
>JBIKOJ010000260.1:0-6417 GCA_044358135.1 Acetobacteraceae bacterium | reverse complement strand
CGTGGTGCGCGGGGCGGTGGAGGTGGCGGTGCCGCTGGATCATCCCGCCCTGCAGGAAGGGTTCCATGCGCTGGAGGAGAGCGGGTTGCGCTGGACCGACGGTGAGGCGCTGCTGCCGGCGAGCCTGCTGGGGGAAGAGGCGGGGCCGGTGGAACTGCACCTGCAGGTCGGCACCCTGCCGCACTACCACGCCGAGGAGACGGGAGATGCCGCGCTGTTCGCACGCTTTGCGTCGCTGGGCGATGATTGCGAGCTGGGGCTGGTGCAGCGCGAGTTCGGCGCCGAGCCGATGGACCTGCTGCGCTGGGTGGGCACCGATATCGCGCGGCTGATGCTGGGGCTGTGCCGGCGGTTCGAGGGGCTGGGCGACCCGGCGCGCACGGAGTTGCACTTCCGCGAGGATGAGAACGAGTATCGGCTGCGCGATCCGCTCTATCTCGGCATGCATACCTGGACCTTCGGGCGGCTGGCTGATCCCGCGGAGGAGGAGGCGATGCGGCTGGCCGGGGCGGCGCGGCTGCGGCTGATGCGGCGCAAGCTGCTGGCCGATATCGAGGGGGGAAAGCGCATCGTGGTCTTTGCCTCCCGCAAGCATGACTTGTCGCGCGAGGCCTTCGTGGCCCTGCATGCGGCGGTGCGCGGCATCGGGCCGGCGCCGCTGCTGGGCGTGGTGCTGGCGCCGAGGCCGGACCTGGTCGGCCGGGTCGAACGCCTGGGCGACGGGCTCTACCTGGGGTATCTCGACCAGTTCAGGTCGCCCACGACCGGGTTTTCCTACGGCACCTGGCGGCGGCTGTGCCGCGCGGCGGCGGCGCTGGTGGATGCCGATTTTCCCACGCAACCGAGGGCCGATGCATGACCCAGGGCCGCCTGCCTGCCCTTGAACCCGATGTGGTGCTGGCGGAAGTGGTCCGCATTCTGGAACAGGTGTCGCGGCGCCAGCAGCCGGGCTGCGCGATGGATTCGGCGCTGCACGAACTGGACGGCGTGGACAGCCTGCGGCTGCTGGAAACGGTGGCGTTGGCGGAGGAACAGTTCGGCGTGATGGTGGAGACCGGCGGGCTCGGCCAGATCGAGACGGTGGGAGACATCGTGCGGCTGGTGGTCGCGGGGCGACGCGGCTGAGCATTTTGCCTCCCGATGTCTGGCGGCAGGAAGGCGCGGTGCCGGCGGCGCGCCACGCGCTGGCGTTGCGGCCGCTGCTGGCGTGCCTGGAGGAGGCCTGCTTGCATCCGGCCGGGCATGCGGCGATGGCGGGCACGGAGGGCCGGCTCTCGCGGCCCGATTTCCTTCACATCGTGCGCCGGGTGGCGGCTGCGGTGCAGCGGCGTGTGCCGGCGGGGGCGCGGGTGGCGGCGTTCCTGCCGCAGACGCCCCAGGGTGTGGCGGCGCTGCTGGGCTGCGCCAGTGCCGGGCTTGTGTGCGTGGTGCTCAACCCCGCCGACCCGGCGGAGCGGCTGCGGCTGACGCTGGAGGATGCGGCGCCGGCGGCGGTGCTGTTCGACGATGCGCTGGCCTTGCAGATGCCGTGGCCGGCGGGGGCGATCCCGTTGTCGGAGTGCCTCGCCGGGGATGGCGACGTGGCGGCGTGGCGCCATGATCCCGATGCGCCGAGCATGATCCACTATACCTCCGGCAGCACGGGGCGGCCGAAGGGGATCGTGCTGTCGTCGTTCACCGTGATGGCGCGGGCGGCGATGATGATCGAGCGGCAGGGCATGACGGCGGCGGATCGCTACCTGATCCCGACGACGATCTCCGACGGGTCCTGCGTGGCGGCGCATATCGCCGGCCTGCTGTGCGGCGGCACGCAGCTGGTGGTGAGCTTCGCGGCCGAGGGGGCCGGGGGCGTGGTGCGGCTGGCGGCGCGGGAGGGGGCGACGATCCTGGCCGGGCCGACGGCCATGTTGCGGTCGCTGCGCAGCCTGGCGGCGATGCCGCAGGCGGTGGCGCGGCTGCGGCTGCTGCGCATCGGCGGCAGCGGATTGCCGGCGGACGATCTGGCGGCATGGCGGGCGCTGCTGCCGGCGGGGTGCGGGATCAGCCATTCCTATGCCTCCACCGAGGCGCTGGTGGTGAGCGACTGGTCGTTGCCGATCGAGCGCATCGACGCGGGCGGCACGCTCAGCGTGGGGCGGATGCTGCCGGGGGTGGAATACGCGTTGCTCGATGAGCAGGACCGCCCGGTGGCTGAGGGCGAGCCGGGGCAGATGGTGCTGCGCGGGCGGCAGCTGGCGCTGGGCGAATTGCAGAATGGGCGCGTGGTGCCGGGGCGGATGGTGCCCGATCCCGCGCTCCCCGGGGCGCGGGTGTTCCGCACCGGGGATGTGCTGCGGCGCGAGGCGGATGGGCTGCTGTATTTCGCCGGGCGGGCCGACCGGCAGATGAAGGTGAACGGCGTGCGGCTGGAGCCGGCGGAGATCGAGGCGGTACTGCGGGCCGAGCCCGGCGTGCGCGATGCCGCGCTGGTGCAGCTGGAGGATGGTGCGCTGCATGGCTTCGTCGCGGTGCCGGAGGGGGCGTGGGACGAAATTCGGCCGCGCCTGCTGGCCCGGCTGCGCGAGGGCGTGCCGACGGCGATGCGGCCGCGCCGGCTGCATGTGCTGCCGGCGCTGCCGCTGCTGCCGAGCGCCAAGCACGACCTGGCGGCGCTGCGGCTTTTGGCGGCTCAGGCGTAGGCGCGGACCAGGGTGGCGATCTCGGCCAGGCGGTGTTCCACACGGTCGGCGCGCTGGCTGCCGAGGTTGACGACCAGGCGGTGGACGCCGACTTCTTCGTAGGCGCGCATGTCGTCGATCGGCATGTTGGCGGGTGGCGTCATGATGATCTGGAATTCCGCTGGGCGGGTGCGGCCTTCCTTGGCGAAGGCCGCATCGAGGCGGGCGATCATCTCCTTCGTGCCTGCGGGGGCGCGGCTGAAGCCGTACCAGCCGGCGCCGAAGCGGACGGCGCGGCGCAGGGCGGCATCGGCGTAGCCGCCGACGATGATCGGGACATGCGGCTTCTGAATCGGCTTGGGGTCGAGGCGGCAGGTTTCGAAATTGACCCATTTGCCGTGGAAATCGACCACGGGTTCGGTCCAGAGGCGGCGCATCACGTCCAGGAATTCGTCGCAGCGGGCGCCGCGGTCTTCCCAGCGGTAGCCGCAGGCTTCCACTTCCTCCTTGTTCCAGCCGACGCCGATGCCGAAATCGATGCGGCCGTCCGTCAGCCAATCCAGCGTGCAGATTTCCTTGGCGGTGTAGATCGGGTTGCGCTGGGGCACGAGGGCGACGCCGGTGCCGAGGCGGATGGTGCTGGTGGCGGCGGCGAGGAAGCCGAAGGTGGCGACGACATCGAGCAGGCCGCCATTTTCCGGGACCGGGATGCGGCCATCCTTGCTGGAGGGGTAGGGGAAGGTGTTGCGGTCGAACAGGGCCACGTGCTCGCCCATCCAGATGGAATCGAGGCCGGTGTCTTCGGCGCGGCGGCCGAAGTCGCGGATCATCGCCGGCGTGGCGATGGGGGACATGAAGGTGGAGAAGATGCCGATCTTCATGGATGGGTCCTCCTGGGATTTTGCGCGAGTGTGGGCGTGGCGCGGGGGGGTGGGCAACCGGCGTTTCGGGGCTAGATTGGGGGCAGGGGAGATCAATCCATGAAGTTCAGCTTTTCCGGCGAGCAGGAGGCGTTCCGCGAGAGTTTGCGCGGGTATCTCGGGGAGCGGTCGGGCACCCGCGAGGTGCGGCGGCTGATGGAGAGCGAGGCCGGCTGGGAGCGCGAGGGCTGGGCGCGGCTGAATGCCGAGATGGGGCTCGCTGCCGTGCGGATTCCGGAAGCGTATGGCGGGCAGGGGTTCGGGTTCTCCGAGCAGTGCATCGTGATGGAGGAGATGGGGCGGGTGCTGCTGTGCGCGCCGTATTTCGCCAGTGCGGTGCTGGCGGCGGGCGCGATCCTGCAGGCGGGGACGGAGGCGCAGAAGGCGGCGCTGCTGCCGGGGATCGCCTCCGGCGACGTGGTGGGCACGCTGGCCTGGGTGGAGGATAGCGGGCGCTGGGATGCCGAGGGGACGATGCTGTCGGCAGTGCGGGATGGCGCCGGCTGGCGGCTGGATGGGCACAAGAGCTTCGTGATCGACGGGCACACGGCGGACCTGATCGTGGTGCTGGGACGCACGGCGGCTGGGCTTTCGCTGTTCACGGTGGAGGGGGAAGCGGTTTCGCGGCTTGCGGTGCAGGGGATCGACCCCACGCGCAAGCTGGCGCGGTTGGAGTTTGCGGGTGTGGCGGCGGCGTTGCTTGGCGAGGACGGCGGGGCGGCGGGGCCGTTCGGGCGGGTGATGACCGAGGCGGCGGTGTGCCTGGCCAATGAGATGGTGGGCGGGGCGGAGCGGCTGCGCGAGGATGCGCTGGCCTACGCCAAGATGCGGATGCAGTTCGGCCGCTCGATCGCCGGGTTCCAATCGATGAAGCACAAGCAGGCGGACATGCTGCTGGAGGTGGAGCTGGCGAAATCGGCCGCCTACTACGCCGCCGCGGCGCTGGATGAGGGCGACGCGGATGCGGCGGTGGCGGCTTCGATCGCCAAGGCGGCGGCTTCGGAGGCGTATTTGCAGACGGCGATCCATGCGGTGCAGACCCATGGCGGGATCGGGTTCACCTGGGACAACGACACGCATCTCTGGTTCAAGCGCGCCAAGGCGAGCGAGGTGATGCTGGGCGATGCGACGCTGCATCGCGAGCGAATGATGCAGGCCATGGTGGAGGGCGCGTGATGGGCGAGGCAGAGGTGCGCGCCGAGGTTCGGGCCTGGCTGGCGGCGAACTGGGATCCGGCGCTGGGGCTGGTGGAGTGGCGGACGAAGCTGGCGCATTCCGGCTGGGGCATGCCGACCTGGCCGACGCGGTGGTACGGGCGCGAGCTGCCCGAGGCGATGGTGCCGGTGATCGAGGAGGAATTCGACCGGGCGGGCGCCATTGGGGTGGCGCGGATCGGCATTCGCACGTTGGCGGCGGCGACCATTCTGGCGCACGGGACGGATCTGCAGAAGGAGAAGTATCTGCTGCGGATCCTCACCGGCGAGGATACGTGGTGCCAGTTGTTCAGCGAGCCGGGCAGCGGGAGCGACGTGGCGGGTGCGGTGACGCGGGCGGAGTTCCAGGGCAACCAATGGGTGGTGAACGGGCAGAAGGTGTGGACCACCAGCGCGCACAAGGCGCATTGGGGGCTGCTGCTGGCGCGGACCAACTGGGATGCGCCGAAGCATCGTGGGCTTTCGTATTTCATCATCGACATGAAGCAGCCGGGCGTGAGCGTTTCGCCGTTGCGGCAGATGAACGGGTTCGCGAGCTTCAACCAGGTGTTCCTGACCGATGCGGTGGTGCCGCCGGAGATGATCGTTTCCACTGAGGGTGATGGGTGGACGGTGACGAACACGACGCTGATGCATGAGCGGCGCGGGGCGGATGGGTTGCGGGCGCAGCCGAAGGGCAGCGACCGGCCGGAGCGGATCTATGGCGAGGAGCGCGACGAGATCGCGGTCGCGCTGGAGCCGTATCGTTGGTACCCCTCCCGCGCCGGGCGGGTGGACATGGTGTTGCCGCGGGCGATCGAGACCGGGGCGATCCGGGATCCCGTGGTGCGCCAGGAGGTGGGCCGCCTGCTGGTGATGGCGCGGTGTGCCGAGTGGACGGCGCGGCGGGCGCGGGCGGCGAAGGAGCAGGGCAAGCCGCAGGGGCCCGAGGGGTCGTTGGGCAAGCTGGCGGCCAGTATCGTGGCGCGGGCTTCGGCGCGGGTGCATACCCAGATCACTGGGGCCGGCGCGTTGCTGGCCGGGCCGGAGGCGGCGGCCGGGGGGACGGTGGCGGAGATTCTGCTGTCGGTGCCGGCGGTTTCGATTGCCGGCGGGACGGACGAGATCCAGCGCAACATCATCGCCGAGCGGGTGCTGGGGATGCCGCGGGAGCCGAGCGAGGATACGAAGAAGCCGTTCCGGGATGTGCCGCGGAATACCGTTGGGTAGAGTTTCGATATCGTAACAATTTAGACGTGCGTTGGCGCGCCCTGTTGGGCCCCATTTTCAGGCGAGGATGGGGGCTGGCGGAGCACGGGCTGTTGCGGGACGGGTGTTGGGTTGGGCGCGGCTGGGGAGGGCGCGGGCGCCGCGGTTGCGGGCGCGCCAGGTGGGGATGCGCAGGCGGCCTTTGGAGCCGCGGGACAGAATCCGGGCGCGGCGGGCATCGCGCAGGCGGAGGTGGAAGCGCAGTCGGCCGTGCCGGTCGTATTCGGACGGGGCTTGGCGGGGGGTGCTGTGCCAGGTGAGGGCGAGGGATTCCAGGCGGGCGAACAGGCTTGTGAGGAGGGCGAGGAGGAGAGTGGACACACCTCGGGCGTCCGCTTCCAGGGCGGTGCGCAGGCCGGCGATGAGGGCCGGGAGGGT
>JBIKOJ010000135.1:0-14528 GCA_044358135.1 Acetobacteraceae bacterium | reverse complement strand
CGGCGAAGCCGCCGGGGCTGTTCGGCACGTTCGGCACGCGGGCGAAGGTGAAGGCAATGTCGTCGGGCGTCACGGGGCTGCCATCGTGCCAGGTGGCGCCCGCGCGCAGCTTCAGCTCCCACATCGCCTCGCCCACCGGGGTCCAGCTGGCGGCGAGGCCGGGGGTGAGCTCGGCAGTGGGGGTGCGCTCGACCAGGCGTTCATACACATGCAGCGCCAGGCCGTTGTTGGGGGCGGCGTTGTAGAAATGCGGGTCGATCGAGGTGATGGGGGCTGCCATCGCGGCGGTAAGGTGCTGGGCCTGCGCCGGGGCGGCGGTGGCGGCAAGAACCAGCAGGGCCGGCAGGGACCAGGGGGCGGTTTTGCGGGGCATGGCGTGCTCCTGTGCAGACTGGCATGAGCCTAGCGGGCGCGCGGGTGCCGCGCCAAGGGCCACGGGGCTTTCGCACGGGGGGGCGGTTCGTGCTATCGGGGCGGCAAGGGCTGCGGGCGGCAAGGCACCGGGCGGGGCGGCAGGGGGATCTGATGGGAATTCGGCGGTGGGGTGCGGCGTTGCTGGCCGGCGCGATGGCGGCGTGGTCGCCGGCCGGGGCACAGACGCTGACATTGGCGGTGGCCGCGGCGCCCACCAGCGTGGACCCGCACTACCACAACCTCGGTCCCAACAACGCGCTGGCGATGCACATCTTCGGCGCGCTGGTGGATACCGATGCGGCGGCCAAGCCGCGGCCGGGGCTGGCGCTGTCCTGGCGCGCGGTGGATGACACCACCTGGGAATTCAAGCTGCGTCCGGGCGTGACCTTCCATGACGGGTCGGCGTTCACCGCGGAGGATGTGGCCTACACCCTCGCCCGCGTGCCCACGGTGAAGAACTCGCCCGGCAGCTTCCTGCTGTTCACCCGCGCCGTGACCGGCGTGCAGGTGGTGGATCCTCTGACCGTGCGCATGACCACGCGCGGCGTGGTGCCGCTGCTGCCGGTGGACCTGACCCAGGTGCATATCCTGCCCAAGGGGCTGGGGGCGGAGCCGGCGACCGAGGATTTCAACGCGCTGAAGCACGCCATCGGCGCCGGCCCGTTCCGCATCACGGCATGGCGCGCGAGCGACCGGGCGGAGCTGGCCCGCAACGAGAGCTACTGGGGCCCGAAGCCGCATTGGGATCGGGTGGTGTATCGGATGATCCCGAACGATTCCGCCCGCACCTCCGCCCTGCTGGCCGGCGATGTGGACCTGATCGAGGCGGTGCCGACCCAGGACCTGGTGAAGCTGCGCACCGACAAGCGCGTGGCGATGGCCGAGGCCGTCTCCCTGCGCGTGGCCTACCTGATGCTGGATCTCTCCCGCAAGGACGGCCAGCCCTTCGTGCAGGGGCCGAACGGCGAGACACTGGCGACCAACCCGTTCCAGGATGTGAGGGTGCGCCGCGCCCTGTCGCTGGCCATCAACCGCCAGCTGATCGTGGACCGGGTGATGGAGGGCGCGGCGGTGCCCACCGGGCAGTTCCTGGCACCGGGCAGCTTCAGCTACGTGCCGGACCTGGAGGCGCCGAAGCAGGACCTGGTGGAGGCAAAGCGGTTGCTGGCCGAGGCCGGCTACCCGAACGGGTTCCGCATGACGCTGCACGGGCCGAACGACCGCTACGTGAACGACGAGAAGATCATCCAGGCGGTCGGCCAGATGTGGAGCCGCGCCGGGGTGCAGACCAAGGTGGAGGCGATCACCTGGCCGAGCTTCATCGGCCGGGCGAGCAAGCAGGAATTCTCGGCCTTCTTCGCCGCCTGGGGCATCACCTCCGGCGAGGCCACCAACCCGCTGCGGGCGATGGTGGCGACGTTCGATGCGCAGAAGGGCACCGGCTCGGCGAATCGCAGCCGCTATTCCAACCCGGCGCTGGATGCGGTGATCGCGCAGGCGTCGGCGATCACGGATGACGCGGCGCGCGAAAAGGCGCTGATCGAGGCAACGCGCCAGGCGATGGCGGATGTGGCGCTGATCACGCTGTATCAGCAGAAGAACATCTGGGGCATGAAGCCCAACCTGCGCTATGTGGCACGGGCCGATGAGGCAACACGGGCCGCAGACGTGAGCGTGGCGCCCTAGCGGGGGATATGGAGATGAAGCGATGACCAAGCAGGGCAGGGCATGACGACCTGGATGCTGCGCCGCCTGATCCAGGCGGCGTTCGTGATGCTGGTCATGACGGTGATCGTGTTCATCGGCGTGAACGTGATCGGCGACCCCGTGGAGATCCTGATCTCGCCCGAGGCGGACCAGGCCGAGCGCGCCCGCGCCGTGGCGGCCCTCGGCTTGGACAAGCCGCTGTGGGAGCAGTACTGGCGCTTCCTGTCGGGCGCGCTGCAGGGCGACCTCGGCCGCAGCTTCGTGTTCAACGAGCCGGCGCTGAAGCTGATCGCCCAGCGCATGCCGGCGACGCTGGAGCTGGCGCTGACCGCCGTGCTGCTTTCGGTGATCCTGGGCATTCCGCTGGGGCTCTATGCCGGGCTGCGGCCGAACTCGATCGGCGGCAAGGCGATCATGGGCGCCTCCATTCTCGGCTTCTCGCTGCCCACCTTCTGGGTCGGCCTGATGCTGATCATGGTGTTCGCGGTGCAGCTGGGCTGGCTGCCCAGTACCGGGCGCGGGCCCACGCGCGAGCTGTTCGGCGTGCAGTGGAGCTTCCTCACCTGGGATGGGCTGCGCCACATGGCGATGCCGGCCTTGAACCTCGCCCTCGGCAACATCGCGCTGGTGCTGCGCCTGACGCGGGCCGGCGTGCGCGAGAACCTTCCGATGGACTACGTGAAGTTCGCCCGCGCCAAGGGCATCTCGCCCAACCGGGTGGTGTTCGTGCACGTGCTGAAGAACATCCTGATCCCGATCGTAACGGTGGTGGGGCTTGAGATCGGCGGCCTGATCGCCTTCGCGGTGGTGACGGAGAGCGTGTTCGCCTGGCCCGGCATGGGCAAGCTGATCATCGACAGCATCAACGTGCTCGATCGTCCGGTGATCGTCGCCTACCTCATGATGATCGTGCTGCTGTTCGTGGTGATCAACCTGATCGTGGACCTGTTGTACACGGTGCTCGATCCCAGGGTGCGGCTGGAGACCAAGGAATGAGCGCGACCACCCAAGAGGCGGCCCCGATGCCGCCCAAGCAGGAAACGCCGTTCCGGCGCTTCGTGTCCGAATACTGCGAAAGCCCCGTGGCGGTGGCGAGCTTCGTGGCGGTGGTGCTGATCGTCTCGATCGCGCTGCTGGCGCCATTCATCTCGCCGCAGAACCCCTACGACCTCGCCCAGCTGGACATCATGGACGGGCGCCAGCCGCCCGGCTCGAAATCGCTGGAGGGGCTGACCTTCTGGCTCGGCACGGACGACCAGGGGCGCGACATGCTTTCGGGCATCATGTACGGGCTGCGCATCTCGCTGGGCGTGGGCGCAGGTTCGGCGGTGATCGCCTGCTTCGTCGGCACCGCGCTGGGGCTGATCGCGGCGTTTGCCGGCGGCAAGACCGATACCGCGCTGATGCGGCTGGTGGACCTGCAGCTCTCCTTCCCGGCGATCCTGGTCGCCCTGATGATCCTGGCCTTCCTGGGCAAGGGCGTGATGAACGTGATGCTGGCGCTGGTGATCGTGGAATGGGCCCGCTTCGCCCGCACCGCGCGCAGCGCCGCCCTGGTGGAGGCGCGGCGCGAATACATGGAGGCGGCACAGTGCCTGGCGCTGCCGAAATGGCGGCTGGTGTTCCGCCACATGCTGCCGAACTGCATGCCGCCGATCATCGTGATCTTCACCATCCTGGTGGCGCGCTCGATCACGCTGGAGGCGACGCTCTCGTTCCTCGGCCTCGGCGTGCCGATCACCGAGCCCTCCTTGGGGCTGCTGATCGCCAACGGCTACCAGTACATGCTCTCCGGCAAATACTGGATCAGCTTCTACCCCGGCATCGCGCTGCTGGTGACGATCATGGCCATCAACCTGGTGGGCGACCAGATGCGCGACGTGCTGAACCCGAGGCTGAAGCGATGAGCGAAGCAACGCTCGAGGTCCAGGGCCTCTCCACCCACTTCCTCACCCGCGCCGGCGTGGTGCGCGCGGTGGAGGACATCTCCTTCTCCGTGGGCCGCGGCCGGGTGCTGGGGCTGGTGGGCGAATCCGGCTCCGGCAAGTCCGTCACCGGGTTCTCGGTGATCGGCCTCGTCGATCCGCCCGGGAAGATCGTGCGCGGAAAAATCCTGTTCCAGGGCCGGGACCTCACGAAGCTCGACGAGCGGGAGCTGCAGGATTTGCGCGGCAACCGCATCGCCATGATCTTCCAGGACCCGATGATGACGCTGAACCCGGTTCTGCGCATCGACACCCAGATGATCGAAACCGTGCTGGCGCACGACAACGTCTCGCGCGAGGAAGCCCGCCAGCGTTCGCGCGATGCGCTGGGCATGGTGGGCATCCCCTCCCCGGATGAGCGGCTGGTGAGCTACCCGCACCAGTTCTCCGGCGGCATGCGCCAGCGCGTGGCGATCGCCATCGCCCTGCTGCACCGGCCCGACCTCATCATCGCCGACGAGCCGACCACGGCGCTGGACGTGACCATCCAGGCGCAGATCCTGGCCGAGGTGCAGAAGCTGGCGCGCGAGGTCGGCACGGCGCTGATCTGGATCACGCACGACCTTTCGGTGATCGCCGGCCTCGCCGACGATATCGCGGTGATGTACGCCGGCCGCATCGTGGAATCCGGCCCGGTGGCAGAGGTGCTGGACAAGCCGATGCACCCCTACACCCACGGGCTGATCGGCAGCGTGCCCAGCCGCAACGCGCGCGGTACACGGCTGCGCCAGATCCCGGGCATGACGCCTTCGATGCTCAACCTCGGGCCGGGCTGCGCCTTTCGCGCCCGCTGCGCGCGGGCCGATGCCGCCTGTGCCGCAGACCCGCAGGAAACCGCGCCGGTGGCCGGGCGCACGCTGCGCTGCTTCCACCCGCAGCTGGAGATGACGGCGTGAGTGCCACGACGAACAACACGGCCACCCCCGTCATCGAGCTGCGCGGCATCTCCAAGCGCTTCGGCAAGTCGCTCGATTTCGCCGCCAAGCTGGCCCAAGGGGCCAAGCGCGCCCTGGGCGGCACGGTGCCGAACACCGTGGTGCGCGCGGTGGACAATGTGGACCTCACGGTACGCCGCGGCGAGGTGGTGGGCCTGGTGGGCGAATCCGGCTGCGGCAAGTCCACGCTCGGCCGCATGGTCGCCGGCATCATGCCGCCCAGCGACGGCACCGTGCTGTTTGAAGGGAAGGACATCCGGACCTTCGACGCGGAGCAGACCCGCCAGGCCAAGCTCAAGGTCCAGATGATCTTCCAGGACCCCTACGCCTCGCTCAACCCGCGCATGCGGGTGGACGAGATCGTGGGCGAGGCGCCGCGGGTGCACCGGCTGATCGGGCCGGAAGGCTTCGAGGCCTATGTGGACGCGCAGTTCCGCCGTGCCGGGCTCGACCCCGCCTACAAGCGGCGCTACCCGCACCAGTTCAGCGGCGGCCAGCGCCAGCGCATCGGCATCGCCCGCGCGCTGGCCGTGCAGCCGGAATTCCTGGTGTGCGACGAGGCGGTGGCGGCGCTGGACGTTTCGATCCAGGCGCAGATCCTGAACCTGTTCATGGACCTGCGCGAGCAGCTGGACCTGACCTACCTGTTCATCAGCCACGACCTGGGCGTGGTGGAACACCTGTCGGACCGCGTGGCGATCATGTACCTCGGCCGCATCGTGGAGGAGGCCTCGGCGGAGGAGATATTCTCCCGCGCCAATCATCCGTACACCCAGGCGCTGCTGTCCGAGGTGCCGCGCATCGACACGCGCAAGCGGACCTTCACCGCGATCAAGGGCGAGATCCCCTCGCCCATCAACCCGCCGCCGGGCTGCCACTTCCACCCGCGCTGCCCGCACGCCATGCCGATCTGCCGCGAACAGGCCCCGGCCCTGGCCACGGTGGCGGCCGGCCACCGCAGCGCCTGCCACCTGAACACGGTGGGGTAGTTCCTCAGAAAGCAAGCATCGGGCTCTGCCCGAACCCGCCAGGGGCCGAGCCCCTGGACCTCATGACTTTTGAAAAGACGAGGTCCAGGGGCTCGGCCCCTGGCGGGTCTGGGCGGAGCCCAGCCGGGGCCGGTCTCTCCTAGAACGCCCCGCCGCGCGCCGCGATCGGCCACAGGCATTCCACGCGGCCGTTTCGCACGCCCACGTACCAGTCGTGCCGGTCCACCGTGGGGTCGCAATGGCTCGGCACCAGGCGCAGCTTGGCGCCGATGCCGGGGCCGCGTATTTCGGCGGGGAACTCGATCTTGCCGTGCTCGTCTGACGCACTGACGAACTTCATCTGCGGCTGCTGCCACACGCCCGGCATGCCGGATTCGATGGCGATCGACTTGTGGCCCACATCCGTCACCGCCACGCCGGCGCGCGGGGCGGACATCACCGTGCCGAGCACGAACAGCGAGTGGCGGAACTGGCTGACGAAGCCGCCGGCGCCATCGAGGTTCTTGGCGTAGTCCACATCCATGAAGCAGTAGCTGCCGGCCTGCAGCTCCGTGAACACGCCGGACGAGGCCTCGATCTCGAAGGTGCCGGTGCCCGCGCCGCCGACGATGGGGCAGGGCAGGCCCTGCTGCGTCAGCATCTCCACCGTGCGGCGCGTGTCGGCCACGGTCTGCGCGATGGCGTTGCGGCGTTCCTCCAGCGTGCGGAAATGCTGGGCGCGGCCGTGATAGGCCTGCAAGCCGCCGAAGGTCAGGTGCGGATCGGCCGCGATCGTCTGCGCCAGCGCCACGGCCGGCGAGCCCGGCTCCACGCCGCAGCGATTGCCGCCCACGTTGATCTCCACCAGCACGTTCAGCACCACCCCGGCATCGCGCGCGGCGGCGGAGATGGCGGCCACATGCGCGGGATCGTCGGCGCAGATCGAAATGCGGGCGATCCGCGCCAACGCCGCAGCGCGGGCAAGCTTGCTGGCGCCGACCACCTCGTTGCTGATCAGGATGTCCGTCACCCCGCCCCAGGCCAGCGCCTCGGCCTCGGCCACTTTCTGCACGCACTGGCCCACCGCGCCGCGGCGGATCTGCTGCAGGGCCCCGATCGGGGCTTTATGCGTCTTGGCATGGGCGCGCAGCTTCACGCCGGTGCCCTCGATGGCGCGGGCCATCGTGTCCAGGTTGTATTCGAAGGCATCGAGGTCGATCAGCAGGGCGGGGGTATCGACCTCATCCTCGCGCATGCCGGGGCGGGCGGGGGGCGGTTGCAGCATATTCGGGGTTCCTTCAGAAAGAATCTTCTTTTTCTGAAGAAAAAGAAGCAAAAAGACTTTTATTCGTTTGCGCCCGACGGCGCCGCTCAGCGCGAAGTCGGAAAAGTTTTTTGGTTCTTTTTTTCAAAAAAGAACATGCTTGCTTCCTTCACCATCTCCGCCGCGTGGCAGCCTTGGCAATCCACACACCGGCCACAGTGTTGCCCCCCGCGGCGCGCACCGCAAGCCGTCGCAGGTCATACAACGGGCCTTCATAGGCCGAGAGCCGCCGCAGTGCCGCCGCATCCACCACCGCCAGCGCGCCGGCCACCGTGCCGCGCCCCCGCACCAGCGTGGGGTAGCGCCCGCCCCGCATTGCCACCCGCCTCCAGCCGCGCAGCATGGCGGGCGCCATCGCCACCTCCCGCCCCGTGCAGCGCGCCATTCGCGCAGGATCGAGCAGCGTGCCATACAGGAACAGCCTCACCACCCGCCTCCACCGTTCCGGTTGCAACCCGGCCGGCCCCGCCCGATCTAGGGGTGGCAGCACAGGACAGGTCCATGGACGACGATTTCCGCCGCGCCGCCCTCGATTACCACCGCCTCCCGCGGCCGGGGAAGCTGGCCATCGAGGCCACCAAGCGCATGGCCACGCAACGCGACCTCGCCCTGGCCTACTCGCCGGGCGTCGCCGCGGCCTGCGAGGCGATCGTGGCGAACCCCGACGACGCCTACACCTACACTGCCCGCGGCAACCTCGTCGCCGTCATCTCCAACGGCACCGCCGTGCTCGGCCTGGGCAATATCGGGGCCCTCGCCGGCAAGCCGGTGATGGAGGGCAAGGCCGTTCTGTTCAAGAAGTTCGCCGGCATCGACGTGTTCGACATCGAGGTGGACGAGCTGGACCCCGACCGCTTCTGCGATGTGGTCGCCGCCCTGGAGCCCACCTTCGGCGCCATCAACCTGGAGGACATCAAGGCCCCCGAGTGCTTCTACATCGAGGAGAAGCTGCGTGGCCGCATGGGCATCCCGGTGTTCCACGACGACCAGCACGGCACCGCCATCACGGTGGCCGCCGCGGTGCGCAACGCCCTGCTCGTCCAGGGCAAGAACCTTGCCGAGGTGAAGCTCGTCACCTCCGGCGCCGGCGCCGCTGCCATGGCCTGCGTCGATCTCCTGGTGGCCATGGGCCTCCAGGCCGAGAACGTGACGCTGACGGACATCAAGGGCGTGGTGCATGCAGACCGCGAGGGCCTGGACGACCGCATGCGCCCCTACGCGCGGCGCACCGATGCCCGCAGCCTGGACCAGGTGCTGGATGGCGCGGACATCTTCATGGGCCTCTCGGCGCCCCGCGTGCTGAAGGCGGAATGGCTGCACAAGTTGGGCCCGAAGCCGCTGATCCTGGCCCTGGCCAACCCGGAGCCGGAAATCCTGCCCGAAGCCGTGCGCCACGCCCGCCCCGATGCCATCGTCGCCACCGGGCGCAGCGACTACGCCAACCAGGTGAACAACGTCCTCTGCTTCCCCTTCATCTTCCGCGGCGCGCTGGATTGCGGGGCCACCACCATCAACGAGGCGATGAAGCTCGCCGCGGTGGAGGCGATTGCCGAACTGGCCCGCGTGGAGGCCAGCGAGGTGGTGGCCGCGGCCTATGGCGGCGCCGCCCCGGTGTTCGGCCGCGACTACATCATCCCCAAGCCCTTCGACCCCCGGCTGATCCTGCAGATCGCCCCCGCCGTGGCCCGCGCCGCCATGGCCAGCGGCGTGGCTCGCCGCCCGATCGCCGATTTCGCTGCCTACACCGCGGAGCTGGAGCGCTTCGTGTTTCGCTCCGGCCAGTTGATGCGCCCGGTGTTCGAGGCGGCCAAGGCCCACCCCGCCCGCATCGCCTATGCCGAAGGGGAGGACGAACGCACCCTGCGCGCCGCCCAGATGCTGGTGGATGACGGCATCGCCGAACCCATCCTGATCGGACGGCGGGAGGTGATCGCCGCCCGGGTGGCCGAAATGGGCCTGCGCATGGACCTCAACGAAAGCGTGCGCATCCTCGATCCCGCCAAGGACACCGCCGTCTTCGCCCCGCTGGTGGCGGAATACCAGCGCCTGGTCGGCCGCCGCGGCGCGCCGCCGGATGCCGCCGCCCGCCGCGTCGGCAACCGCCCCACCGTGGCCGCCGCCATGCTGCTGCAGGCCGGCCTGGTGGATGCCGCCATCTGCGGCGGCAGCGGCGACTGGTGGCGGCACATGCAGTACATCATCCCCATCATCCCGCGCCGGCCGGAGGTGAGCCGCCTCTACGCGCTCTCCTGCCTCATCCTGCCCGCCGGCGCGCTGTTCATCGCCGACACCTACGTGAACACCGATCCCACGGCCGAGCAGATCGCGGAGATGACCCTGCTGGCCGCCGAGACGGTGCGCAGCTTCGGCCTCGCCCCCAAGGCGGCGCTGCTCTCCCATTCCAGCTTCGGCGGATCGAACGCCCCCTCCGCCCGCAAGATGCGCGAGGCCCTCGCCCTGATCCGCCGGCGCGCGCCCAACCTCGAAGTGGATGGCGAGATGCACGCCGATGCCGCCCTGGTGGAGCTGATCCGCAACCGCGCCGTGCCCGACAGCCGCCTGACCGGCACCGCCAACCTGCTGGTGATGCCCAACCTCGATGCCGCCAACATCGCCTTCAACCTGCTGAAGGCCGCCGCCGACGCCCTGCCCGTGGGCCCGATGCTGCTGGGCATGAGCAAGCCGATCCACGTCGTCACCCAAAGCGTGACGGCCCGCGGCATCGTCAACGTCAGCGCCATTGCCGCCGTGGAGGCCCAGGCCCTGCGGATGCAGGCCGCGCACCCGCCGGGATAACGCGATGATCTCGCTGCTGCTGGGCCTCGCCTCGCTTTTCACCCTGCTTGCCGTGCTCGGCATGTTCAGCCGCGCCAAGGTGGCCAACGTGAAGACGGCGCTGATCTGGGCCGGCGCCATCGGCGGCATCCTGCTGGCGGCGATGCTGTTCTTCACCGGCCGCGGCGCCATCGCGCTGTCCGCCCTGGTGTTCCTCGGCCCGATGATCTGGAGCTGGATCGCCGAAGGCCGCGCCCGCCGCACCGGCGGCCCCGCACCGGGCCCGCGCCCGCGCTTCTGGCAACCCCCGCCCCGCGGCGGCATGAGCCATGAGGAAGCCTACGAGATCCTGGGCCTGCGCCCCGGCGCCACCCAGGCGGAGATCCGCGCCGCCCACCGCCGCCTGATGGCCGCCGCCCACCCGGACCGCGGTGGGTCGGACTGGCTGGCGGCGCGGATCAACCAGGCGCGGGATGTGCTGCTGGGTTGATCCGTGCCCGATGCCGCGCTTTTGACCGCAGCCGCGCGCCGCGCAGCCACCCCAGGCTCTTGAGCCCCTGCCACAATCCCGCCAATAGGCTATGGCATCCGCTTGCCGGGTTCGCATCGAAGGGGAACGTCCACCGTGATCAAGCCGCTCCGCAAGGCCGTGCTGCCTGTCGCCGGCCTCGGCACGCGCTTCCTGCCGGCCACCAAGGCCATGGCCAAGGAAATGCTGCCCGTGGTCGACAAGCCCCTGATCCAGTACGCGATCGAGGAAGCCCGCGCCGCGGGGATCGAGCAGTTCTGCCTCGTCACCGGGCGGGGCAAGACCGCGCTGGTGGAGCATTTCGACATCGCCTACGAGCTGGAATCCACCCTGCGTGCCCGCGGCAAGCAGAAGGAGCTGGACGAGCTGCGCTCCTGGCACATGGAGCCCGGCTCGATCGTCACCGTCCGCCAGCAGGAGCCGCTGGGCCTCGGCCACGCCATCTGGTGCGCGCGGGCCTTCATCGGCGACGACCCCTTCGCCATCCTGCTGCCGGACGACCTCGTGCTCTCCGAAACCCCCTGCATGAAACAGCTGGCCGACGCCTATGCCGAAACCGGCGGCTGCGTCGTGGCTGTCACGGAAGTGCCGCGCGAGCACACCAGCCGCTACGGCATCCTGGACATCGGCGCCGATGACGGCCGCATGGCCGAAGTGAAGGGCCTCGTGGAAAAGCCCAAGCCGGAGGACGCGCCCAGCAACCTCTCCATCATCGGCCGCTACATCCTGCGCCCGGAAGTGATCGGCCACCTGGCCAAGATGGAACGCGGCGCGGGCAATGAGGTGCAGCTGACCGACGGCATGGCCAAGCTGATCGGCGAGGTGCCGTTCCACGGCCTGCGCTACGAAGGCAAGCGCTTCGATTGCGGCGACAAGATCGGCTTCCTGGAAGCCCAGATCGCTTTTGCCCTGAAGCGGCCAGACATGGCCGACGCCGTGAAGGGCTTCCTTAAGAATTATTGCGCAGATCTGTAACGACCCCAGCGGAAGAGCAGCCAAGATGGCATTCGCCCATACTTTCGACCCCACCGTTCTGCGCGAGTACGACATCCGCGGCATCGTCGGCAAAACCCTGCACGGCGCCGACGCCTTCGCCATCGGCCGCTGCTTCGGCACCGTCGTGGCCCGCACCGGCAGCACCACCGTGGCCGTCGGCTACGATGGCCGCCTCTCCTCCCCGGCGCTGGAGGCCGAACTGGTTGCCGGCCTCAAGGCCAGCGGCATGGAAGTGGTGCGCATCGGCCTCGGCCCCACCCCGATGCTCTACTACGCCAGCACCGTGCTCAAGACCGGCGGCGCCATCATGCTCACCGGCAGCCACAACCCGCCGGACTACAACGGCTTCAAGATGATGCTGGCCGGCAAGCCGTTCTTCGGCGATCAGATCCGCAAGATCGGCAGCATGGCCGCCGCCGGCGATGTGGTGGCCGAAGCCAAGGGCAGCGACCGCAGCATCGACATCTCCGAAGACTACATCACCCGCTTGGTGCAGGATTGGGATGGCGGCGACCGCAACCTGAAGGTGGTGTGGGACAACGGCAACGGCGCGGCCGGCGACGTGCTGGTGCGCCTGGTCAAGCGCCTGCCCGGTACCCACACCGTGCTGTTCCCCGAGATCGACGGCAAGTTCCCCAACCACCACCCCGACCCCACCGTGCCCAAGAACCTCGAAGCCCTGGTGGCCGAAGTCGCCAAGCAGGGCGCCGACCTCGGCATCGCCTTCGATGGTGACGCCGACCGCATCGGCGTGGTGGACGACAGCGGCACGATGATGTTCGGCGACCAGCTCCTGGTGGTCCTCGCCCGCGACGTGCTGAAGAAGCACCCCGGCGCCAACATCATCGCCGACGTGAAGGCCAGCCAGGTGCTGTTCGACGAGATCGCCCGCGCCGGCGGCAAGCCGGAGATGTGGCGCACCGGCCACTCCCTCATCAAGGCCCGCATGGCCGAAACCGGCTGCCCGCTGGCCGGCGAGATGAGCGGCCACATCTTCTTCAACGACATCTGGTACGGCTTCGACGACGCGCTCTACGCCGGCGTCCGCCTGCTCGGCATCCAGGCCCGCAGCAGCGAGAAACTCTCCACCGTGCGCGCCGCCCTGCCCCAGGTGGTGAACACCCCGGAGCTGCGCTTCAACTGCGACGACCACCGCAAGTTCGACGTGATCACCGAAGTCGCCGCCCGCCTGCGCGCGGCCGGGGCCACGATGTCGGACATCGACGGCGTGCGCGTGAACACCACCGATGGCTGGTGGCTGCTGCGGGCGTCGAACACCCAAGCGGTGCTGGTCGCTCGCTGCGAGGCCAAGAGCGACGAGGGGCTGGAACGGCTGAAACATGCCCTGGTGGCGCAGCTTGAAGCCAGCGGGTTGGAAGCACCGGATTTCTCCGGGGAGAACGCCGGGCATTAAGCAAGCAAGCGCGTTCTTTTTTGAAAAAAAGAACCAAAAAACTTTCGGGAGTTTGATGCGGAAAGATCCGATCTCTCCGCATCAAACGAATGAATTCTTTTTGCTTCCTTCCTGATGTCCCGCAGCGCCCGCCTCCTCGACCTCCTGCAGGCCCTGCGCCGCCGCCGTCGCCCGGTCACAGGCGCGGTGCTGGCCGAGGAGCTCGGTGTCTCCCTGCGCACCCTCTACCGCGACATCGCGACCCTCACCGCCCAGGGTGCCGCGATCGAGGGCTCCGCCGGCCTCGGCTACGTGTTGCGCGCCGAGACTTTCCTGCCGCCGCTGATGTTCACCGATGCGGAGGCCGATGCCCTGCTGCTTGGCCTGCGCCTGGTCGCCGCCCGCGGCGACTCCGATCTGGCCGAGGCGGCGGAGGCGGCAAGCGCCAAGGTGGAGGCGGTGCTGCCCCCGTCGCTGGAAGGCGCCGCCGAAAACGGCCTGCTGGCCGGCGCGGTGCGGCGCGAACGGCCCACCCTGGCCACCCTGCGCGCCGCCCTCACCGAGGAGCGGAAGCTGCGCCTGTCCTATGCCGACAAGCGCGGCCGGGCCAGCGAGCGCACCGTCTGGCCGGTGGCAATCGGCTTCTTCGAGACGGCGGAGGTGCTCGCCGCATGGTGCGAGCTGCGCCAGGATTTCCGCCACTTCCGCCTGGACCGCATCGCCGATGCCACCGCGCTGCCGGAACGCATTCCCCGCCACCGCCGCGTGCTGCTGGCCGAATGGCGGGCACGGGAAGATCTCGATACCTGATCGCTGCTGACAGGAACTGTCACAGCCCGGGCGCACACAGGGGCCACCGCAACACGGAGGCTCTCATGCCCGACTTCAGCTTCATCCTGCTCCCCGTCGCCGACCCTATCGCCAGTGCCGCGTTCTACGAACGCCTGCTCGGCCGCCCCCCGGTGGAGGCCGCCCCCACCTTCGCCATGCTGAAGCTGCGGGAGGGCGTGATGCTGGGTCTGTGGCAACGCGATGGCGTGCAGCCCACCCCTGGCGCCGCCCCCGGCGGCAGCGAGGTGGCCTTCATCGCAGAGAACGTGGATGCCACCCATGCCGCGTGGCTGGCCAAGGGCGCCACGATCCTGCAGGCCCCGACCGACATGGATTTCGGCCGCACCTTCACCGCGGCGGACCCGGATGGGCACCGCCTGCGCGTGTTCAAGCCGGGCGCCTGATCCCCGGGGGGATCAGGCAGCGCGCAGCCGGCGCACCACTTCGCCCAGCCCGGTGGCCAGGCTGAAGCTGCTCTGCGCCACCACGCGCGCTTCCTCCCGCACCACGGCCACGGTGGCACGGGCGGCCTCGGTGCCGGCTGCCACGCTGGCGATGCCGCTCTCGATCGACTGCACGCTGGCAGCAGCGCGCTGCACATTGGCGGAGATGGCGGAGGCGGCGGCCTGCTGCTGCTCCATCGTGCCGGCGATGGCGGTGGTGGTGCCGGT
>JBIKOJ010000243.1:0-6951 GCA_044358135.1 Acetobacteraceae bacterium | reverse complement strand
GCGCCGCGAGATGTCGCCGGTGGCGCGCGCGGTCTGCACCGCCAGCGCCTTCACCTCGCCGGCCACCACGGCGAAGCCGCGGCCCGCCTCCCCGGCGCGTGCCGCCTCGATGGTGGCGTTGAGCGCCAGGAGATTGGTGCGCGAGGCGATGTCGTTGATCAGCGAAACCACATCGCCGATCACCGCCGCATCGCCTTCCAGCGCGCGCACCACTTCGCCGGTGGCCAGCACCTGGGCATCGGCCTTCGCACCGCCCTCGGTGGCCCGCGCCATCTGCTCGCTGATCGCCCCCACGGAGGCGGCAAGCTGCTCCACCGCCGCGGCCAAGGACTGCACCTCGGCGGAGGCGGCGCCGGCATTGTGCGCCACGTCATGCGCATGGGCGGCACCTGCATCGGCTGAGCCAGCCAGGGTGTGGGCCTGCGCATCCATGGCCCCGGCGGCGCGGTTCAGTTCCTGCACCGCAGCGTGCAGCGTGGCCTCCAGCTCTCCGGCCGCGGCGGCAAGCGTGGCCGCGCGGGTGTGCGTGGCCTCGGCCTGTGCCTGCTCCAGGGCGGCATGGGCGGCCTCCGCCTGCACCCGCGCGGCGTCGGCCCCCTCCAGGCTGCGGCCTGCTTCTGCCACCAGCGCATGGATCGTCGCGATCATGCCGGTCAGCGCCGCGGCCTCCAGCACCAGGATCACCACATGCAGCACCACCCGGCCGAGATCGCCGCCGCCGGGGAACACCAGCGCGGGGGCCACAAGGCTGAGCCCAAGGTGATGCGCCGCCACCAGCCCGGCGCCGAGCAGGATCACGCGCACATCGCAATAGGCTGCCAGCAGCGCGAGCCCCGCGAAGTAGTACATGTGCAGATCCACCTGCCAGGCGGCGCCCGCAGCGGTGCCGACCATGAGGGAGATGGAGCCCATCAGCGCCGCGCCGATCACCATCCGCGCGGCCAGTTGCCCGTGCACGGCCAGGCGGGCGCCGAAAGCAATGCCCGCCAGCCCAAGCCCCGACAGGGCCGGTGGCAGCGGTGCATGCCCGGCAACGCTGGCCAGCCACCAGAGCAGCGGCACATGCGCCAGCACCAGCAGCGCCAGGGCGGTATCGGACCGCCGGCGAAGAGCGTGAAGGTCGCCCGTCATCCGGCAGTCTCCTGTGCAGCGGGGGCGCGGCCGCCAAGCAGGGCGGCACCGGTCAGGGCATGCCTCATGCGGCGCAGGATGCGTAACGAAGGTTAAGGCGGTATGACTGCCGTGCTACAATCCGTCATTCCATCACGGCTTCGGTCTTTGCCTTAATCATCGCGAAATCGATCTTCGCCCCCAGCCCGGGCCCGGTGGGGGCCTGGAGCATGCCGTTCGCATCGGGCCGGAATTCCTCCTCCAGCCCGTAGCGATGCGCCCCGTCGGGCAGCAGCACCTCGAACCAGGTGGTGTTCGGGATCGCCATGCACACATGCAGGTTGGCGAGGTTGTTCAGCGAATTGCCGCTGTGGTGCACCTCGTAGTTCATGTGGAAGGCCTCGGCCAGATGCGCCGTTTTCAGCATCGTGGTCAGCCCGCCCTTGGCCGGGATGTCGCCGCGCAGATAGTCGGTGGCCTGCTGCATCACCCAGGTGGCGTAGGTGTCCAGCCCGCCCACGGGATACTCGGTGGCCATGATGGGAATGTTCAGCTTCTGCCGCAGCTTGAGGTAGCTGGTGATGTCCTCGTCGGCCAGCGGATCTTCGTACCACTTGAAGCCCATCTCCTGGATGGCCAGCCCCACCTTCAGTGCGGCCGGGTAGTCGTAGCTCCAGGTGCTGTCGAGCATCACCGGGTAGCTGTCCCCCACGGCGCGGCGCACGGCCTCGCACACCTTGATGTCGGTCTCGGGGTCGGTCGGCGGATGGATCTTGTAGCCGGCCCAGCCCTCCTGCTTGTGCTGCTGCGCCTGGGCCACGTAGGCCTGGGCATCGGGCAGAAGCTGGGAACTGGCATAGGCGCCGATCTCGGTGCGGTGCGTGCCCATCAGCGCATGCACCGGCAGCCCGGCGATCTTGCCCACCAGGTCCCACAGCGCGACGTCCACCGCGCCGATGGTCCGCCAGCTCACGTTGCGGTTCAGCTTCAGCATGCGCTGGTGGATGCGCTCGCGCTCCAGCGGGTTGGCGCCCATCAGCACCGGCTTCAGCCAGCGGATCAGCTGCGGCCCGTCCATGCTGCCGGGGTTGCTGGCAGAGCCGAGGAAGGCGTGGCCCTCATGCCCGGCATCGGTGCGGATGCGCAGCAGGCCGAGATTGCTGACCGGCTGGGTGAAGCTGCCGGCGTGGTAGCTGGTGCGCGGGATGTTGTCCCAGGTGAAGATGGTCAGCGAGACGTGGTCGATCTTCATGGCGCGCTCCTCCGGTTTGTTTTGCCGGGATGCTGCACCATGCGGGGCACGCGGCTCAAGCGGCGGCCGGGCGCCGCGTCATTCGGTCGAGCGCCTGGGCCCGCCGGCGCGCAGCGTGCTGCCGGCCACGGGGCGGCGCGGGTCGTCGGGCCGGGCCACCAGCGGCACGCGATGGCCGGCGGCGAACGCCAAGCCTGCCTCATGGATGGCGCGCTCGGTCGCCGGCAGGGGGGGCGGCGCCTTGCGTTCGGGGTGGGGGGGGACCGCCATGACGATGCTCCGGCGCGAAAGTGCGCTTCGGCAACGAAAGCAAATCTCGCCTTTCGGCGCAAGCGAAAACGAAAGCCCAGCTTGCGCGCGCGGCTGGTCAGTCCAGCCGGCGCCGGATGTCCTGTGCCTTGGCCTCCACGGCGAAGCGCGTGCGCTCCTCGAAGGGCAGCGCCCGGTTCATGCCGGAGGCCTGGCGCAGGGCCGCCTGCGCGTGGGCCGTGGTGCGCCGCGGCCCGAGGCTGATGCCGTCTTCCGCCAGCTTGGCGGCGAGGGCCTCCACCACCTCCGGCAGCCGGTGAAGCTCATCCGGTGCGGCGTGGCCCTGGAAATCCTGGGCCGCATCGCTGAAGCCTGCCGCCTGCGCGAACAGCTCATCGGGCGCCACGTCCAGCGCCTCCGCCAGGTCGGCCATGCGGCGCCCGACCGGATGGGTCTTGCCGTCGAGCCACTGGCGCACCGCGCTGGGCGTGACGCCGAGGCGCGGGCCGAGCTGCGCCGCACGGATGCCGCGCAGCTGCATGAGTCGGCGAAGGTTGTCCGCGAAAGCCATGCTTTCATTGTGCAACACGCCGGCAGCCGCGTCTGCGAAAGAAGTGTCGCGCCGTGTGCGAGAGTATGTCTTTCCCCCGGCCGTCCCTGGCCCACAGCGACGTTGACCATCCGGCCGGGCCGCAGGACACTTGGCGTGGAAACGCCAGAGGCGCCATGCCCGACGAATCACGCCCCCTGCCCGCAACGCCCGAGGCCCGTGCCCGTGCCATGCTGGCGGTGCTGCGCGCGGAGGCGGATGCGATCGAGGCCGGCAAGCGCCTGACCCCGGCCACGCTGGACGCCCTGCATGGCGCCCGCCTGTTCCGCACCCTGGTGCCGCGCAGCGCGGGCGGGGACGAGGTGCGGCCTTCCGAACATGCGCGGATGCTGATCGCCGTCGCGAGTGCGGATGCCTCCACCGCCTGGTGCCTCAGCCAGGCCGGTGGCTGCGCGCTGGCGGCGGCCTATGTGGCGCCGGAGGTGGCGCGGCATGTGTGGGGGCCGGCCGATGCTGTGCTCGCCTGGGGCCAATCGCAAGGGGCCCGCGCCCGCGTGGTCGACGGCGGGTATGCGGTGACGGGGCGCTGGACGTTTGTGTCCGGTGGGCATCATGCCACCTGGATCGGTGGGCATGCCCATGTCGAGGAGCGTGACGGCACGTTGCGCAGGCACCCGGATGGCCGGCCGGTGGAGCGCACCATGCTGATCCCGCGCGGCGATCTTTCGGTGACGCCGGACTGGGAGGTGATCGGCTTGCGCGGCACCGGCAGCGACACCTTCGCGGTGCCCGACGGGTATTTCGTGCCCGAGGCCTATGCGCTGGCGCGGGATGTGGAGGCGGAGCGGCGCGAGGACGGGGCGCTGTATCGGTTCCAGACCAACCATTTCTATGCGTCCGGCTTCGCTTCCGTGGCGCTGGGCGTGGCGCGTGGGTTGCTCGATCTGTTCGTGGACCTGGCGCGCGACAAGCATCCCACCCTGACCGGGCGGGGGCTGAAGGATTCGCAGGCGGTGCAGCGCGATCTCGCCATCGCCGAGGCGCGGTGGCGTGCGGCGCGGGCGGGGGTGCTGGAGGCGCTGGATGAGGGGTGGGAGGCCGCACTCGCAGGCCCCATGCCGCTGGACCAGCGCATGGGCATCCGCATGGCGTCCACCTTCGCCATCCACCAGGCGCGCGAGGTGGCGGATTTCTGCTGGCGGGAGGCGGGAGCCACCGCGGTTTTCGAGGCGAACGGCTTTGCCCGGCGCTACCGCGACATGATCAGCGTGACCCAGCAGGTTCAGGGCCGCATGATCCATTTCGAAACCGTCGGCCAGCATCTGCTGGGGATGTCCGACGCCTCCACCCGTTTCGCCTAGGAACGCCAGGATGCCACTGAACGCACTCAACCACTTCACCATCCGCCCGGTGGACCTGGAGCGGACCCGGGAATTCTATTCCGACCTGCTCGGCCTGCCGGTGGGCTATCGCCCGCCGCTGGGGTTCCCGGGCTACTGGCTGTATTGCGGCGACATTCCCACCGTGCACCTGATCGGCCCGCGCGAGAGCGATGCGGGGCCGCGGGCGAGCGGGCCGACCGGGCTGCTGGACCATATCGCCTTTTCCTGCACCGGGCTGGCGGAGATGAAGGCGAAGCTTGCCGGGCGCGGCATTGCCTTTCAGGAGCGAGTAATCCCGCGCGACCGGCAGACGCAGCTTTTCCTGCGGGATCCCGACGGGATTGCGGTGGAACTGAACTATCCGCCCGAGGAGACGATGGCGAAGTGATCCGGCTGGAAGCCAGCAGCCTGTCGCGCGATCCGGCGCGGCCGGAGGCGAACGAGGATGCGTTCGTGGTGCTGCCGGGCCGGGCCTATGCGGTGATCGACGGAGTCTCGGACCGGACCGGCACGCGCTATGACGGCGAGCTTTCCGGGCGGCATGCGGCGCGGCTGGTGGCGGCGACGCTGGAGCGGCTGTTGCTGGGCGCGGCGCCGCCGGTGGAGACGATCGTGCCGACGCTGACGGCGGCGTTGCATGAGGCCTATCTGCGGCATGGCACGCTCGCGGCGGCGCAGGAGAGCTGGGGCAACCGGCTGTGTTGCACCCTGGCGCTGGCGCTGCTGGATGGGCCACGGCTGCACCTGGTGCTGGTGGGCGATAGCGGCATTCGGCTGAACGGGCGGCAGGTGCTGCAGATGGACAAGGACCTGGACTACATCACCGCCACGCTGCGCAGCCATGCCTGGCACCGGGTGGCGGACCCTGACCCGGCGGTGCGCGACCGGGTGGCGCGGCAGGTTTCGTGGAAGGGGCTGGGGCAGGATTCGTCGGTGTTCGCGCCGGATTTTTCGCGCGCGGATATTGCCGCGATCGGGGATGGGGCGGAGGCTGAGTTGGTGACGGCCCTGCCGCATGTGCCGCGCGCGGATATCGTGCATCTGCTGAACCGCGGCATCGTGGGCGGGCAGGGTGATTACCAGAACACGGCGGATTCGGTGCTGGGCTATGCCTGCCTGGATGGGTTCGCGGTGCCGCGCAGCCTGATGCAGGTGAGCACGATCGAGGCGCGCGGGGTGGAGACGGTGGAGCTGTTCACCGACGGGTATTTCGATGTGGGCGCCGAGGCGACGCTGGCTTCGTGGGAAGCACGGCATGCCGAGGTGGAGCTTGAGGATCCGGCGAAGGTGGGGCGGTTCCGGTCCACCAAGGGGTCGGTGCCCGGGCGGTGGTCTGACGACCGCACCTATGTTGGGGTGCGGCTGCGCTAGGCGAGGACGTCGTTCCAGGCGGCCTGCAGGGCTTTGTCGGCATCTTCCAGCGTGGCCTTGATGCCCAGGGCGTGCAGGCTGGTGACGCCGTGTTCGGCGATGCCGCAGGGGACGATGCCGCCGAAATGGCCGAGATCCGGGCACACGTTCAGCGCGATGCCGTGCCAGCTGACCCAGCGGGTGACGCGCACGCCGATGGCGCCGATCTTCGATTCGCTGCCGTCGGGCATCACCACCCAGATGCCGACGCGGCCCTGGCGGCGTTCGCCCCGCACGCCGAAGCTTGCGAGGGCGCGGATCATCCATTCCTCCAGGGCTGCGACGTAGCTGCGCACGTCCCGCGGCTTGGCCTGGCCGTGCGGGGCGTGGAGATCGAGCAGGACGTAGGCGGTGCGCTGGCCTGGCCCGTGATAGGTCCATTGGCCGCCGCGCCCGGCATCGTAGGTGGGGAAGCGGGTGGGGTCCTGCAGGTCTGTGGGGCTGGCCGAAGTGCCGGCGGTGTAGAGCGGCGGGTGTTCCACCAGCCAGACCAGCTCGGCCGCGGTGCCTTCGCGGATGGCGGTGACGCGGGCCTGCATTTCGGCCAGGGCCTGGGGATAGGGGAGCAGGCCGGGTTCGGTGCGCCATTCGAGCTGGAATGCGCTGGGGGGCGTTGATGTGTCCGCGCTCATCGGCTATAGGCCCGCTTCCCTGCGATGCGGTCGTGGCGGAATGGTAGACGCGCAAGCTTGAGGTGCTTGTGGGGGCAACCTCGTGGAAGTTCGAGTCTTCTCGACCGCACCAGTGAAATCTCCAGCGGCACCCCCCTCGGGTGCCGTTGGCGTTTGTAGCTCCTTGGCGTTGTGAGGCGAAGGTGCCGGTGGTGGGCGACCGGTTGCGGTACTTTTTATTTCGAGATAGGAATAAAATGGACGCAGTTGGGCTAGTCGGGTTTCCAGGGTCGCCAGAGGCCGTGGCGCCTGGCGTAGCGGATGGCCTTGAGGACGTAGGGGCGGAAGGGCTGGTCGCCTTCGGCGAGGCCGTGGCTGGGCGGCCTG
>JBIKOJ010000259.1:0-6447 GCA_044358135.1 Acetobacteraceae bacterium | reverse complement strand
GAACTGGGTGAAGCTGCAGGACGAGTACGACTGCCTCTATTGCGTCGTCGACCTCCACGCCATCACCGTCTGGCAGGACCCCCGCGAGCTCGCCAACCAGACCCGCGAAATGGCCGCCTCCCTCCTGGCCTGCGGCATCGACCCCGCCCGCTCCATCCTCTTCCACCAATCCTCGGTGCACGCCCATCTGCGCCTGGCCTGGATCTTCAACTGCGTCGCCCGCATGGGCTGGCTCAACCGCATGACCCAGTTCAAGGAAAAGGCGGGGAAAGACCGGGAGAACGTCTCCACCGGCCTGTTCACCTACCCCAACCTCATGGCCGCCGACATCCTGGTCTACCACGCCACCCGCGTGCCCGTGGGCGACGACCAGCGCCAGCACCTGGAACTGGCCAACGACATCGCCCAGAAGTTCAACCACGACTACGGCGTCGATTTCTTCCCCAACATCGAACCCATGATCATGGGCCCCGCCGCCCGCGTCATGAGCCTGCGCGACGGCACCAAGAAGATGAGCAAGTCCGACGCGTCCGACATGTCGCGCATCAACCTCACCGACACCGCCGAACAGATCGCCGACAAGATCCGCCGCGCCAAGACCGACCCGGAACCCCTGCCCACCGAAACCGCCGGCCTCGAAAACCGCCCGGAAGCCCGCAACCTCATCGGCATCTATGCGGCGCTCACGGATACCGACCACCAGGGCGTCCTCGCCGACCACGGCGGCAAAGGCTTCGCCGCCTTCAAGCAGGACCTCACCGCCCTGCTGGTCGATAAACTCTCCCCCATCGCCGCCGAAACCAGCCGCCTCCTCGGCGACCCCGCCACGCTCGATGCCATCCTCCGCGAAGGCTCCCGCAAGGCCGAAGCCCTCGCCCTGCCCATCGTCGAGGAAGCCGAAAAACTCGTCGGCTTCCTCAAGAGCTGATCCACCGTAGGGTGCAGTGCCATGGGCACTGCACCAACAAAAAACAAGGCAAGAAAGCGGTTCTTTTTTGAAAAAAAGAACCAAAAAACTTTTGTGACTTTGCGCTGGGATAAATTTCGGCGTGCCGGGATGCAACTTCAATCCACCTCTGCACTCCAATTAACCTTTCCAGCTTCGTTCTCCCGGTCTCTGTGTTGAAGGTGCTTCTTCCTTCCCGTTGCGTCCTCCGCTGACGCGCCCCGACGAATCAGGTTCACGTCTCCAACAGACCCTATCCGGCGACCCTCAAGGCAATCGCCCCGCGCCCCGCTCATGGCAGGGATGCAGGAAAAAATCCTTCCATCCGATCTAACGATGAGTTAGATATAATGAATGACACATCCCCTCACCCCCCTGGAGCAGGCCTTCGCCCGCATCCGCATCTCCGCCGAGGCGGATGCGGCGGCGTGCGCCCATGTGCCCACGGCGGTGGAAGCGATGCTGCTGGCCCTCCTGCTGCGCCTGCTCGGCCAGCTCGAACGCCTCGCCCGCACCTGGCACGCCGGCACCCACCCGGTCCCGGCCGGCCAGTCGCACTCCCAAGCCCGCATTGCGTCCGGCCTCGTGCCCCCGCGCGCCCAGCGCCCGGAGCGATTCCTGGATTGGTGGCTGCGGATGAATTTCGGCCGCGGCATGCGCCCGGCCGCCCATCCTCCGTCCCGCCCCCTGCGCGCCCGACAGGCCACGCCGTGCCCCGTCCGCGCGCCCCCGGCCTGATCCTCCCCCGCCGTCCCGCCCAACGTCCCCACGCCTCAAAAAACCTCCTCCCCGCCAATCCCTGTCAGTGCGATTTTAATGTTCCGATATCGTAATTAAAATTCCATTGCCACGAACGAATTGCGCCACGCCCCGCACCTCGCCATATACCCCCGGCGAGGGCTTGCCTGCGCCGGTATGCACCCGGCCCGGATGCCTGGGGGAACCGAGGCAGGGAATGCGCAGGCCGGCATCACTCCGTTACGGGCTGGAGGATCGTCCGCCCTGGCCCGTGGTCGTCATGACAGCGGTCCAGCAGGCCACGGTCGTCTTCCTGTTCCTCTACGTCCCCCTGATCGTCGCGCGGGAGGCCCAGGCCACCCTGGCCCAGACCGTCACCCTCATCAGCATGTCCTTCCTGGCCTGCGGCGTCGGCACCATGCTCCAGGCCGTCACGCGCCGTGGCCTCGGCAGCGGCTTCCTCGCCCCGCTCAGCCCCTCCACCCCCTTCCTCGCCCCCTCCGTCCTCGCCGCCCATCTCGGCGGCCTGCCGCTGGTCGCCGGCATGACCCTGCTCGCCGGCCTCGCCTCCGTCGCCTTTGCCCGCCTGCTCCACCGCATCCGCGCCCTCATGCCGCCGGAAATCGCCGGCGTCGTCGTCCTCATCGTCGGCCTGGCCATCGCCATCACCGGCGTGCGCACCCTGCTGCGCACCCCCGGCGGCGGCGCGCCGGAACTGGAAGACCTCCTCGTCGGCCTCGCCACCCTCGCCGTCTCCGTCGGCCTCTCCGTCTGGGGCCGCGGCGCGCTGCGCTGGGCCTGCGTGCTCATCGCCATGATCCTCGGCACCGCGCTCGCCGCCGCCCTCGGCCGCCTGCACCTGGCGCCGGAGCTCCACCTCGCCAACATGCCGCTCGTGGACCTGCCGGATTTCGCCACCACCGGCTTCGCCTTCGATCTCACCCTGCTGCCCGCCTTCCTCGTCGCCGCCATCGCCAGCGCGCTGAAAACCGTCGGGCTCGTCACCAGCCTGCAACGCGTGAACGACGCCGACTGGGCCCGGCCGGAGCCGCGCAGCATCGCCGGCGGCGTCACCGCCGACGGCATCGCCACCGCCCTGGCCGGCGCCCTCGGCGCCCCCGGCGTGAACATGAGCGCCACGAATGCCGCCCTGCAGGCCGCCACCGGCGTCACCAGCCGCATCATCGCGCTGGCCACTGGCGGCCTCTGCATCGCGCTCGCCTGCTTCCCGCGCCTCGCCGCCCTGCTCTCCCAGGTCCCCGCCCCGGTCATCGCCGCCACCCTGCTGCAAGCCGGCGCCCTGATGATGGCCGGCGGCATGCAGCTCGCCACTTCCCGCCTGCTCGATGCCCGCAAGTCGGCCGCCGTGGGCCTTGCCATCGTCGCCGCCCTCTCGGTGGAAGCCGTGCCCCAGGTGGCCGATTGGGTCGGCGAGGGCCTGCGCCCGCTGATGACCGCCGGCGCGCTGGGCACCCTCGTCGCCATCGCGCTGAACGCCATCCTCCGCATCGGCATCGGCCGCCGCATGGCCATCACCCACCGCCCCGCCGCGATGTCACCCGATGTCGTCGCCGCCTTCCTGGAACGCGCCGGCGGCGCCTGGGCCTTGCGGGCGGACCTCGTCGCCCGCGTCGCCAACGCGCTCAACTGGTGCCTCGATGCCGTCCAGGTGGCCGACCTCACCCAGGGCCCCGTCACCCTCACCCTGGCCTACGACGAATCCCGCCTCGACGTCCGCCTCACCTACACCGGCACTCCGGTCGTCCTGTCGGACCGCCCACCCACGCCGGAGGAGATGCTGCACGACGATGCCGCCCCCGCCCGCCTCGCCGGCCACATGATCCGCCGCCTGTCCGATCGCGTCACGGTGCGGGAGAAGGAAGGCGTGGTGGAACTCAGGATGACCCTGAACGACTAGGCACCGACGATCGCCCGCACATCCAAAACGCCGTCATCGCGAAACGCCATCCGTCCCCGCGAAGCCGCCACCCGCCGGTGGGTATAGAAGGTCAGCCACGCGGGATCCTCCCGCAGCAGCCGATAGCAGCGCCGGTACAGCGCCTCCCGCGCCGCCATGTCCGTCACCACCCGCGCCTGGTCGATCAGCGCCTCGATCGCCGGATTGCGGTAGCCCAGCCACCAGCTCCCCGCCACCCGGCTGTCGATCTTCTCCGCGAGCACCCGGAACGTGCTCAACGGCGAGCTGTCGAACAGGCACAGATCCGCGATATCGCTCGCCCGCACCCGCTCCGCATACCGCACCCGGTCCGGCTCGATCCGTGCCGTGAGCGTTACCCCCACCGCCGCCAGCTGCCCCTGCAGCACCGGCAGCAGCACCGGCGCCTCATCCGGCAGGCGCGTCGGCCAATCCGCCACCAGCGCAAGCCCACCCGCATACCCCGCCTCCGCCAGCAACGCCCGCGCCCCCACGGGATCGAACGCCACGCCGGGCGCCGCGGGATCGAACCCGAAATGCCGATCGCTCACGAACCCCACCAACGGCTCCGCCGCCCCCTGCGTCACCGCCGCGATCATCGCCGCCCGATCAATCGCCATCGCCAGCGCCTTGCGCACCCGCCCATCCGCGCACGGCCCCCGCGCCGCATTCAGCAGGCAGATGATCGCCGTGGGATCGCCAACCTCGGCCGCCGCGAACCCCGTTGCAGCGGACCCCACGCGCGTCGCAATATCCGCCTCGCCCGCAAGCAGCGCACGGCCACGCTCCTCCGGCACCCCAACCCACCGCAACACCGGCAGCCCCGCCCGCACCGGCGCCATAACAACAACATTGTCGTCCGCCGACTCCAGCCGCCACGGCCCGGTGCCGACCCACCGCCCCGCCATGCTCTCCGCCGCCATCGCCGCCGGCGCCATCACCGCACCGGCGCTGACGATATCCAGAATGTCCGCAATGTCCCGTGTGGTCACCAGCCGCAACGTGCGGGAATTCACCACCTCCACCTCGCAACCGGCGAGATACTGCGCCCACACCCCCGGCGCCCCCAGCGTCGCGCCCACCGCAGGATCCGCCATCCGCATCAGCGAAGCCGCCACCGCCGCCGCATCGCAGGCAGTGCCGTCATGAAACACCAGGCCGGGCCGCAACCGGAACAGCGTGCGCCTGGCATCCTCCTGCACCCATTCCTCCGCCAGCCCCGCCACGAACCGGCCCGGCCCCACCCGGCGCACCAGCGGATCGAACACCGCATCCAGCAGCGCCAGCGCATCGGCGCTGTCGGTGCAGTCCTGTGGGTCGAACAGCGCGGCGCGGGTTTGGGCGATGGTCAGCACGCGGGGCATCCTTGTGGCGGTGGCGTCGGGGGCACTGTAGATTGCCGCCACCGTTGCGCGAAGGAGGCCCCGATGTCCGCCACCACCCAGCAGGCCCAAGTGCCGGACTTCAACCTGCTCGACCCCGCCTTCATCGCCAACCCGTACCCGATCTACCACCGGCTGCGCGCCTTGGCCCCGGTCTGGCGCTCGCCGATCGGCTTCAACGTGGTGACCCGATACGACACCGCCTCGTTGGTCCTGCGCGACCGCCGCTTCGGCAAGAACTACGTCGAGAACATCACCAAGAATTACGGGCCGCAGATCGTCGACGAACCCGCCTATGCCTCGATGTCCCGCACCATGCTGGTCCTCGACCCGCCCGACCATACCCGCCTGCGCTCCCTGGTCACCAAGGCCTTCACCGCGCGCCGCGTCGAAGCCATGCGCCCGCAGATCGCCGCCGTCGTCGACGCCCTGCTGGACCGCGTCCAGCCCCAGGGCGGGATGGACGTCATCAAGGACTTCGCCCACCGCCTGCCGATCATCGTCATCTGCGACATGCTGGGCATCCCCGAGGAAGACCGCGAACAGTTCTTCACCAGCAGCAAGGTCAACGGCCGCCTGGTCGATCCCGTCCCCCTCACGCCGGACGAAATCGCCGCCGCCAACGCCAACACCCTGGAAACCAACGCCTATTTCGACAGCCTGTTCGAGCTCCGCCGCCGCGACCCGCAGGACGACCTCACCACCCAGCTCGTCCAGGCCGAGGAAGCCGGCGACCGCCTCACCCCGGAAGAGCTGCGCGCCAATGTCGGCCTGCTCTTCGCCGCCGGGCATGAAACCACCGCCAACCTGATCGGCAACGGCCTGCTCGCCCTGCACCGCAACCCCGACCAGTGGCAGGCGATGAAAGACAACCCCGCCCTGATCCCCAACGCCATGGAAGAACTGCTGCGCTACGACAGCTCCGTGCAGATGACCGGCCGCAGCGTGCTGGAAGACCTGGAACTCGCCGGCGTGCCCCTGCCCAAGGGCGCCCAAGTCGTGTGCTTCCTGGGGGCTGCCAACCGCGACCCCGATGCCTTCGCCGAACCCGACACGCTGGACATCACGCGCCAGAAAATCACCCCACTCTCCTTCGGCGGCGGAATCCATTTCTGCCTCGGCGCCCAACTCGCCCGCATCGAAGCCCAGGAAGCCTTCGCCGGCCTGATCCGCCGCCTGCCCACCCTGGAACTGCCGGAACGCGACACGCCACGCTGGCGCCGCAGCTTCACCCTGCGCGGACTGACCACGCTGCCGGCGGTGTGGCAGTGAAGGGAGCAAGGCCAGGGCTCTGCCCTGGACCCGCTGGGGCCTTAGGCCCCAGACCCCTCGACCTTTTCCGCCTTCGGCGGGGAGGGGCCGTCGAGGCGGTGGAGAGACCCGGGCGGCCCCTCCCCGCCGAAGGCGGAACTATTGTGGGTCCAGGGACCTCAGGTCCCTGGTGG
>JBIKOJ010000258.1:0-6452 GCA_044358135.1 Acetobacteraceae bacterium | reverse complement strand
AGTAGTTCATCTGCGCCAGGGCCAGGGTGATCATGGCGAAGTAGATGCCCTGGCGGCGGATGGCGAGCCAGCCGAAGGCGAGGCCGAGGCCGCCGCCGACCAGGCCGCCGGCGAGGATGGCGAGCTCCGGGGTCCAGCCCCAGGCCTTGGCGGTGTAGGCGGTGATGTAGGCGCCCATGCCGAAGAAGGCGGCGTGGCCGAAGCTGCCCAGACCGACATAGCCGATGAGCAGGTTGAAGGCGCAGGCGAAGAGCGCGAAGCACATCACCTTCATGAGGAAGACCGGGTAGAGGATCGCCGGGGCGATCATGATCGCGGCGACCATGAGCCAGAAGGCCGCGGTCTGCGGGCGGGAGAAACCCATCATCTCTAGTGCGCCCTTCCGAAGAGCCCGGCGGGGCGGGCCAGCAAGACGATGACCATGACCACGAAGATGACCGTGGCGGAGCCTTCGGGGTAGAACACGCGGGTGAGGCCTTCCACGATGCCGAGGCCGAAGCCGGTGACGATGGAGCCGAGGATGGAGCCCATGCCGCCGATCACCACCACGGCGAAGACCACGATGATGAAGTTGGCACCCATGTTGGGGTTGACCGAGTAGATCGGCGCGGCCAGCACGCCGGCGAAGGCGGCCAGGGCCACGCCGGCGCCGTAGGTGAGGGTGATCATGAGCGGCACGTTGATGCCGAAGCTCTGCACCAGGGGCGCGTTCTCGGTGGCGGCGCGCAGCTTGGCGCCGATCGAGGTCTTCTCGATGACCAGCCAGGTGATGAGGCACATGACGATGGCGGCGAGCACGACCCAGCCGCGGTAGTTCGGCATGATCATGAAGCCGAGGTTCTGGGCACCCTGGAGTTCCGCGGGGATGCGGTAGGGCAGGCCGGAGGAGCCGTAGTAGTTGCGCACCAGGCCTTCGAGGATGAGGGCGAGGCCGAAGGTGAGCAGCAGGCCGTAGAGGTGATCGAGCTTGTAGAGCTTGCTGATGAACAGCCGCTCCAGCAGCACGCCGAAGGCACCGACGATGAGGGGGGCCAGGAGAAGGGCCCACCAGTAGCCGATGCCGGCGTAGTTGAGCAGGCCCCAGGCGGTGAAGGCGCCGAGCATGAACAGCGCGCCGTGGGCGAAGTTCACGATGTTCAGCATGCCGAAGATGATCGCCAGGCCCAGGGACATCAGCGCGTAGAACGCGCCGTTCACCACGCCCAGCATCAACTGCCCGAAGAGCAGCGGTGCGGGGATGCCGAGGATCATCATCATGGGCGGGGGCGCCTTCCTGCCTGGGGCCGTACCATCAGGCCTTCACCAGCGGGCAGTTGCCGTCCTTCATCGGGCGGAAGGCCTCATCCGCGCCGGTGGTACCGAGGAGCTTGTAGTAGTCCCACGCGCCCTTGCTCTCCGACGGCTTCTTGACCTGGAAGAGGTAGGCGGGGTGGATCTTGCGGCCGTCCTCGCGGATGACGCCGGTGCCGTGCACGTCGTCGTCGGTGGGCATCTTCTTCATCTGGGCGATGAGGCCGGCGCCGGACTTCTTGGCTTCGGCCGGGCCCATGGCATGGACCGCCTTGAGGAAGTGCAGGGTGGAGCTGTAGGGGCCGGCGTTGGCCATGCCGGCGCGGCGGTTGGGGGCGCGCTTCCACAGACGCTCCGAGAAGGCACGGGTGCGGTCGTTGAGGTCCCAGTAGAAGCTCTCGGTGAGGACGAGGCCCTGGCAGGTTTCGAGGCCGAGGGAGTGGACGTCGGAGATGAACATCAGCAGGCCGGCGAGCGGGGCCTTGATGCCGAATTCCTTGGCCTGCTTGATGCAGTTGATGGTGTCGGCACCGGCGTTGGCCAGGCCGATGACCTTGGCGCCGCTGGCCTGGGCCTGCAGCAGGTAGGCGGAGAAATCGGTGGTGCCGGGGAAGGGGGTGCGGACGCCGCCGAGCACCTTGCCGCCGGCGCCGGTGACGAAATTGCCGACATCGCGCGAGAGGGCGTGGCCGAAGGCGTAGTCGGCGGTGATGAAGAACCAGCTGTCGCCGCCGGCCTTCACCATGGCAGCACCCGTGGACTTGGCGAGCATGTAGGTGTCGTAGGTCCAGTGCAGCGTGTTGGCGTTGCAGGCCGTGCCGGTGAGATCGGAGGTGGCGCCGCCGGAGTTGATGTAGGCCTTGTTCTTGTCCTTGGCGACGCCGGAGACGGCGAGCGCCACGGCCGACGAGCCGCCTTCGACGACGATGTCCACGCCATCACGGTCGTACCACTGGCGGACGAGGTTGGAGCCGATGTCGGGCTTGTTCTGGTGGTCGCCGATGAGCACTTCGACGTCGAAGCCCTTGTCGCCGAAATCGGCCACCGCGAGGCGGGTGGATTCCACCGCGGTGGGGCCGACGATGTCCTGGTAGACGCCGGAGAGGTCGGTGAGCACGCCGATCTTGATGACCGGGCGCTGCGCGCGGGCGGTGCGGGTGGCGGCAACGGCGGGCAGGGCTGCGGCGGTGCCCAGCAGGGCGCGACGGGACAGGCTCATTCTTGGTGGTCTCCGGAAAGCGGCACCGGGCCGCGGAAGTGCGGCCCGGCTTGGGCCAGGAAGCAGCACCGGGCCGCGGGAATGCGGCCCGGCTTGGGCGGTTTGGGTTCAGGCCTTGACGAGGCTGCAGCCGCCGGCGGCCAGCGGGCGGAAGGCTTCCTCGGCGGGGGTGGAGGCCAGGGTCTTGTAGTAGTCGTAGGCGCCCTTGCTCTCCGACGGCTTCTTGACCTCGTAGAGGTAGGACGGGTGGATCTTGCGGCCGTCCTCGCGGATGATGCCGGCGCCGAAGCAATCGTCGTCGGCGGGCATCTTCTTCATCTGGGCGATGGCGGCGGCACCGTCGGCCTTGGCCTGGGCGTAGCCCATCTCCTTGGCGGCCTTCAGGTAGTGCAGCACGCAGGCATAGTTGCCAGCCTGGACCATGGAGGGGCGCTTGCCCTGCATGCGCGGGCTGTAGCGGTTGGAGAAGGCGCGGGTGCGGTCGTTCTGGTCCCAGTAGAAGCTCTCGGACAGGATCAGGCCCTGGCAGACATCGAGGCCGAGGGCGTGGACATCCGACAGGAAGACCAGCAGGCCGGCGACCTTCATGCTGTTGCTGACGCCGAATTCCTTGGCCTGCTTGATGCAGTTGATGGTGTCGGTGCCGGCATTGGCCAGCCCCAGCACCTTGGCGCGCGAGGCCTGGGCCTGGATGAGGAAGGAGGAGAAATCGGTGGTGCCGGGGAAGGGGGTTTTCACGGAGCCGACGACGCGGCCGCCGGCGTTGCGCACGAAATCGGAGACGTCGCGTTCGAGGGCGTGGCCGAAGGCGTAGTCGGCGGTGAGGAAGAACCAGCTGTCGCCGCCGGCCTTGACCATGGCGCCGCCGGTGGACTTGGCGAGCATGTAGGTGTCGTACACCCAGTGCACCGTGTTGGCGTTGCAGGCGCGGCCGGAGATGTCGGAGGTGGCGGCGCCGGTGGCGATGACGGCCTTGTTCTTCTCGCGGCCGATGCCGGAGACGGCCAGCGCCACGGCGGAGTTGGAGAGGTCGATCACGACATCGACGCCGTCGCGGTCGAACCACTGGCGGGCGGTGCCGGCGGCGATGTCGGCCTTGTTCTGGTGGTCGGCCGAGACGATTTCCACGCGCGCGCCGGGGTTGGCGGCCATGAACTCGCTGGCGACGAGCTGGGTGGCGGCGATGGAGCCGGGGCCGGCGAGATCCTGGTAGGGGCCGGACATGTCGGTGAGCACGCCGACCTTGATGGTGGGCTGCTGGGCGCGGGCGGGGACGGCGGCGAGGGTGGCGGCGGCGCCGAGGCCGGCGGCGGAGCCCAGGAGCGAACGGCGAGAGAGGCGCATCATGTGAAGTCTCCCTGTGTGTGAGAAGGCGGCCACTCGTGGTGGTGGCTTGGCGTGGGACGGCGGCGCTTCGGGTTGGCCCCTCAGACGCCCAGGTATTCGTGGAGCTTGTCCATGCTCCGTTCGAGCTCGGCGTTGGGGATCATGTCGATCACCCGGCCGTGCTCCATGACGTAGTGCCGGTCGGCGACGGTGGCGGCGAAGCGGAAGTTCTGCTCCACCAGCAGGACGGTGAAGCCGAGCGCCTTGATCTCGCGGATGGTGCGGCCGATCTGCTGGACGATGACGGGGGCCAGGCCTTCGGTGGGTTCATCGAGCAGCAGCAGGCGCGCGCCGGTGCGCAGGATGCGGGCGATGGCGAGCATCTGCTGTTCGCCGCCGGAGAGCTTGGTGCCGGGGCTGCGGGCGCGTTCCTTGAGGTTGGGGAACAGGGTGTAGATGCGATCGAGATCGAGCCCGCCCTCGGCGATGCGGGGCGGGAGCATCAGGTTCTCGGTGACGTCCAGCGAGGCGAAGATGCCGCGCTCCTCCGGGCAGAGGGCGATGCCGCGGCGGGCGACGAGATCGGGGCGCAGGCCGACGATCTCCTCGCCCTTGAAGCGGATGGAGCCGGCGCGGCGGCCGACGAGGCCCATGATGGACTTCATCGTGGTGGTCTTGCCGGCGCCGTTGCGGCCCAGCAAGGTGACGACCTCGCCTTCCCGCACCTCGAAATCGACGCCGTGCAGGATGTGGCTTTCGCCGTACCAGGATTCGAGGTTGGCGACCTTGAGCATCGCGTCAGCCATGGGCGGTGGCTCCGGCGTCGGTGCCGAGATAGGCGGCGATCACCTCGGGGTTGGCGGAGACGGTGGCGTAATCCCCTTCGGCGAGCACGCGGCCGCGGGTGAGGACGGTGATGGTGTCGCACAGGCCTTCGACGACGCTGAGGTTGTGTTCGACCATCAGGATGGTGCGGCCTTGGCGGACGCGGCGGATGAGGGCGACGATGCGGTCCACGTCCTCATGCGTCATGCCGGCCGTCGGTTCGTCGAGCAGCAGCATCTCGGGGTCCAGCGCCAGGGTGGTGGCGATTTCCAGCGCGCGCTTGCGGCCGTAGGGGAGTTCGACGGCGAGGGCCTTCTCGTAGTCGGTGAGGCCGACATCCTCCAGCAGTTCGCGGGCGCGGTCGTCGAACACCGAGAGGACGCCTTCGGAGCGCCAGAAATCGAAGCTGGCGCCGCGGGCGCGCTGCAGGGCGAGGCGCACGTTCTCGAGCACCGAGAGATGCGGGAAGACGGCCGAGATCTGGAAGCTGCGCACCAGGCCCAGGCGGGCGATGGCGGCGGGCTTGCTGCCGGTGATGTCCTGGCCCTTGAAGCGGATGGTGCCGCGGGTGGGGACGAGGAAGTGGGTGAGGAGGTTGAAGCAGGTGGTCTTGCCGGCGCCGTTGGGACCGATCAGCGCGTGGATCGAGCCCTTCTGCACGCGCAGCGAGACGTCGTCCACGGCGACGAAGCCGCGGAATTCCTTGGTCAGCCCTGCCGTCTCCAGGATGGTGTCGCTCACCCCCGGCCGTCTCCCCGATATCTGCCCTGCGCGGGATGCGCGGGGCTGGTTTGCATGTGTGGGCGCGCTGAGTTGCATATCGCGCCCGCCAGCGCAAGATTGTTTCAAACGAAACATAGGAAGCGGAGCAAGCTATGCCAGGGCTGTGGTTTGAGGATTTGGTGCCAGGGCGGGTGGTGGACGCGGAATGGACGCGGACGGTGACCGAATCCGACAACGTGATGTTCTGCGCGCTGACGATGAACGTGCAGAAGCTGCACCTGGACGCGGAGTTCGCGGCGCAGACCGAGTATGGCCGGCCGCTGGTGAACTCGATCTTCACGCTGGGGCTGATGATCGGGATGAGCGTGCACAACCTGACCGACGGGACGACGCTGGGGAATTTGGGCATGACGGAGACGGTGTTCCCGAACCCGGTGTTCGCGGGGGATACCATTCGCACCACCAGCACGGTGGTGGCGGCGCGGGCCAGCAAGTCTCGCCCGGATGCGGGGATCGTGACGTTCCGGCATGAGGCGCACAATCAGAAGGGGCAGCTGGTGGCCAAGTGCGAACGGCAGGCGCTGATGAAGCGGCGGCCTGTTGAGGGAGCGGGCGCGTGAGGATCCGGTCGCTGCTGTTCGCGCCGGGAGATTCGGCGCGCAAGATCGAGAAGGCGCTGGGGATCGGGGCCGACGGGGTGATCCTGGACCTGGAGGATTCCGTGGCGGCCGCGGCCAAGGATGCGGCGCGGGCGCAGGTGGGCGGGTTGCTGCCGGGGCTCTCGGGGCGCGGGGATATCGTGGTGCGGATCAATCCGCGTGGGACGCCCTGGTATCTTGCGGACCTCGCTGCCGTGGTGCCCGGGCGGCCGGATGCGATCCTGTTGCCCAAGTGTACTGGGCCGGAGGACCTAGCGGCGCTGGATCATCACCTGGAGGTGCTGGAAGTGGCATCGGGCCAGGCGGTGGGGCGGATCAAGGTGTTGGCGCTGGTGACGGAGACGGCGGCATCCCTGCTGGCGATGCCGCGGGCGGGGGATGCGGGGATGGGGCGGGTGCTGGCGTTCTGC
>JBIKOJ010000081.1:0-21735 GCA_044358135.1 Acetobacteraceae bacterium | reverse complement strand
ATCAGCTTGCTGGTCAGCGTCACCGTGCCGACGCGGAACTGGATCCGCGTGTCCGACAGCGCCACCTCCACCTCGCCGGTGGTCTCGTCCAGGAGCTTGCGCAGCTCGCCCACCGTCTTGCGCGGCACGATCACGCCGGGCATGGAGCCGGCCCCCTCCGGCAGCGGCTCCTCCACCCGGGCCAGGCGATGTCCGTCGGTGGCCACGGCGCGCAGCACCTTGGCGCCATCGGCCTCGGTCTGGTGGATGTAGATGCCGTTGAGGTAGTAGCGCGTCTCCTCGGTGGAGATGGCAAAGCGCGTGCGGTCGATCAGCCCGCGCAGGGTCTGCGCCGGCAGGGCGAATTTGTGCGGCAGGGTGCCGGCGGTCATCGCCGGGAAATCCTCGGTCGGCAGCACCACCAGGCTGGTGGCGTAGCGCCCGGCGCGCAGCGCCAGCTGGGCATCGCCGCCGGGGCAATCCAGCTCCACCACCGCGCCATCGGGCAGCTTGCGCACGATCTCATACAGCGTGGAGGCGGGCGCGGTGCAGGCGCCGTTGCGCACGCTGTCGGCCGCCACGTCCTCGACGATGGCGATCTCCATGTCGGTCGCGGTCAGCGTCAGCTTGCCGTCGCGCACCGCGATCATGACGTTGGCCAGGATGGGGATCGTGTTGCGCCGCTCGACCACGCTCTGCACGTGCGCAAGGGCCTTGAGCAGAGTCGCACGGTCGACCTTGAACTTCATCGCATGATCCTCTGAGGCGGCGGCCGATTCGCTGGCAAACCGGTCCTCCAGTTTACCGCGCTTTTGCGCACCGTGAAACACGATGCCAATTTTCGCACTGCCTCGAACGTTCCCGGGTGGGGATTCAGCTTTCCAGCATCCGCCGCAGCAGCTCCACATCCTCGGCGAAGGACGCATCGCGCTCGATCAGCTCGGTCACGCGCGAAACGGCATGCATCACCGTGGTGTGGTCGCGGTTGCCGAAGCGGCGGCCGATCTCGGGCAGGGAGCGGCTGGTGAGCTGCTTGGCCAGATACATCGCCACCTGGCGCGGGCGGGCCACGGCGCGGGCACGGCGGGCGGAGGACATGTCGGTGAGGCGGATGTTCCAGTGCTCGGCCACCCGCTTCTGGATCTCCTCGATCGTCACGCGCCGGTCGTGCGCCTTGAGGATGTCGTGCAGGACCTCCTGCGTGGTTTCCAGCGTGATCGACCGGCCGAACAAATTGGCATGCGCGATCAGGCGGTTCAGCGCGCCTTCAAGCTCGCGGATGTTCGACGTGATCTTGTGCGACAGGAATTCCAGCACCTTGGCCGGCACACTTACGCCGGCGCGGGCCACCTTGGCCTCCAGGATCGACACGCGCAGCTCGAAGGTGGTGGCGTGCAGGTCGGCCACCATGCCGCTGCCCAGGCGCGTGCGCACCCGCTCCTCCAGCCCCGAGAGGTCGGAAGGAGACTTGTCGGCCGAGACGACGATCTGCTTGCCGCTCTCCACCAGGGCGTTGAAGGTGTGGAAGAATTCTTCCTGCGTGGCGTCCTTGTTGATCAGGAACTGCAGGTCGTCGATCATCAGCACGTCGACGCTGCGCAGCTGCTCCTTGAACTGGATCGTGGCCTGGCTGCGGATTGCCGAGATGAAGCGGTACATGAACTTCTCGGCCGACATGTAGGCCACCGAAACCGGCGGCCCCGGCCGGTCCGGCGCCGTCAGTTCCCAGGCGATGGCATGCATCAGGTGGGTTTTGCCCAGGCCGACGCCGCCATAGAGGAACAGCGGGTTGAAGCCCTGGCTGGCCGGCTTCTCCGCCACGCGGCGGGCGCAGGCATGGGCGAATTCGTTGGGCTTGCCCACCACGAAGCTGTCGAAGGTGAAGCGCTGGTCCAGCGGCGCGCTGGCCTCGGCGCGGTCTTCGCCCCCCTTGGCCTCCGGGCTCTTGGTGTCGGCCGCCTTGGCGTCGCCCTGGATGAGCGACTTCGCCTCCAGCGGGCGCAACGGCCCGGTGGGGCTGCGCGGCGGCGGGCTGACGCTCTCGGCCAGGCCGGTGCCGCCGCCATTGCCCACGCCCACCTCCACACGCCGCACGGCGGGCAACTGTTCCTGCCACAGCGTGGTCAGCCGGTCGCCGAACTGGGCGCGCACCCAGTCGCGCAGGAAGCGGGTGGGCAGGTGCACGGTGATCTCGTCGCCGTCCAGGCCCACCAGCGTCATCTGGCGCAGCCAGGTGCGGTATTCGACCTCGCCGACCTCCTGCTGCAGGCGGCCGCGGACGCGGGCCCAGAGGGTGGCGAGCTGCTCGGGGGGTAGGTAATCCATTGCCGCGGAATGCTCCCCCTCGACGTCGCCGTTGTACACAAGCCGTTCCATCCGCCCCTCCCGGCAGGCCGCGCTGTCGCGCAGCATGCTCCCGTCGGTGGCCGGAACGGGGGCCGCCATGCCGCCGATACCGGCGGACGCAGGGGCGGAAGCCTCTTCCCGGCCGAAGCAGGACCGGATCATCCGGGGCCCGCTGGCAGAGAAATGACTAGGCCGAAACCAGTTCCAAGGCAACGCCAAACTGCGGCGAGAAGTCGATTTGCTGTGTCTTGGAGGTAACGGCAAGTATTCGTGGGGGGTTTTATTGAAGCGATGCTATGTCGCTTCAGGCTGCCGTGCCAAGTTATTGATGGCTTTGGCGCGAACGCTCCGGGACCAGGGCAGGCCCCTGCCGATGCCGCGCTGCGGCACCGGCCATCCGGTCGGAAGTCAGCCGGCGCTGGCGCCGAGCGACTTCACGCGGGCCGAGAGGCGGGAGATCTTGCGAGAGATGGTGTTCTTGTGCACCACGCCCTTGCCGGCGGCGCGCTGCATCTCCGGCTGCGCCTCGCGCAGGGCCACGTTGGCGGCGTCCTTGTCGCCGCTGGCGACAGCCATCTCGACCTTCTTGATGAAGGTGCGCATGCGGGACATGCGGGACTTGTTGCGCTCGGTACGGCGCTCGATCTGGCGGATGCGCTTGCGGGCGGAGGCGGTGTTGGCCATGGGCTGATCGGATCCCGGTTATGGGGCAGGCATGAAGAAGGGCCGAAGACGACAGCTTGGCGGCATATCGGCCTCGGCGGCAAGGGGCGCGTTCTAGGTCGGCGCCCCGTTTGAGTCAAGGAAGCGTGTTCACCCCGCTACCCCCGGCTGAAGTTCGGGGTGCGCTTCTCGGCGAAGGCCGCCATCCCTTCCTTCTGGTCCGGCGTGCCGAACAGCGACAGGAACAGCCGCCGCTCGAAGCGCACGCCCTCGTTCAGCGTCACCTCGAAGGCACGGTTCACCGCCTCCTTGGCCATCGCCACCGCCACCGGAGAGAGGCTGGCAAGCTTCTCGCCCAGCTTCAGCGCCTCGGCCATCAGTTCGGCGGCCGGCACCACGCGGCTGACCAGGTTGGCCCGCTCCGCCTCGGCGGCGTCCATCATGCGCGCCGTCAGCACCATCTCCATCGCCTTCGATTTGCCCACCGCCCGCGTCAGGCGCTGGGTGCCGCCGGCGCCCGGGATCACGCCCAGATTGATCTCCGGCTGGCCGAACTTGGCGGTGTCGGCGGCCAGGATGATGTCGCACATCATCGCCAGCTCGCAGCCGCCGCCCAGCGCGAAGCCGGCGACGGCAGCCACCACGGGCTTCCTGATCTCCAGCACCGTCTCCCAGCGCTTGCCGATGAAGTCGTCGCCGTAGACGGCGGGGTAGCTGCGGTCGCGCATCTCCTTGATGTCGGCGCCGGCGGCAAAGGCGCGCTCGCTGCCGGTCAGCACGATGGCGCCGATGGCGGGGTCCGCATCGAAGGCGCGCAGCTGGGTGCCCAGCTCCTCCATCAGCTGGTCGCACAGCGCGTTCAGCGCCTTGGGCCGGTTCAGCCGGATCAGCCCGACGGGCCCGTGGGTCTCGACCTCGATCATCTCAGGCATGCGTGCCTCCCTCATTCTTCCGCCGTGGTAGCTAACGCTGGCGCCTGGGGCAATGGAAGGTGCTGCGGCCGGATTGCACGATGCGCTCCACGCCGGCGCAGGAAGGCGGGCCGGGGCAGGCGGGGCAGGGCTCGCCCTCGCGGCCATAGACCTTCCAGGCATGCTGGAAATAGCCCAGCTCGCCATCCGGCTGCACATAGTCCCGCAGGCTGGAGCCGCCGGCCGCCACCGCCTCGGCCAGCGTGGCCTTGATCTCCGCCACCAGCCGCTTCACCTGTGGCTTGGTGATGCTGCCGGCCAGGCGCGTGGGGGCCAGCCCGGCGCGGAACAGCGCCTCGCAGACATAGATGTTGCCCAGCCCGGCCACGTTGCGCTGGTCCAGCAGGGCGGCCTTGATCGGCGTGCGCCGGCCCTCCAGCGCCGCCCCCAGCACCGCGGCATTGAACGCCTCGTCCAGCGGCTCCGGCCCCAGCCCGGCCAGCAGGCGGTGCGCGTCCTCCGCCGCCGTCGCCACCAGGTCCACCGAGCCGAAGCGGCGCGGATCGACGAAGCCCACCAGCACCCCGTCCTCGGTCTCGATCGTCATGTGCTCATGCACCGGCACGGCGTTGCGGCCGACCCGCTCGATCAGCATCCGGCCAGACATGCCGAGATGGATCAGCACGGAGTGCCCGCGATCCAGCCGCATCAGGATGTATTTGGCCCGGCGCCGGAACGAGGCGACCACCGCCCCGGTCATCATCTCCGCCAGCCCCACGGGAAAGGCGAAGCGCATATCCGCCCGGTGCACCAGGGCGCGGCTGATCCGCCGCCCCTCCAGCTGGGCGCGCAGCCCGCGCATCACGGTCTCAACCTCGGGGAGTTCCGGCATAAGGCCGGACGCTATACACTGACTCCCATGAGCGGCAACTCCGAACAGCCCCCTGGCGAAACCACCCATTTCGGCTTCCGCGACATCCCCGTCGCCGAGAAGAAGCCCATGGTGCGCGCGGTGTTCGACAGCGTGGCGCAAAAATACGACGTGATGAACGACCTGATGTCGCTCGGCGTGCATCGCGCCTGGAAATCCATCCTCACCACGCGCCTCGACCCGCGCCCCCACCGCACCCTGCTCGATCTCGCCGGCGGCACCGGGGATATCACCCTGCGCTGGCTGGAGGCGGGCGGCGGCCCTGCCATCCTGTCCGACATCAACGAGAGCATGCTGACGGTGGGGCGCGACCGCCTGCTGGGACGCGGACACGCCGCCGGCCTGTCCTTCCTGGTCGCGGATGCCGAGGCGCTGCCCTTGCCGGACCGCACGGTGGATACCGTCAGCATGGCCTTCGGCCTGCGCAACTGCACCGACAAGGATGCCGTGCTGGCCGAAGCCCGCCGCGTGCTGAAGCCCGGCGGCCGCTTCCTCTGCCTGGAATTCTCCCGCGTGCAGGTCGCCGCCCTGGCCCCCATCTACGATGCCTGGTCGTTCCAGGTCCTGCCCCGCCTCGGCCAGGCCGTGGCCGGCGATGCCGAAAGCTACCAATACCTCGCCGAGAGCATCCGCATGCACCCGGACCAGGAAACGCTGGCGGCCATGATGCGTACCGCCGGGTTCGAGCAGGTGAAGGTCCAGAACCTCGCCGGCGGCATCGCGGCCATCCACAGCGGCTGGCGCCTGTGATCGGCAGGAAAGTTCTGCTGGTCGTCGCCGGCGGCATCGCCGCCTACAAGGCGATCGAGCTCGTGCGCCTCATCCGCAAGGCCGGCGGCGAGGTCACCTGCGTGCTCACCAAGGCCGGGGCCGAGTTCGTCACCCCCCTCACCCTCCAGGCGATCTCGGAGAACAAGGTGTTCCAGGACATCTTCTCGCTGTCCGACGAGAACGAGATGGGCCACATCCAGCTCTCCCGCGCCGCCGACCTCGTGGTGGTCGCCCCCGCCACGGCGGACCTGTTGGCCAAGATGGCGCACGGCCTGGCCAACGACCTCGCCGCCACCGTGCTGCTCGCCACCGACAAGCGCGTGCTGGTGGCCCCGGCCATGAACGTGCGCATGTGGGACCACCCGGCCACCCAGGCCAACATGGCCACGCTGCGCGCCCGCGGCGTGGCCGTCATCGGGCCCGACGAAGGCACCATGGCCTGCGGCGAATTCGGCCCCGGCCGCCTCGCCGAACCCCCCGCCATCCTCGCCGCCATCCAGGCCCTGCTCTCCCGCCAGCAACCCCTGGCCGGAAAGCACGTGCTGGTCACCAGCGGCCCCACCCACGAACCCATCGACCCCGTTCGCTACATCGCCAACCGCTCCTCCGGCCGCCAGGGCCACGCCATCGCCGAAGCCCTCGCCGCCCTCGGCGCCCGCGTCACCCTGGTCAGCGGCCCCGTCTCGGTGCCCGACCCGGCCGGCGTGGCGGTCCGCAAGATCGAGACCGCCCGCCAGATGCTGGAGGCCTGCCAGGCCGCGCTGCCCGCCGACGCCGCCGTGTTCTGCGCCGCCGTGGCCGACTGGCGCGTGGATGCGGAAACCGACCGCAAGCTGAAGAAAACCCCCGGCGGCGCCCCGCCCGCCCTGGCGCTGACGCCCAACCCCGACATCCTCGCCACCATCGCCGCCGCCGGCCCCGCCCGCCCGCGCCTCGTGGTCGGCTTCGCCGCCGAAACCCACGACATGCTCGCCCACGCGCAGGACAAGCGCGCCCGCAAGAACGCCGACTGGATTGTGGCCAACGACGTCTCGCCCGCCACCGGCATCATGGGCGGCACGGAAAACGAAATTCACCTCGTCAGCGAAACCGGCATCGAACCCTGGCCCCGCCTCAGCAAGGACGAAGTCGCCGCCCGCCTCGCCGACCGCATCGCAAAGGCGCTGGCATGACCATCCAAGTCCAGGTGAAGCGCCTCCCGCACAGCGAAGGCCTCGCCCTGCCCAGCTACGCCACGGCCGGGGCCGCCGGCATGGACCTGCTGGCCGCCGTCCAGGCCCCGCTGGTGCTCCAGCCCGGCGCCCGCACCCTGGTGCCCACCGGGCTGGCCATCGCCCTGCCGCCGGGCTTCGAATTGCAGGTCCGCCCGCGCTCCGGCCTCGCGCTCAAGAACGGCATCATCCTGCCCAACAGCCCCGGCACGATCGACGAGGACTACCGCGGCGAGCTGCAGGTGATCGTGATGAACGCCGGCACCGAGCCCTTCACCATCGAGCGCGGCATGCGCATCGCCCAGGCCGTGCTGGCGCCGGTGGTCCGCGCCGGCTGGACCGAGGTGGCGGAGCTGGACGACACGCAGCGCGGCACCGGCGGCTTCGGCAGCACCGGCACGCGCTGAAACGCTGCCGCCTACCCCTCGCCGCGCCAGGGCGGGAACGGATCGGCCAGGCTGGCCCAGGCCTTGGCACCCGCACGCATCTCCTTGTCGGTCAGCAGGCAGGCATCGAGCGACGCGCGGATCGCGGCCGCATCCATGCCGATGCCGATGAACACCAGCTCCTGTCGCCGGTCGCCATACATCGGGTGCCAGGTCTTGCGGATGGTCGCCTGCCACTCCGGATCCTGCGGCCGGTGCTGGGGTGGCACCGCCGCCCACCAGAAGCCTGCCGCCTCGTGCCGCCCGACCGCCCCGGCCAGTTGCCAGGAGCCCGCCCAGCGCATGCGGGTTGCCAGCCAGAAGAACCCCTTCGCGCGGATCACCCCCGGCAGGTCGCCGCGCAGGAAGCGGTGGAAGCGCGCGGGATGGAAGGGCCGCTGGGCGCGATAGACGAAGTTCGTGATCCCGAATTCCTCGCTCTCCGGCAGGTGGCCGCCGGCCAGCGCCTGCGCCCAGCCGGCCTGCTGCTGGGCGCGCTCGTAGTCGAACCGTCCGGTGCCCACCACCCGGTCCAGCGCCACATGGCCGTGCGTGGCACGCACGATCTCCGCCCCCGGGTTGAAGGTGGCCAGGATGCCTTCCAGCCGCGCCAGCGCCGCCTCGTCGAGCAGATCGGCCTTGTTCACCACGATCACGTCGGCGAACTCGACCTGCTCCACCAGCAGGTCGACCAGCATCCGCCCGTCTTCCGTGCCGGCGGTCTGGCCGCGGTCGGCCAGGGTCTCCCTGCTGGCATAGTCCCGCAGGAAGGCCGCGGCATCGACCACCGTCACCATCGTGTCCAGCCGCGTGCTGTCGGCCAGGCTGAAGCCCTCCTCGGTGCGGAAGTCGAAGGTGGCGGCCACCGGCATGGGCTCGCTGATGCCGGTGCTCTCGATCAGCAGGTAGTCGAACCGCCCCTCGGCGGCCAGGCGCGCCACCTCCTGCATCAGGTCTTCGCGCAACGTGCAGCAGATGCAGCCGTTGGACATCTCCACCAGCCGTTCCTCGGTGCGCGACAGCTGGCCGGCATTGCCGACCAGGGCGGCATCGATGTTCACCTCGCTCATGTCGTTGACGATCACGGCGACGCGCTTGCCCTCGCGGTTGGCAAGCACATGGTTCAGCAGGGAGGTCTTGCCCGCGCCGAGGAAGCCGGAGAGCACGGTCACGGGCAGGCGCGGGGCGGGGGCGTGCGGGGTCATTCGAAAACTCCGGTCTCGTCGATGCAAAGCAGCAGGCGTGCCCGGCGCGCGGGCGGCAGGTGGCTCACCGGCGGCGAGCGGTGGCGGATGCGCGGGCCGCGATCGGGATGGCGGTTGCCCTTGAACAGGCCGACCTGCATCGGGGCCATGCGGTGCAGCCCGCCCTCCGCGTCGCACCACTCGGTGCCGGCACCGGCATAGGTGCACAGCAGGCGCAGCCGCACCGCATCGACATGGAACAGCCGGCAGGCATCGTCGGCGACGTGCTCCAGCCGCAGCCGCACGCCGGGCGCGCCGGCAACCTCCGTGAAGACCCGCGCCAGGGCGGCGATATCGGCCAGGATCGGGCCGGCCTTCGACGGCAACCGGGTGCGCAACTGGCGGATCGCCGCTTCCACCGTGCCGCTTGCGATCAGGCAGAAGGGCGGGCGGGCCAGCAGGGCGGCGATGGCCCGCGGCGGCGCCCGGCGCGGCCGGCGGTCCCAGATGGCCAGGCCGGTCGTGGCGCGCTGGATCTGCGCCAGCGCACCCGCGCCCAGGCATTGCAGCACTGCGCCGCCCCGCCACGCCACGGAAGCCTCGGCTGTCTCCATGATCCCCGCCCGCCATCCAGAGCATGATACGTTATACTATAACATTTCGAAGGCAAGCCCCGCCGCGCCGGCCGCGGGCCTCAGCGCCCGGATGTCGCGCTGCGGAACAGGTAGAGCCCGCTGCCGGCAATGGTCAGCGCACCCAGGAGGGTGAACACCCCGATCGCCTCGCCGAACACGGTTGCCCCGATCAGCACCGCCCAGAGCAGGGAGGCATAGCCGAACGGCGCCAGCAGCGAGGCGGGCGCGAGGGCCAGGGCGCGGATCTGCAGGAAATGCCCCACCCCCACCAGCGCCCCGTGCACCAGCAGGAACGCCACCAGCCAGGGCGGCACCGCGACGAAGTGGAACGGCACCAGCAGGCTGGACGCCACCAGCCCCACCACCGAGACGTAGAACAGGCTGGCCACCGGCCCGTCGCGCTGCGCCACCCGGCGCGTCAGCAGCTGGTAGCAGGCATAGGCGGCGGCCGAGAGCAGCGGCAGCGCCATCGCCCATTCCAGCGCCGTGCCTTCGCCGAAGCCGGGCCGGATCACCGCCACCACGCCCAGGAACCCCACCGCCACCGCCAGCGCCCGCCGCCACCCCACCCGCTCCCCCAGCAGCGGCAGCGACAGCAGCGTGACCAGCAGCGGCGAGGTGAAGGACAGCACCTTGGCGGTGGCAAATGGCAGGTAGCTCAGCGCGAACACGAAGGCCCCGGCGGAGACCGTCAGCGCCACGCCGCGCCCCAACTGCACCCGCGGCGCGGAAGTGGCCAGCAGCCCCGCCCAGCCGATCCAGGGCAGCAGAAGCAGCAGCGATCCGGTCTGGCCCAGGAAGCGCAGCCACAGCAGCATCGGCACCGGATAGCTCGCGGTGAGGCCCTTGGTGACGGCATCGAGCAGGCTCGCCATGGTGGCGAAGCCGAGCATCAGCGCGATGCCGGCCAAGGGGCGATGCGGTGCGGACAAGGGGTGCCTCGAACAGGGGCGCCAGATCAGCGCGCGGCGGCGCCCCCGTCAATCCGCGCCGGGCCGGGCAGCGGCAGGAACAGCGTCACGCCCCAGCACGCCGCCAGCATCACTGCGGCACCCACCAGGCACGCCACCATGCCGCCAACCCCATACAGCAACCCCGACAGCAGAATGCCGAGGAACCGCCCGGCCGCATTGGCGGCGTAGTAGAACCCCACGTCTTCCGCCGCCTTCTCGCTGCCGGCATAGGCCAGGATCAGGTAGGAATGGACGGAGGAGTTCACCGCGAAGAGCGCGCCGAACAGGCACAGCCCCACTGGCACGAACCATTCGGGCCCCGGCACCCCGCCCAGCATCATCGCCGCCAACCCCGCCGGCACCAGCGCCAGCGCCAGCGACCAGGCGCGGGCCGCCGGCACCTCGGTGGAAAGCCCGTCGGCACTGCGCCGCACCAGCGCCGGCGCGCTGGCCTGGATCAGGCCGTAGCCGATCGTCCAGGCGGCCAGGAACCCGCCTACCAGGGTGAAGCTCCAGCCCGCGGCTGCCAGGAACACCGGCAGCCCGACCACGAACCACACGTCGCGCGCGCCGAACAGGAACACGCGGGCTGCGGCCAGCAGGTTCACGCCGGCATTCTTCGCGAACAACTCGCGCGCCGATTTCGATGCCTTGGCCTTTCCCATCAGCGGCGGCAGCGAGAGCACCACGCCGCCCAGCACCACTGCGAGCGCGCCCGCCATCGCCCCCAGCGCACCGCGGAAGCCCAATGCTTCGAGCAGAAACCCGCCCAGGAAGAACCCGGCCCCCTTCATCGCGTTCTTGCTGCCGGTGAACAGCGCCACCCATCGGAACAACTGCCCGGAGGCCTCCCCGGCCGTCAGCTTGATCGCGGATTTGCTTGCCGTCTTGGTCAGGTCCTTGGCGATGCCGCACACGCCTTGTGCCGCCACCACCCAGGCCACCGACAGCGCCATGCCCCAATCGGGCGACACCGCCGACAGCAGCAGGAACCCCGCCACCTGGGTGGCCAGCCCCACCGCCAGCATGCGGGCGATGCCGAAGCGCGTGGCCAGCCAGCCGCCCACCAGGTTCGCCCCGATCCCCGCCGCCTCGTACAGCAGGAACAGGAAGGCCAGCGTGAAGGGCGAGAAGCCCAGCCTGAAGAAATGCAGCAGCACCAGCATGCGCAGCGCGCCGTCGGTGAGCGTGAAGCCCCAGTAGGCCGCCGTGACGATGGCGTAGTTGCGGAGGCCCGACGTGCTGCTCACAGCCCGGCCTCGCCGATCAGGCAGGCGAGATCGACCATGCGGCAGGCATAGCCCATCTCGTTGTCGTACCAGGCATAGACCTTCAGCAGCGTGCCGTCCGTTACCAACGTGCTCGGCGCGTCCACGATGGCGCTGCGCGTGTCCCGCGCGTAGTCGGCGCTCACCAGCGGCCGCGTCTCGAAGCCCAGGATCCCGGCCAGCGGCCCGGCGGCGGCTGTGCGGAACAGGGCGTTCACCTCCTCGGCCGTGGTGGCGCGCTGCAGCTCGAACACGCAATCGGTCAGGCTGGCATTCAGCACCGGGGCGCGTACGGCGTGGCCATTCAGCTTGCCCTTCAGCTCCGGGTAGATCAGCGCGATCGCCGTGGCGCTGCCGGTGGTGGTCGGCTGCAGGCTCAGCAGCGCGCTGCGCGCCCGGCGCAGATCCTTGTGCGGCGCATCGTGCACCACGTTGGTGTTGGTGGGATCGTGGATGGTGGTGATCTGCCCGTGGCGGATGCCGATCGCCTCGTGCACCACCTTCACCACCGGCGCGAGGCAGTTCGTGGTGCAGGAGGCCGCCGTCACGATCGGGTGGCGCGCCCGGTCGTACAGGTGATGGTTCACCCCCATCACCACGTTCAGCACGCCGTCATGCTTCACCGGCGCGGCCACGATCACCCGCTTCGCCCCGCGGTCGAGATGGCCTTGCAGCACCTCGGGCGTCAGGAACTTGCCCGTGCATTCCAGCACCAGGTCGACGCCCAGCTCGCCCCAGGGAATCTCCCCGGGCCGCGCATGCTCCGTGAACCCCAGCCGTCGCCCACCGATATGCACCGCGCCCGTCTCGGATTCGAACGTCGTCCGCCAGCGCCCCTGCACGCTGTCGAATTCCAGCAGATGCGCGGTGGCCGCCACGCCGCCCTTGATCTCGTTCAGATGCACCACCTCCAGTCGGTTGCCGGCGCGGGGGTCCTCTTCCCCGCGCCACGCCGCGCCGAAGGCCGCGCGCAGCGCCAGCCGGCCGATCCGGCCCATCCCGTTGATGCCAACGCGCATGCTCATCGTGCTCCGATATGCGGGTCGGCCAGTTCGTCGATCCGCGCCTTCAGCGCCATCCGGTCCAGCGCCGCCAGCGGCAGCGCCGAGAACGCCTCCAGCCGCCGGCGTAGCCCGGCATAGAGCTCGTTCAGCAGCGTCGCCTGCTCGGCGGCACTGCCGGTGAACTTCGCCGGGTCCGGCAGCGGCCAGGCGCCGGTTACCGTGGTATCGCCGAAATCCGGGCATACCTGCCCGGCCACGATGTCGCAAAGTGCGATCACGAAATCCATCCGCGGCGCCCCCGCGCCCTGGAATTCATCCCAGGACTTGGAGCGCAACCCCGACACGTCATGACCCAGCGCCTTCAGCTGTGCCAGCACTTCGGGCATCGGTCCCTCGGGTGAGGGCATGGAGCCGGCGGAATGCGCGACGAAGCGCCCGGGCGCCAGGCGCGCCAGGATCGCCTCGGCCATGATCGAGCGCGCCGAGTTTCGCGTGCACAGGAACAACACATGAAAGGGCGCGAGCGGGGGCATGGCATGGTCTCCCGAAAGTTCGTCCAGAGCGGCGATGTGGTCGCCGTGCCCGCCGGGAAACCCGTCCCGCGCGGCCTCGGCCAGGAACAGCAGCAAGGCGCGCAGCCGCAGCAGCTGCGCGGCATAGACCAGGCTGCGGCCCTGGCGCGTTGCCGCGATCAGCCCGGCCTGCTCCAGCGCGCGCAGATGAAACGACAGGGTGGAGGGCGGCACGCCCATCCCGGCGGCAATCTCGCCGGCCGCCACGCCCGAAGCCCCGGCCAGCAGCAGCCGCCGCAGCAGGTCCAGCCGTGTCGCCTGGCCGAGGGCGGCATAGGCCAGGGCCGCTTCATCCATTTCCATGATTCGACAATAATCGAATCATGGAGCACGCCAAGCGAAGCTTCCATGACAGGTCCCTTGCCGCCGCCCGCCACAAGGCTAGGCTGCCAGCGCAACAACATGGCCCCGGCATGACCCAGAAAGGCTTCGCCCGCGCCGTTGTCGCGGCCCAGGTGCTGGCCCAGATCGGCGCCTTCGCCCTGGCCGCGCTGTTGCCGGGCTTCATCGAACGCTGGGATCTCTCCTCCGCCCAGGCCGGATGGATGCTCGGCATCTTCTTCGCCGGCTATGTCGCCGCCGTGCCCGTGCTGGTGGCGCTGACCGACCGCATTCCCGCCCGCCGCGTCTACCTCCTCGGCACCGCCTGCACCACGCTCTCCCATCTCGGCTTCGTGCTGCTGGCGGACGGGTTCTGGAGCGGCCTGGCGTTGCGTGCCCTGGCCGGCATCGGCTGGGCCGGCTGCTACATGCCAGGGCTGAAGGTGCTGGCGGACCGCCTCACCGGCGACGCCCAGGCCCGCGCCGTGGGCTGGCACGCCGCCGGGGTCGGCATCTCCGGCGCCGCCTCCTTCCTGGTGGCCGGCGGGCTGGAGGCCTGGGCCGGCCCGAATGCCGCCTTCCTGTTCTGCGCCGCTGCCGGGGCCGGTGCCTTCGCCATCGGCTGGGCGGTGATGCCCCGCACCGTGCCGCCGCGCGAGGGCCCGGCCCCCACCGGCCTGCTGGATTTCCGCCCGGTGCTGCGCAACCGTGCCGCCATGGCCTGGATCACCGGCTACACCTTCCATACCTGGGAGATGGCCGCGGTGCGGGCCTGGGGTGTGACGTTCCTCACCGTCGCCGCCGCCCTGCACGGCGCCCCCGCCTGGCTGCCGGCGCCCAGCGTGCTGATCGCGCTGGCCGGCCTGCTCGGCATCGCCGTGTCGCTCACCGGCAACGAGCTGTCGGTGCGGCTCGGCCGGATGCGCATGGTGAGCCTGGCCACCGCCGCCGGCGCGCTGCTCTCCTTGGGCGTCGGCGCCTCGATCGCGCTCTCCGCCCCGCTCGCCGCCCTGGCGGTACTGGCCTGGTACGCGGCGATCTTCCTGGACAGCTCGGCGCTGACCGCCGGCACGGTGCAGGCCGCCGAGCCCGGGCGCCGCGGCGCCACGATGGGGCTGCATTCGATGTGCGGCTATGCCGGCGGCTTCATGGGCCCGCTGGCCGCCGGCTGGGCGCTGGACCTGTTTGGCCGCGAGACGGTGTGGGGCTGGGCGCTGGCCTTCGGCCACGTGGCGCCCTTCCTGCTGTTTGGGCTGTGGCTGCTGCGCCGCCTGGGCCGGACGGCGCAGCAGCCGGGCTGAGCCCTACCCGCAGCAGCCCTTGGCCTGGGGCTTCGGCGCGCAGCATGCGGCCGGCGCGGCTGCCTCCACCAGCACCGGCTGCTTCGCCGGCCCGCAGCACGCGGTGGCCGCCGGTGCCGGCGCGCAGCAGTTGCCGGTGGCCTCCGCCACCTGCTCCGTGGCGCACACGCCGGTCTCCGGCAGTTCCAGATGCACTTCCCGCGCCGCCACCCAGTCTCCGGCCAGGGCGGCGGTGATGCTGCGCACCTGCTCGTAGCCGGTGGCCATCAGGAAGGTCGGCGCGCGGCCGTAGCTCTTCATGCCGGCGATCCAGAACCCCGCCTCGGGGTGGCGCAGCTCCGCCTCGCCATGCGGGCGCACGGTGCCGCAGGAATGCAGGTTGGGGTCGATCAGCGGCGCCAGCGCCGGCGTGGCCTCCACCGCGGGATCGAGCGACAACCTGACCTCGCGCAGGAACGAGAGGTCCGGCCGGAACCCGGCGGCCACGATCACCCGGTCCACCCGCACCTCGGCCGTGCGATCCTCCTGCCGGCCGGCCACCAGCAGTGCCGCGCCATCGGGCGCGATGCGGTCGATCCGGAACGGCGCCAGCGCGGTCACCGCCCCGCTCTCCACCAGCGCCTGCGCCCGGCTGCCGAGTTCGCCGCGCTGCGCCAGCCCGTCGCGCGCCCCGCCGCCGAAATTCACCGCGCCCAGCGGCCGGCGGAAGGCCCACAGGATGCGCGTGCCCGGTGCCTGCTTTGCCAGCTCCACCAGGTCGAGCACCGCGTTCATCGCCGAATGCCCGGCCCCCACCACCAGCGTGGTGGCGCCGGCATAGTCGGCGCGCGCCGAGCCCAGCACATCGGGGATGCCATAGGCGATGCGCGCGCCCTGCGCCGCTTCGCCCGGCGCCATCATGCCGTGCGCCCCGGCCGGGTTGGGCGAGTTCCAGGTGCCGGAGCAGTCGATCACCGCTGCGGCCTCCAGCGCCGTGACCGTGCCGCCCTGCTCCACATGCACCACGAAGGGCGCCGCGTCGCGGCTGGCGCCGTCATGCAGCCGGCCATGGTCGCGCCGGGCGATGCCCACCACGCGCGCGCCGGTGCGGATGCGCCCGCGCAGCGCCGGCGTGGCGGCCAGCGGCGCCAGGTAGTCCCGCACCAGCTCGGCGCCCGTCGGGTAGGCCTCCGGGTCCGGCGCCGACCAGCCCGTGGGTTCCAGCAGGGCGCGGGCGGCGGCGTCGGTGTTGTAGCGCCAGGGCGAGAACATCCGCACATGGCCCCAGGCGCGCACGGCATGCCCCGCTTCCGGCCCTGCCTCCAGCACCAGCGGCGACAATCCGTGCGCCAGCAGATGCGCCGCTGCCGCCAGGCCCACCGGCCCGGCACCCACGATCACGACGGGAAGAGAGCTCTCAGCCATGGCACGCTCCTTGATGCATTGTCCATCGAGGTATAGACCCTCGATGTATTCGGCACAAGCAGCTTCAGCAGGGCCCGCAGCCATCCGGTGCGGCAAAGGCCCGACCGGTGTCCTGCAGCGCGGCGGTGGCTTCCATCCAGGCTTCCAGCGCCACGCGGAAGGCGGCGCGGCCCTGTTCGGTCAGCGCATAGACGCGGCGCTGCCGGCCTTGCACCACCTCTTCCTCCACCGTCACGAAGCCGCCGGCTTCGAACTCGCGCAGCACGGGATAGATCGTGCCCTCGGTCGGCGAGCAGCACCCGCCGGTTACCCGGGCCACGGTGCGCGCGATGTCGTAGCCGTGCATCGGGCCATCATGCAGCACACGCAGGATGAAGAACTTCGACAGCCCCATCTTGATGGTTCCCGACCAATAGGCGCGGGAGCCATAGTCGATGCGGGGGGCAGGGACGGTGCGGAGAGTGGCCATGGCCCATCCTATCCCTTGCCCCTCGATGCATCAACCGACCTAGACCTGCAGGTGCCGCGCCCGTGCCCCGGTATCGCCCAACAGCGTGTCGATCGCGCCTTCCCACACGATGCGCCCGGTCTCCAGGATCACCGCCCGGTCGGCCACGCGCGTGGCGAAGGCCAGGCTCTGCTCGGCGAGCAGCACCGTCGCACCCTCGCGCTTCAGCGCCAGGATCGCCTCGGCCATCAAATCCACGATCACCGGCGCCAGCCCCTCGCCGGGCTCGTCGAGCAGCAGCACGCGGGGGTTGCCCATCAGCGTGCGCGCGATCGCCACCATCTGCTGTTCGCCGCCGCTGATCCGCGCCCCCGGCCGCTGCCGCAGGTCTGCGAGGTTGGGGAACAGCGCGAAGATTCTTTCCGTCGTCCAGGGCGCGCGTCCGTCCTGTGGCGCCCGGCGGCCGACCTCCAGGTTCTCCGCCACCGTCAGCTCCGGGAAGACCCGCCGCTCCTCCGGCACCCAGCCCAGCCCGGCGCGGGCGATGCGGTGCGGCTCCCAGCCCGCGATATCGGCGCCGGCCAGCCGCACGCGCCCCGCCGTGGGCCGCAGCAGCCCCATCAGGGCCTTCATCGTGGTGCTCTTGCCCGCGCCGTTGCGGCCCAGCAGCACCAGCACCTCGCCGGCCGCGAGATCGAACGACACGCCGCGCAGGATCCTGGCCCCGCCATAGCCGGCGTGCAGGTTCTCCACCTGAAGCATCATGCGGCCGTGCCCAGATACACCGCGCGCACCCGGGGATCCGCCCGTACCGCCTCTGGCGTGCCCTGCGCGATCAGCCGGCCGCGATCCAGCACCAGCACGCGGTCGGCATGGCCGAACACCACGTCCATGTCGTGCTCGGTGAACAGCACCGCCACGCCCTGGTCGCGCGCAATGCCGCGCACCAGCGCCATCAGCGCCGCCCGCTCCGCCGGGGCCATCCCGGCGGTGGGCTCGTCCATCAGCAGCAGCACGGGATCGCCGGCCAGCGCCATGGCGAGTTCCAGGCGCTTGAGGTCGCCATAGGCGAGCACGCCGGCCGGCCGCTCCGCCTGGCTTGCCATGCCCACCCGGGCCAGCAATCCCTCCGCCAGCCCCACATGCTGCGCATCGGCGGCCTGCCAGAACCGCCAGGCCTGCCGCTTCTGCGCCAGCAGCGCCGTCTGCACATTCTCGCGCACGGTCATGGAGGCGAAGCTGGCCGTGATCTGGAAGGTGCGGCCGACGCCGAGATGCGCCAGGCGGCGCGGCGCCAGCCCGGTCACGTCGCGCTCCTCCAGCCGTACCGAACCCGCATCCGGCCGCAGCTGCCCGCCGAGCATGTTGAAGCAGGTGGACTTGCCCGCCCCGTTCGGCCCGATCAGCGCCAGCATCTCGCCGGGCTCCACGGCAAGAGAAACGCAGGCCACCGCCTCGTTCGCCCCGAAGCGCTTGCGCAACCCTTCCGCCACCAGAACGCTCACGCCGCGCGCCCCCGCCAGCGGTCCCACGCGGTGGAGGCCGCGCCGGCGATCCCCGTTGGGAAGGCCAGCACCAGGGCGATGATCAGCAGGCCGAGCTTGATGCGCCAGAACTCGCCCATCAGCAGCCAGGATTGCAGCACGGTGAAGGTCACCGCCCCCACCACCGGCCCGGCCATGGTCTGCACGCCGCCCAGCAGCACCATCACCAGCGCATCCACCGAATGCGGGATCGCCATGTAGGTGGGGAACACGCTGCCCTTGGCATAGGCGAACACCGCGCCCGAAAGCCCCGCCCCGGCACCAGCCAGCACGAAGGCGGCTAGCCGCAGCCGTGTGGCATCCAGCCCGATCGCCTCGGCCCGCAGCGCGGAATCCCGTGTCGCCCGCAGCGCAAACCCGAACGGCGCGAACAGCGCCCGCCGCAGCACCAGCGCGCCGCCGACGCACAGCAACAGCGCCAGCCAGTACAGCGTCGGCTTGTCTGCCGCCCAGGCATCGGGCCACACGCCGAGCACGCCGTTATCCCCGCCCGTCACCTCCACCCACTGGAATGCCACCGCCCAGGCGATCTGCGCGAAGGCCAGCGTGAGCATGGCGAGATACACGCCGGACATCCGTACCACGAAGGCACCGACCAGCAGCGCCAGGCCGCCGGCCGCGAACGGCGCCAGCAGCAGCCCCACCGCCATGCCCGCGCCCAGACCCTTGGCCGCGAAGGCCGCCGCATACGCGCCCACGCCAAACCAGGCCGCGTGCCCAAAGCTCGCCATTCCGCCCGGGCCCATCATCACGTGCAAGCTGGCCGCGAACAGCACCGCCACCGCCGCCTCGGTCAGCACGCTCAGCAGATATGGCCCCGCCACGAACGGCGCCAGGATCGCCAGCACCAGCGCCACCGCCCCCAGCAGCTGCAAGGCCGGCCCCGCCGGGCGGATCGGCGCCAGCGCCTCCACTTCGCCGCGCGCCATCGCCTGCGGCTTGCCCAGCAGCCCGTGCGGCCGCACCACCAGCACCGCGGCCATCACCAGGAACACCAGCACCAGCGTGATCTTCGGCACCAGCGCAATCCCGAAGGCCTGCAGCACCCCGATCAGCAGCGCCGCCAGGAACGCCCCGCCCAGGCTGCCCATGCCGCCCACCACCACCACCACGAAGGCCTCGGCGATCACCGACAAATCCATGTTCAGGTTGGCCGAGCCCTGCGGCAGCGCCAGCGCACCCCCCAGCCCCGCCAGCCCCGCCCCGAGCGCGAACACGCTGGTGAACAGCACCCGCTGGTCCACCCCCAGCGCCGCCACCATGTCCCGATCCTGCGTCGCCGCCCGCACCAGCAGGCCCCAGCGCGTGCGATGGAACAGCAGCAGCAACCCGCCCAGCACCGCCGGCCCCACCACGATCAGCACCAGGTCGTAGAACGGAAACCTGAGCCCCGCGATCTCCACCGCCCCGCGCAACCACCTCGGCCGCGGCAAGGAAAGATCCACCGGACCCCACGCCCACAACGCCACATCCTGCACCACCAGCACCACGCCGAACGTTGCCAGCAACTGCAGCAACTCCGGCGCCCGGTAGATGCGCCGCAGCAGCACCACCTCCAGCACCGCCCCGATCACCGCCGTCGCCACTGCCGCGCCGAGCACGCCCAGCACGAAGTATTCGGGCTCCCTCGGCAGGCGCGAGAGGAGGCTCCACGCGATGAAGGCGCCGAGCATATAGAGGCTGCCGTGGGAGAAATTCACCACGCGCGTGACGCCGAAAATCACCGTTAGGCCGGCGGCCACGAGAAAAAGCGTGGAGGCGCCGGCCAGGCCGGTGAGGAGCTGGAGGAAGATCAGGTCCAAGGAAGCGGTTCTTTTTTGAAAAAAAGAACCAAAAAACTTTTGTTTGTTTGCGCCCAGGCAAGCCGTGGGCGCAAACAAATGAAGTTTTTTTGCTTCTTTTTGTTCACAAAAAGAAGACTCTTATGCTGGCCTCATCTTCCGCACGTCCTCGTCCGTGGGCATCGCCTTGGCCCCATCCACGTAGCGCCAATCCACCATCACGCCCTTGCCACCCTTCACCGCGGTGCGGCCGACATAGGTCCCGAGCGTCCCCTGGTTGTCCTGTGCGCGCCAATAGGCTTCGCCGAACGGTGTCGGGAACTTCGCGCCCTTGAACCCGTCCGCCATCGCCTCCGTGTCCACCGACCCGCTCTTGGCGATGCCCGCGGCAATGGCCGTGATCGTGGCGTGGCCCACCACGCTGCCCATCTTCGGCGCCTCGCCGAACTTGGCGCGATAGGCCGCGATGAACCCGGCGTTGGAGGCGTCGGTCACGCTTTCCACCGGCCAGCCGGTGACGATCCAGCCTTCCGGCGTCTCGTCGCCCAGCGGTTCGAGGTATTCCGGCTCGCCGGTCAGCACGCTCACCACGCCGCGCTTCTCGAACAGGCCGCGCGTGTTGCCCTGTCGCACGAAGTTGGTCAGGTCCGGCCCGAACGTGCCGTTGAAGATCGCATCCGGCCGCGCCTGGGCCAGGGCGGCCACAGTGGCCCCGGCATCGATCCGGCCCAGCGCCGGCCACTGCTCGGCCACGAACTCGATGCCCGGCTGGCGCGCCTGCATCAGCAGCTTGAACCACTTCACCAGCGACTGGCCGTATTCGTAGTTCGGCGAAACCGTCACCCAGCGCCTGGCGCCGAGCTTCACGGCATCGTCCACCATCATCGCCACCTGCATGTAGGTGCTCGGCCGCAGCCGGTAGCAGTAGCGATGGCCCTGCTCCCACACCAAGGCATCCGTCAGCGGCTCGCTGGCCACGAACAGGCGCTTGCGCTGCCTGGCCACGTCGCTCAGCGCCAGGCCCACGTTGGAGAGGAACCCGCCGGCCAGCACATCCACCTTCGTCTCGTCCAGCAGCGCGCCCGCCAGCCGCACCGCATCCTGCGGCTTGCCGGCGTCGTCGTGGCTGATCACCTCCAGCTTGCGCCCCAGCACGCCGCCGGCGGCGTTCACTTGCTCCACCGCCAGCTGCCAGCCCATGCGGTAGGGCAGGGTGAAGGCGGGAATGGCGGTGTAGGAATTGATCTCCCCGATCCGGATCGGCGCGCTGGTGGATTGCGCGCGGAGCAGGCTCGGCGCGGCCACGGTCGCGGCGCCGGCCGCCAGCAGGGTGCGGCGTGATACAGGCATGGGTTTGGCCTCCAGAATCCTGGCTGTTGCAACACGGTCCATGGTGCGAAAGGGGCCGCGCTTCTCCACGGCACCCAGCCTCGCGACACGGCCGCAGGACGACCTCACTCGGTCGTGGCACCCCAGGCCGGCTGCGCGCCACGCCGATCGGCGCGCCACGCAAGGGCAAACATCGGTCACATCCGCCGATCCGTCCAGGGCAGAGGCGGAAAAAATCGCACCCATGCAGTTTCCGGCTGACGCCCGGCCCCCGGCAATGGCACAAATGCCGCAGCGCACAATGCCACGGAGGCACCGCAGGTGAAGCTGGTCATCGCCGTCATCAAGCCGCACAAGCTGGAAGATGTCCGCGACGCGCTGGCCCCGCTCGGCCTTTCGGGCATGACCGTAACGGAAGCCCGCGGCTACGGCCGCCAGAAAGGCCAGGCCGAAATCTACCGCGGCGCCGAATACACCACCAACCTGCTGCCCAAGACCAAGCTGGAAATCATGGTGGACGACACCCAGGTGGACCAGGTGGTGGAAGCCATCCAATGCGGCGCCCATACCGGCCGCATCGGCGACGGCAAAATCTTCGTCACCGACCTCGGCCGCGCCGTGCGCATCCGCACAGGCGAGACGCAGACGGACGCGCTTTAGGGAAAGGCAAGGCCAGGGGCTTTGCCCCTGGACCCCACTGGGGCCTTAGGCCCCAGACCCCGATACCTTTTCCGCCTTCGGCGGGAGGGGCCGT
>JBIKOJ010000080.1:0-21822 GCA_044358135.1 Acetobacteraceae bacterium | reverse complement strand
ATGCGATCGCCGGGTCGTACACGTCGAGCCCGCCGGTATAGGCGCCCAGCGCGGGCAGGATCAGCCGCTGCGAATCCGCCACGAAGCAGGGGCGGGATACGGTCGCGCCGCGGGCCGGAATGCTCGCCTTGGGATGGAAGTGCCCGCTGATTTCCTGCGCCGCGCCCGGTTGCGCCTGGTGGCGGAACACCAGCCCGCCCAGTGCGAACTCCGCCGCCGCCGTGCCGGGCAGGCCGGCAGGCGCATCGGGATCGTGGTTGCCCAGCACCCACACAAGCTGCGTCGCCTGCGCCATCAGCGCCAGCCGCGCCCGGTCCGCAGTGCCCAACCGGGCGGCGCCGGCCCGGTCGTGGAAGGAATCGCCCAGCAGGACCGTTGTCTCCGGCCGATGCCGGCGCAGCAATTGTGCCAGCCGGTCGAGCGTGGCCGCACTGTCCCATGGCGGCAGCAGGCTGCCCTTGGCCGCGGCCGCCGATCCCTTCTCCAGGTGGAGGTCTGCCACCGCCATCAGCTTCCGGGCCGGCCACAGCACGGCCCCGCCGGGATCGGGCAGGAGCCGTTCCCCGCCGAGGCTCACATCAGTTTCAGTCATGCGCCATTGAAGCGGTGCCGGTGGCCGGGCTCAAGGGGCGGCGGGATCGCCTGGCAGAACCGTCAGCCGATGCAGGCGGATGCCGGCCCAGCGCACCGGCATGGGCGTGCCGCGAACGCGCGGATCCACCGGCTCCGGGATCTGGATCACCACCCGCACGATGCTGCCGGGCTCGCCCACCGGGGCGATCTCGAGCGTGATCGGTGCCACCTGCGCATCGGCCAGCGCCAGCTCCTGCCGTGCCTGGAGGGCGGCGGACCAGACATTGGGCCCGGCGCTGGCCAGAACCCGGTTGGGCCGCCCCTCGCGTGCCCCGATCCCCTCCGCCTCCAGCTGCATGCGCAGCTTCGCTCCGTCCGGCAACGCGGGCATCCGGAACAGCAGAACGGCACGCGGCCCGTTCGACCAGTACCGCGAATCCGGGTCCCGCACCCAACCCCAGCCCAGGAACGGCGCCAGCGTGCCGCCCTCCGCCACCTGCCCGGGTCGCAGCGGCAGCACGGCGGCACCGGGGGGCGCCACCTCCCACCCCGTCGTGGGGTCCAGGGCACACATCATCATGGTCTCGCCCCGGCGGCATCGCGTACCAGGACCCAGCAATTCGCTGCGCAGGCTTGCCAGCACCCTATCCCCCACAAAGGCCCGCACCTCGCCCGGCCGGAGTTGCAGTTCCAGGGCATCGCTTGTCCCGACCTCGCAGGAGCGCTGCGCCGGCTCGCGCGATACCCTGACATCGCTCAGCGCGATGCCGGCCCGGATCGCATCCAGCCGCAGCAGATCATAGGGACCGGTCGGCAGCGACGGTGCGCCACAAAAGCTCACCGCCGTCAGCAACGTCGTCCGCGCCGGCAACCCCGCGCTGTCGCTCCGGTCCACCCCGGTCGTGACATAGGCATGCACGGCGGCGCGCAGGGGGGCGGCATCCACCCATTGCAGCAGGGCGGCAATCGCCAGCACCGCCATGGCCCAGGGCTGGCGCACCCTTTGGGCGACAATCGCCAGCGGTACGATCGCCAACAGATACGCAACGGGCCAGAACAGCCGGCCGCTGGCCCGCACCGGCCCCATCACGCGCTCGACGATGTAGGCATCGATCGAGACAACAGGCCAAGGGCCGAGATACGCCTTGTGCGTCACCGCCATCCCGGTCAGCACCACAAGCACGGCGGCATGCCCGATCCACACCCGCCACGGCGGCAGCGTCGCGCGGCCGGACACCAGCAGCCCCACCGCCACGCCCAGCAACAGCAACCCCCCTGCACCCAGGTAGGTGAGCCCTTCGTACTGCCCCGTCGTGGCGTCGATCACCGGAAGATCCGGCCCGAACACGCCGGAACGCTGCGGCCAGAACGGGGAGGCGAGATTCATCGAATAGTGGCCGTAGCCATAGTCCCCCCCGCCGGTCACGCCGGCCAGGATGGCGAACAGGCCATAGGGCAGCGCCGTGCTGGCCATGAAGCCGGCCACCGCGCACGCCACGCCACGCCACGCCAGAGCGCAGGCGATCACTGGGGCCGCAAACAGGGGGCACAGCAGCACGAAGAGAAAGGGATGGATGAAGATGGTCACCGTCGCCAGCACCGCCGCATGCCACCACTGCCCGCCGCCACCGCTTACCATCCGGATCGACCAGCCGAGGCCCAGCAGCACCAGGAAATGGCCGACAAGATTGATGTGGCCGAGATTCTCATGCGCGATCCGCGCCAGCAGCGCCGGAAACGACAGTGCCATCACCGCTACCGCCAGCGCCGCGGCAAGCGATCGTGCGCCCAGGCTTCGCGCGACAAACACCGCCGCCGCTGGTTGCAGCACAAGGCACAGGCCAAGCCATGCACCGAACAGGTTCACCGGTTGCCCGGTTACGCCGGCAACCAGCTTGGCAAGCAACGAAAACAGCGGATTGCTGTCGGTCAGCGCAATGCTGACACCCTCGGGCCAGCGCAGGGCGCGGGCCAGGAGCGGCGGCCACTGCCACGGCTCCTTCTGGATTGCCAGGTGCCCGGTCAGGTTCTGCGCCAGGTCGGCCGGCGGGGCCTGCCAGACCGCGCCCGTGCCCAGCAGCACCTCAAGCGGAACCAGCAGCCACACGAAACCGGCGCCAAGCAGCGCGGCCACCACATAGGTCGATGCAGCTCCTTGCACCTCGACGCATCTCCAGGGGGTCGTTCCGGCCGACAAGAGCACGCCCGCCCGTCCCTCGCCACTCCGGGCAGGCTGCATCGCCCGATCGTCCCACGCTGAGGTCACCGCAACGAAAGCCGCCCCTGCCGCCGATCCGCCTGGGGCCGCCGTGGCTCGGGCCGCCGCAGGCTCGGCGCGGGCGGCGCCACCTCGCCCATCGCCTCGGCCACCAGCGTCTCCGCCTCGGCCAGCAGCGCATCGTCGCCCTCGCCGCTGCGCACGCTCTCCCGCCCGATCTCCAGCAGCACCGGCACCGCGAGCGGGGACACGCGCGAGAGGCTCACATGCCGGATGCGCCGCTGGATGCGCTTCAGGAACTCCGCGATCCGGCCGAGATCGGTCAGACCGCCTGCCGCATCCGCCCGCGTCGCGCGCAGCAGCACGTGGTCCGGCTGGTGGCGGCGCAGCACGTTGTAGATGAGGTCGGAATTCACCGTCACCTGCCGGCGCGTCTTCTCCTGGCCGGGATGGTGCCGCTCGATCAGCCCGGCGATCACCGCCACGTTGCGGAACGTCCGCCGCAGCATGGAGCTTTCCGCCATCCATGCCTCCAGGTCGTCGCCCAGCATGTCCTCCTCGAACAGCCGCGCCACGTCCTGCGGCGGCGCGGCACTCCAGGTTGCCAGCACGTAGTCGGTCGCCACGAAGCCCAGCGGCTGGAACCCCATCCGCTCCATTCGCCGCGTCAGCAGCATCCCCAGCGTCTGGTGCGCGTTGCGGCCCTCGAAGCAGTAGGCCACCAGGAAATGCACATCCCCGCGCGGGAAGGTCTCCACCAGCAGCCCCTCCTTCCCCGGCAGGCGGGAGAGCGACTTCTGCAACCGCAGCCATTCCTGCACCGGCTCCGGGAAGCTAGGCCAGGTCGCGGGATCGTTCAGCATCGCCCGCACCCGGGCGGCGAGGTTCGTGGAGAGCGGCATCCGCCCGCCGGCATAGGCGGGCACCTTCGGCTCCCCGCTGCCGCCCTCCACGACCTCGATCCAGGTCTCGCGCAGCCGGAGGAAGCGCAGCAGCCGCCCGGCGAACATGAAGGTGTCGCCCTCCACCAGCCCGTTGACGAAGTATTCCTCCACCTCGCCCAGCGTGCCGCCGCCCCGGCCCGCCAGCCGGACCTTGATCATCGGCTCCTCCACGATGGTGCCGATGTTCATCCGGTGCTGGCGCGCCACCCGCTCCCCCACCACCTGCACCCGCCCCTCGCTGTCGCGGAACAGTTTGCGGAATTGGTGATAGGCCTGCAGCGAGTAGCCGCCGTGCTCCACGAACTCCAGCACGTCGCGGAAATCCCGCCGCGACAGCTCCGCGTACGGCGAAGCCCGCCTGATCTCGGCATAGAGCTCCTCCGGCAGGAACGGCCCGGCGCAGGCCACACCGAGCACGTGCTGCGCCAGCACATCCAGCCCGCCGGGCCGCGGCGCATCGCCATCCAGCTCGCCTGCCGCCACGCCCTGGATCGCCGCCTCGCATTCCAGCACCTCGAACCGGTTGGCCGGCACCAGGATCGCCCGGCTCGCCTCATCCATCCGGTGGTTCGCTCGCCCCACCCGTTGCAGCAGCCGCGATACCCCCTTCGGCGCGCCGACCTGCAGCACCTGGTCGACCCCACCCCAGTCGATGCCGAGGTCCAGGGAAGATGTCGCCACCACCGCCCGCAAGGCGCCCGCCGCCATCGCCCGCTCCACCTTCTGGCGCTGGTCCGGCTCCAGCGAGCCATGGTGGATGGCGATCGGCAGCGTCTCCTCGTTCAGCTTCCACAGCTCCTGGAACATCAGCTCCGCCTGCGCCCGGGTGTTGACGAACACGATCGTCATCCCCGCGGCTCGGATTCGTTCCAGCACCAGCGGCGCACTCGCCAGCCCCATATGCCCGGCCCAGGGCAGCCGCCCTTCCGGCAGCATCACCTCAATCGCCGGTGGCGCCCCCCCGGAAACCGCCACCCGCCGCACGCCCCCGCCCCGCCCGTTATCGGAGACAAAGGCCGCCAGCGCATCGGGATGCGCTGCCGTCGCCGACAGCCCGATCCGCCGCACCCCCGGCGCCAGCACCCCCAGCCGCGCCATCCCCAGCGCCAGCTGGTCGCCGCGCTTGGTGCCGGCCAGCGCATGCACCTCGTCCACCACGATGGCCTTCAGCGTGGCAAAGAACGAAGCCGCCTCGGGCTGGGACACCAGCACGGCCAGGCTCTCCGGCGTCGTCAGCAGGATGTTCGGCGGTGCCTCCTTCTGCTGCTTGCGCTTCGCCGTGGAGGTATCCCCGGTGCGCGTGTCGATCGAGATCGACAGGCCCATCTCCTCCACCGGCGCCATCAGGTTGCGCGCGATATCGGCGGCCAGCGCCTTCAGCGGCGAGACATACAGCGTGTGCAGCCCGTCGCAGGGCGTCTCATGCAGATCCACCAGGCTCGGCAGGAACCCCGCCAGCGTCTTGCCCCCGCCGGTCGGCGCCGTCAGCAGCACGCTCGCCCCATCCCGCGCCGCCGCCAGCACATCCAGCTGGTGCGCCCGCGGCACCCAGCCGCGCCGCGCGAACCAGCCGGCAAAAGGTTCTGGTAATGTTCCCGCCATCCCTGCCTAGATAAGCCCTTCCCCCCGGTCCGGAAAGCACCACCTCATCACCAGGAACCCGATGCCGTGACCGCGCCCCACCCCGATACCTGGCTCACCCCCATGCCCGCCGGCCTCTACTGCGCGCCCGGCGACTTCTTCATCGACCCGCTGCGCCCCGTTCCGCGCGCCGTCATCACCCACGCCCATTCCGACCACGCCCGCCCCGGCCACGAAGCCGTCCTCGCCAGCCCGCCCACGCTGGCCCTCATGCGTGCCCGCCTCGGCGAAGGCGCCGGCCGCAGCCAGCAACCTCTGGCCTGGGGCGAACGCCTCGCCATCAACGACGCCACAATCTGGCTCCAACCCGCCGGCCACGTCCTCGGCAGCGCCCAGGTCGCCATCGAATACCGCGGCAGCCGCGCCGTGATCTCCGGCGACTACAAGCGCCAGCCGGATGTCACCTGCGACCCCTTCACCCCCATCCCCTGCGACGTCTTCGTCACCGAGGCCACCTTCGCGCTCCCCGTCTTCCGCCACCCCCCGGCCGCCGGCGAAATCGCCAAGCTCCTCGCCAGCGTGAAGCTCTTCCCCGAACGCACCCACGTCATCGGCTGCTACTCCCTCGGCAAGACCCAGCGCCTGATCGCCCTGCTGCGCCAGGCCGGCTGGCACGACCCCATCTACATGCACGGCGCGCTCGCCCCGATGTGCGAGATCTACGAAGCCCACGGCATCCGCCTCGGCGAGCTCCGCCCCGCCACTGTCGCCGCGAAGAAGGACCTCGTCGGCCGCATCGTCTTGGCACCCCCCTCCGCCATCGCCGACCGCTGGGCCCGCCGCCTCGCCGAGCCCGTGGTCTGCATGGCCTCCGGCTGGATGCGCGTGCGCCAGCGCGCCAAGCAGGGCGGCGTGGAACTCCCGCTGGTCATTTCCGACCACGCCGACTGGCAGGAGCTGAACCGCACCATCGACGAGGTCGGCGCCCCGGAAGTCTGGGTCACCCATGGCAGCGAAGACGCGCTGATCCACGAGATTGCCAAGCGCGGCATCAAGGGCCGCCCCCTGCGCCTGATCGGCTATGGGGAAGAAGACGCATGATCGCCTTCGCCACCCTGCTCGAACGCCTGCTCTTCACCCAGGGCCGCAACGACAAGATCCGCCTGCTGCGCCAGTATTTCGAAACCCAGCCGGACCCGGACCGCGGCCTCGCCCTGGCCGCCATCGCCGGCGAGCTCCATTTCGCCACCGCCAAGCCCGGCCTCATCCGCGACCTCGCCAACAGCCGCACCGACCCGGCCCTGTTCGCCCTCTCCTACGACTTCGTCGGCGACCTCGCCGAAACCGTCGCCCTCATCTGGCCGGACTCCCAAACCAACGCCCCGCCCCCCACGCTGCCGGAGGTGGTCGAAGCCCTCAACCTCACCCCCAAACCCCGCCTGCCCGACCTCGTCGCCGGCTGGCTCGACGCCACCGACGCCGGCACCCGCCTGGCACTTCTGAAACTCATCACCGGCGGCCTGCGCGTCGGCGCCACCGGCCGCCTCGCCCGCATCGCACTCGCCGAGTTCTCCCAGGGCCGCGCCGCCGCGGACGATATCGAGGAAGTCTGGCACAGCCTCGCCCCCCCCTACCTCCCGCTCTTCGCCTGGCTCGAAGGCCACGCCGAAAAGCCCGACCCGGCCACCGCCCCGGTCTTCCGCCCCCCCATGCTCGCCCACCCGCTGGAACCCGAGGACCTCCCCAACCTCGCGCCCTCCAATCTCCGCGCGGAATGGAAATGGGACGGCATCCGCATCCAGCTCGTCGCCACCCCGGGCGGGCGCCGCCTCTACTCCCGCGGCGCGGAAGACATCTCCGCCGCCTTCCCCGAACTCCTCGAAGCCGTCAATTTCGAAGCCGTGCTCGATGGCGAGCTCCTCGTCATCCGCGATGGCACCGTCGCCCCCTTCGCCGACCTGCAGCAGCGCCTCAACCGCAAGACCGTCGGCCCGAAACTGATGGCCGAACACCCCGTCGCCATCCGCCTCTACGACATCCTGTTCGACGGCGCCGAAGACCTCCGCCCGCTCCCGTTCGACAGCCGCCGCGCCCGGCTGGAAGACTGGTTCGCCCGCACAAGCCCCGCCCGCATGGACCTCTCCACGCTGATCCCCTTCGCCACCATCGAAGACCTCGCCGAAATCCGCGCCGGCGCCCGCGAGGCCGCCATCGAGGGCCTGATGCTGAAGGACGCCACCTCGCCCTACCTCCCCGGCCGTCCCAAGGGGAAATGGTGGAAATGGAAGCGCGCGCCGCTCACGCTCGATGCCGTGCTGCTCTACGCCCAGCGCGGCCACGGCAAGCGCAGCGGCAGCTACTCCGACTACACCTTCGGCCTGTGGAAGGGCGACGAACTCGTCCCCGTCGGCAAGGCCTACTTCGGCTTCACCGATGCCGAGCTCGCCTGGCTCGACCGCTGGATCCGCGCCCACACCACCGCCCGCTTCGGCCCGGTGCGCGAGGTGGAGAAATCCCTCGTCCTCGAAGTCGCCTTCGACGGCGCCCAGCGCAGCACCCGCCACAAATCCGGCGTCGCCCTGCGCTTCCCCCGCATCTCCCGCCTGCGCACCGACAAGCCCGCGGCCGAGGCGGACCGGCTCGAGACATTGGAGAAGCTGATCCCGGTTTAGGCAAGGGAACCGCCAAGGCGCCAAGAGCGCCAAGAACGCGCCAAGGCACTCTTGGCGTCACCTTGGCGCCCTTCGCGTCTTGGCGGTTCCCTTGCCTGATTGACCAACCTCCCCACCCGTGGTGCGCTGCCGCCAACCGAAACGGAGGAAACCCATGGCCATCATCCCCAATGTCTCGCTCGATCGCCTGCGCGCGGGCCAGGTCTCGCTCGGCTTCGGCGCCAGCCACCTGCGCACCGTCGCCACCCCCATGCTCGCCAAGTCTGCCGGCTTCGACTGGCTGTTCATCGACATGGAGCACGGCGCCTTCTCAGTGCACGAGGCCACCCAGCTCTGCTTCGCCTCCCTCACCGCCGGCATCTCGCCCATCGTCCGCGTCTGCTTCGATGCGCTCGATGAAGGCACCCGCGCGCTGGACAACGGCGCCCAGGGCCTCGTCATCCCGCATGTCGACACGCCGGAGCAGGCCAAGCGCATCGCCGCCGCCTTCCGCTACCCGCCGCGCGGCACCCGCTCCTGGGGCGGCGGCATCGCCCAGTTCGGCTTCCTGCCCCCGCCGGTGGCCGAGGCCCAGGCGCAGATCAACAGCGAAACCCTCATCGTCGCGATGATCGAAACCGCCGAAGCCGTCGCCAACGCCGATGCCATCGCCGGCACGGACGGGATCGACTGCCTGCTGATCGGCACCTCCGATCTCACCGCCGACATGGGCATCTCCGGCCAGGCCGAGCACCCCAAGGTCCAGGCCGCCTACAAGGCCGTGATCGATGCCTGCAAGAAGCACGGCAAGTATCCCGGCATGGGCGGCATCTACGATGAGGAGAACGCCCGCCGCTACATCAGCTGGGGCTGCAAGTTCATCCTCGGCGGCTCCGACGGCATGTTCATCAGCCAGGCCGCCACCGCGCGGGCGAAGTTCCTCAACAGCCTGGTGGGCTGATCCTCACTTGATGAGGCGATCGGTGTCCTCGGTCGCGATCGCCTCCACCACCACCTCGCCGAACCGCCGGGTGAGCGCCACCACGTTCGCCCGGCTCACCCCCGCGCCCAGCATCACGTAGTAGTCCACCGCCAGCGTTCCCGGCCGCGCCTCGGGCAGGGAGGCGCGGGCCATGATGTAGCCGTCGTTGATCCGGTTCGCGAGGTCCAGCCGCTCCTGCCAGCTCGCCCGCGGCGCGAAGTCGTAGGTCACCAGCAGCCGCACCGCGTCCTTGCCCGGCATCACGAACAGCTTCACCTGCGGCAGCGAAACCACCAGGTTGCCCCCGCCATCCACCGCGGCGGCCACCTTGGCCGCATCGTACATCGCCTTCAGCAGGTCGCGCGAAACATTGGCCTCCGTCACCATCTCCGGCCCCGCTGCCGGCCGTGGCGCCGCCTGCCCCTGCTGCGACGGTCGCGCGGCAGGCTGCGCCCCGGCCTGCGCACCGGGCAGCGCGCCGGCCATTGGAACGGCCAGGCAAACGGCCCAGGCAAGTCGGCGGCAATGCAGGGTCATGATCCATCTCCCGCGCCGCCCATGTCCACATGGGCCGGCGATAAGGTGCCATCGTGCCCGCTTCGCCGCGGGGTGCAATAGCATTCAAAATGCAATTGCGAAGCATTCGCATTTATGCCAGAATCCCTTATGGCCCCTGTCCCCACCTCTGGCTCCCGCGCCGCCGGCATCGCCCTGCGCCTGCTCGCCACCTTCCTCTTCGCGGTGATGACGCTCTTCGTCCGCCTCGCCTCGGCGGAGGCGCCGGTGGGCCAGGTCGTCTTCCATCGCGCCGCCTGGTCGCTGATCCCGATCGTGCTCTACCTCATGCTGCGCGGGCAGTTCCCTGCAGGGCTGCGCACGGCCAATCCCTGGGGCCATGTGCGGCGCAACGGCTACAGTGCCGCCGGCACCTTCCTCTCCTTCGTTTCCATCGCCCACCTGCCGCTCGCCTTCGCCGCCGCGCTGGGCTTTCTCGCACCGCTGCTCTCGGTGCCGGCCGGCAGCCTTGCGCTGGGCGAACGCCCCGGCCTGCGCGTCACCCTCGCCGCCGTCGCCGGCTTCATCGGCGTGCTGGTCATGCTCGCCCCGGCCATCCAGGGCCCGGCACCGGACTGGGGCATGCTCATCGGCGTTACCGCGGGCCTCGGCACCGCTTTGGTCACCGTCGCGGCCAAGGTGGAGATCAAGCGCCTCACCGCCACGGAGCCGCCCGGCACCATCGCCTTCTACTTCGCCCTGCTCGTCGCCGCCGGCGGGGTTGCCACCTGGCCCTTCGGCTGGGCCGAGGTCTCGCCCGCCGGCCTGGCCTGGCTGATCGGGGCCGGCCTCACCGGCGGCCTCGCGCACATCGCCATGACGGAGGCGGTCGCCCGCGCCCCCATCTCCACCCTGGCCCCCTTCGAATACACCACCCTGCTCTGGGCGATGGCGTTCGACATTGCGGTCTTCGCCCTGCTCCCGGGCGTGACCGGGCTGGCCGGCTGCGCCATCATCGTGGCGGCGGCGGCCCTGGCGGCGTTCGGCGATCGGATTCCCCCCCGCCGCGCCCTCGCGCCAGCGTCCACACCCCCTGCAGCGTGATCACCCCGCCGCACAACGCCACCCCCATGCCCGCGCCCACCCGCTCGAACACCATCGGCGCCACCGCCAGCACGCCCAGCAACCCCAAAAAATTCACCACCATGAAGGCGCGAACCGCGGCCGGAATGTCGCCGCGCGCCAGCGCCGTCTGCCGCAGCGTTGCCGTCGGCACATCCATCATCGGCGCCCCCGCGCCCGACAGCGCCGCCCCGGCCAGGAGCCCCAGGAGCAACCAGTCCGCCGGCAGCACCAGCGCCGCCACCCCCATCCCCACGATCCCCGCCCCCAGCACCGCATAGCCCCACAGGATAAGCACGCCGGGCCGGCGAGGCTGGGCCAGATTGCCCACCACCAGCGTCGCCGCCAGGTTCGCCCCGCCATAGGTGGCGAACACCAGCCCGAAGGCCGCCAGGCCCGATCCGCCGCCCGCCCGCAGCCCGGCCGCCTCGATGATCAACGGCGTGCCCAGGAACATCGCGGCATACCAGGCCCCGTTCATCGGCGCGGTCATGATCAGCAGCAGGAACAGCAGTTCGTGCCGCCGCACCGCCGCGAAGCCGCGCGCCACCGCGGTGACCATCCCCTCGCGCTCCGCCCGCGCCGGTGCCACCGGAAAGCGCCGCGCCAGCCCTGCCACCACCACGGCGGCGGCGACGAAGGCCGCCATCTCCAGCCCCACCACCGCAGCCAGCGGCACCAGGCCGGCCACCAGCCCCAGCAGGCCAGGCCCCAGCAGCCGCGCGATGCGGTCGGTCGTGTCCAGCAGCGCATTTGCCGGCGCCAGCAGCGTGGGGTCGCGTGCCAGCCCAGGCAGCGCCCCCTGCAGCGCCGGGCGGAACAGCGCCATGCCCGCCGCCAGCACCGCCACGGCCAGCACCAGCACCCAGCCCACCGGCTGCCCGGCCCACAGCCAGGCCGCCACCACCGCCCCCAGCGCTGCGGCGCGCAGCAGCAGCGTGGCCCCCATCAGCCGCAGCGGCGCCACCCCGTCCGCCAGGTGGCCCAGCCCCATCACCACGGCTATCGCGATCGCGCCCTGCAACACGGCGAGATACCCCGCCGCCGCCCCGAATGCCCCCACCGCCACCCAGCTCAACACCACGGTGAAGGATTGGTCCGCCAGCGCCGACAGCGCCAGCGCCCCCCACAGCCGGCCGATCGCGGGGTCGCGCACCGCGCGCAGCATCGGCGCCATGCTCAGCCCCGCACGCGCATGAAGCCCGCCAGCGCGATCGCCACGTAGATCACCCCGCCGCCCAGCGCGATCGCCGCCGGCCCCAGTGCGGCCACCAGCGCGGGTGCCGCCAGCATCGCCACCACGGTGCCGAACTGGACAGAGACCATGTGCGCCCGCACTGCCGCCGCCACGTCCTCGCGCGCGAGGTCGGTCTGGCGCAGCGTCGCCACCACGATGTCCTGCATCGGCCCGCCGATCGCCGCCACCGCGGCCGCCAACGCAATCCCCGCCACCTGCCAGCCCGGCGGCAGCAGCATCGCGCCGGCCATCGCCATCGTCGCCGCGCCGAACAGCAGGATGCCCAGGAACACCCGACGCGCCGGCCGCGCCGGCAGGCCCAGATTGCCCAGCACCAGCGTCCCGGCAAGGTTGCCCACGCCATAGGCCGCGATCACCGTGCCGAAGGCCGGCAGCCCCGCCGCCCCCAGGGTTCGCTCCAGCTGCAGCGGCAGGGCGAGGTAATACACCGCCACCCACACCCCGTTCTGCAGCCCCACCACCGCCAGCATGAAGCCCAGCAGCTTATGCCGCCGCACTGCCCGCACGCCGCGCAGCGCGGCATCCAGCAGCGATTCGCCGCCCATGCTCCCCGGCGGCACGGTCCGAATGCGCGCCACCGCCCAGACCGCCAGGGCAGAGAGCAGGAAGGTCGCCACGTTCAGCGCCACGAACTGCACCTCCGCCAGCAGCGCCGCCGCGAGCACCAACAGGCCCGGTCCCGCCAGCCGTGCCAGCCGCTCCGTGGTGTCCATCAGCGCATTCGCCGCCGGCAGCATGGTGCGGTCCCCGGCCAGCACCGGCAGCGCCGCCTGCATCGCCGGGCGGAAGGCGGCCAGGCCCGCGCCCAGCACCAGGATGGTCCCGAACAGTGCCCAGGCCGGCGGCGCCCCCCAGGCGAGCCACGCCAGGGCCAGCCCGGCCAGTGCCGCGGCGCGCAGCAGATCGGCCGCCATCATCACCCGCAGCGGCGCCACCCGGTCGAGCGCGCGCGCGCCCAGCAGCAACGTGGCCAGCGTCGCCGCCGCCTGCACCACCGAGAGATACCCGGCATCCGGCCCCAGCGTGCGCGCGGCGACGTAGCCGAGCACCACGCGGAACAGCTCGTCGCCCACCGCCGCGCCGGCCAGGCCGGCCCACAGCAGCGCTGTCGGCCGGTGTGCCAGCGGGCGCAGCAGCGGCAGGGTCACGGGGTGGTCTTCCAGGCCTCCAGCGGAATGCGCGGCAGTTCGAAGCTGTCGCTGGTGCGGGTGTACCACCCGCCGCCATGCAGGCGCCCGATCAGGTCCAGCTTCGGCGTGTCGATGTAGCAGCGCGCGGCATCCAGCACGCAGTCGTCGCGCACATGCATCGCCACCACGCGGCCCAGCACCAGCGCGCGATCGGTGTTCAGCTCGATGATCATGAAGCGCTCGCACTCCATCGCCACCGGGCTTTCGGCAATGCGCGGCGGCTTCACGCGCGTGCTCGGCAGGGTGGTCAATCCGGCCTCGGCCAGCTCGTCCACCTCCGGCGGGAAGTCGATCGCGGTGATGTTCATCGGCTTGGCCGTTTCCTGGTTCACCAGGCACACGGTGAACTGCCCGGTCTCGCGGATGTTCTGCCCGGTGTCCTTGGTATCGCCCGGCTTGCGCCCGCCAATGCCGAACACCACCACCGGCGGATCGGCGGAGAACACGTTGAAGAAGGAATAGGGCGCGGCATTCAGCCGGCCGCCCAGGTCCTGCGTCACCACCCAGGCGATCGGCCGCGGCACCACGGTGGAGACCAGCAGCTTGTAGCGCTCCTGCGTCGATAGCGTCTCGAAGTCGAACAGCATCTTGGCCCCCTTGGCGTTCGGGCCAGACTTGCTGCCGCCGGATCGACTGTCCAGGGGGCGGCTGCCATGCTGGGCCGATGGGGTCGAGTCCGTGAGCGCCTGGCTGTTCCTGCTTGCCTGGGCGGCCACGCTGGCCGACCAGCTTGCCGCGCTGCCATATGCCGGCGCCGTGGCCGGCGTGGCGGTGGCGCTGTACCTCGGGCTGGAGGCACCAAGGCTGCGGCGCGGCATCCGCATCGTGGCGGCGGTGCTCGTGCTGGCCGGCGCCGTCGCGGCACTGGCAGCCCCCGATCCGCTGGCCGCGCTGCTGGCCGGGCTGCGGCGCGGGGCGGCCTATGCCGCGTTCTTCCTGGCCCTCGGCGCGCTGCGCGACGCGGCCGAGCGCAGCCGGACGGTACGACGCAGCGGGGCGCATCTGGTGGCGCAGCCGGCGGGGCGGCGCTACCTCGCCGTCACCTCTGGCGCGCACCTGTTCGCGATGATCCTGTCCTACGGCGCCATCGACCTGATTGGCGCCATGGTGGCGCGCGGCGGTGCCAGCAGGGAGGCGGCGCGGCGGCTGCTGATGGGCGCCTATCGCGGTTTCGCCACCATGAACTGCTGGAGCCCGCTGAACATCATGACGGTGGTGGTGGGTGCTGCGGTGCCGAGTGCGGATTTGCGCCCGGTCATGCCGCTGGCCTTTGCCGCCGCCATGGCGCTGCTGCTGGCAGGCGCCGTGGTGGACCGGTGGGAAGGCCCCAGCGACGCCGCGGCTTCCCGCACGGCGGAACGCTGGACGATCCATCTGCGCATCGTGGCCATCGTCGCGCTGGTGATGGCGGTCGCCGAGGGCGTGGCGGTGCTGTTCGCCACCTCGCTCGCCACGGGCGTGACGGCGGCGGTGCCCGCGGTGGGGGCTGCCTGGACGCTGGTGCAGCTGCGCCGGCGGCGGCATGTGGCGGCGATGTTCGCCCGGCGGTTGTGGGGCTTCCATGCCCGGTTGCCGTCCTTCCGCGGCGAGGCGACGCTGCTGGCCACCAGCGGGTTCCTCGGCGTCACGCTCGGCATGGCGCTGCCGGCGGGTGGGCTCGCGGGGTTCCTGCCGGCGATGCCGCCGCTGCTGGTGCCTCTTGCCGTGCCGCTGGTGCTGATCGGCACCTCGCTGCTCGGGCTCAATCCCATTGCCGTGGTGGCGGTGATCGGGGCGGCGATTCCCGATCCCTTGGCACTCGGTGTCGCCCCCGGGGTGCTGGCGCTGTCCTGCATGCTGGGCTGGGGCGTGGGCGTGGGGATGACGCCGTTTTCCGCCAGCGCGCTGGCCACGGCGCGCTGGACGGGGGCGGACCCGTGGCAGGTGACCACGGGATGGAACCGGCGCTTCACCCTGGTGGCGCTGGCCATCGCGCTGGCGGTGCTCGCGGCGGCGCATGGCTTGACGGGCTGAGACGGGCGGGGAAGGCTCGGCCTACCAGGGGAACACTTCCATGCACGTCAGCGTCAACGGCACCCGCATCTTCTTCGATGTCTCCGGCGAGAAGCTGGTGCCGGACGGGAAGCGGATGCGCGAGCGGCCCACCCTGCTGCTGCTGCATGGCGGGCCCGGCGGGGACCATTCCACCTTCCGCCCGCTGTTTGGCCAGCTCGCCGACGTGGCGCAGGTGATCTACCTGGACCATCGCGGCAACGGGCGCAGCGACTGGGGCGAGCCGGCCAGCTGGAACCTGCCGCAATGGGGCGACGACATTCGCGGCTTCTGCGATGTGCTGGGCATCGAGAAGCCCATCGTGCTCGGCTACTCCTTCGGCGGCATGGTGGCGCAATCCTATGCCACGCGGCATCCGGACCATCCCGGCAAGATGGTGTTCTATTCGACATCGCCGAAGCGCGACCGGGAGGAGACCTATGCGATCTTCGAACGCCTGGGCGGGCCCGAGGCGCGGGCAGTGGCGGAGGCGCGCTGGACGAACCCGAATCCCGAGACCTCGGCCGCCTATCTGCGGGTCTGCTCGCCGCTGTATAATCCGCGCGGCAAGCGCGACCCGGATGCGGTGGCGCGGACGGTGCGCAACGACCAGGTGTCGTTCCAGTTCGCCAAATCGGATGATGGCCCGCACCCGATGGATTTCCGCGCGGCGCTGGCGAACATCAGGTGCCCGTCGCTGGTGATCGGTGGCGAGGACGATCCGATCACGCCGATCTCGCGCAGCGAATTGCTGGCTGCCTGCATTCCGCAGCACCTGGTTCGGCTGGTGCGGGTGCCCAATGCCGGGCACGGGGTGCACAACGACGATCCCGTGCTGGCGATGCGGGTGCTGCGCGAGTTTATCCTCGCCTAGCTGCCTCGATGGCCGCGACATCGATCTTGCGCATGGTCATCATGGCCTGGAAGGCGCGCTTGGCTTCGTCGCCGCTGGCGGCCAGGGCTTCCATCAGCACGCGCGGGGTGATCTGCCAGGAGATGCCCCAGCGGTCCCGGCACCAGCCGCATTGGCTTTCCTGCCCGCCGTTTTCGACGATGGCGTTCCAGTAGCGGTCGGTTTCCGCCTGGTCCTCGGTGGCGATCTGGAATGAGAAGGCTTCGCTGTGGGTGAAGGCGGGGCCGCCGTTCAGGCCGAGGCAGGGGAGGCCGGCGACGGTGAATTCCACCGTCAGCACATCGCCCTGCTGGCCGGAGGGGTAGTCGCCCGGCGCGCGCATGATCCGGCCCACGGTGCTGTCGGGGAAGGTTGCCGCGTAGAAGCGGGCGGCTTCCTCCGCATCGCGGTTGAACCATAGGCAGATCGTGTTCTTGGCCATCGCGTGCCTCCTACCCGATCAGGTTCCAGGGGCGCTGGCCCGCCAGCACGGCGCTGATCGCATCCAGGCATAAGTCGCCCATGGCGGCGCGGGTTTCGGTGGTGGAACTGCCCATGTGCGGCAGCAGGACCACGTTCTCCAGGCCGAAATAGCCTTGGTGGAGATTGGGCTCGCCGTCGTAGACGTCGAGGCCGGCGAAGGCGACCTGGCCGGAGCGGAGCGCTTCCTGCAGGGCGGCGTCGTCCACCAGGGAGCCGCGGGCGGCGTTGGCGACGATGGCGCCGCGGGGGAGCAGGGCGAGGCGCTCGGCGTTCAGCCATTTGGCGGTGCCGGCGCCGCCGGGGGCGGTGAGCGCCAGGGTGTCGCAGTGGGCCAGGAAGCTTTCGTCGGTGGCGTGCCAGGTGGCGCCCTGTTCGAGGTCTTCGGGCAGGCGGGTGCGGTTGCGGTAGTGGATCGCCATGCCGAAGCCGCGAGCCATCTTGGCCAGTTCGCGGCCGATGCGGCCCATGCCGAAGATGCCCAGGCGCTTGCCGCTGATCTGGGTGCCGAGCAGCAGCATCGGGGCCCAGCCCTTCCATTGCCCGGAGCGGACGAGGCGCTCGCCCTCGCCGGCGCGGCGGGCGGACATCAGGATCAGCAGCATGGCGATTTCCGCCGTGGCGACGCTGAGGACCTCTGGCGTGTTGGCCACGGGAATGCCGCGGGCGCGGGCGGCGGCGATGTCGACATGGTCGTAGCCGACGGAGCAGGTGGCGATCGCCTTCACGCTGGCCGGCAGGGCGGCGATGGTCTGGGCGTTCAGGCGGTCGGTGGAGAAGCAGAGCACGGCGTCGCAGCCCTGGGCGAGGGCGACGATCTCGTCGGGCGACCATTGCAGGTCCGGCTGGTTCAGGCGGACGTCGAATTCGCGCTGGGCGCGCTCGGCGACGGCATCGGGCAGCTGGCGGGTGACGAGCAGCACCGGCTTGGTCATGAGGCACTCCCAGGTTTTGGCGCGTTATGGCGGCTGCGGGGCGGTTGCGGAAGAGGAGGCGGGGGGGCAGGGTTGGAGGGCACGAAGGAGACGAGCATGCGCCCGAACCTGACCCCGGACATTGAGCTGGCATCGCGGCTGTTCGATGCGTTGCGCGAGAGGACCTTCGATGGGGTGGGGGTGACGCGGGAGGCGTATGGGCGCGGCGAGCGGATCGCCCATGAGATCGTGCGGGCGGAGGCGGAGAAGCTGGGGCTGGAGACGCGCAACGATGCGGCCGGCAATCTGCTGATGACGTTGCCGGGGCGGGACCGGGCGGCAAAGCGGATCATCCTGGGGAGCCATCTGGATTCGGTGCCGCAGGGTGGGAATTTCGATGGGGCGGCAGGCGTGCTGGCGGGGTTGGCGGCGGTGGCGGGGATGACGCGGGCGGGGTTCGTGCCAGCGCGGGACATCACGGTGCTGGCGATCCGGGCGGAGGAGGGCGGGGCGTGGTTTCCGTCGGGTCTGCCCGGGAGCAAGGCGGCGTTGGGGCGGCTGCCGGCGGCGCATCTGGAGGTGGCGCGGCTGGATAGCGGGCGGTCCCTGGCCGATCACATGGCCGAGGAGGGGTTCGATCCCGCGGCGGTGGCGCGGGGCGCGTGCCTGCTGCCGCCGGAGAGCATCGAGGCCTATGTGGAACTGCATATCGAGCAGGGGCCGGTGCTGGAGGCGCAGGAGATTCCGATCGCATTGGTGACGGCGCTGCCGGGATCGCGGCGCATCCGCGAGGGGCGGGTGCTGGGCGAGTACAACCATTCCGGGGCGACGCCGCGGCGCTATCGCAAGGACGCCGCGATCGCGCTGGCGGAGTTCGCGACCAAGCTGGATGACGAGTGGGCGCGGCTGGAGACGCTGGGGCATCGGCTGGTGGTGACGTTCTGCATTCTGGAGACGACGGAGCAGGCGGGGTTCACCAAGGTGCCCGGCGAGGCACGGTTCCAGATCGACATCCGGGGAACCACGGAGGCGGGGATTAATGCGGTGCATGACGCGATCGACCGGCTGGTGGGGGAGGTGGAGGCGCGGCGCGGGGTGACGTTCGAGCTGGTGCGCGGGCCGATGAGCGCGCCCACGCCGATGTCGGCCGAGGTGCGCAGCGGGCTGGCGCGGGCGGCGGAGGCGCTGGGGGTGGATTACCTGACCATGCCGAGCGGCGGTGGGCATGATGCGGCGAGTTTCGCGCAGGCGGGAGTGCCGAGCTGCATGCTGTTCGTGCGGAACCAGAATGGCAGCCACAATCCCGACGAGGCGATGCGGATGGAGGATTTCGCCAAGGGGTGCGAGGTGATCACGCGCTGGGCGGCGGAGATGGCTGGGTAATATTTTGATATCGTAACAAAATAGGCATGGCTCGGCACGGCGGCCAGGGCGGGTTTTGAAAACGAGGCGGGGGCTGGGCGGCGCAGGGCCGGGGCGACGGCCGGGCCGAGGTACGGTTGGGGTGCGGGTGTGGCGCGCGCGGCACGGGGCGCGGGCGGGCGCGCGGGTTGGGCCGGGACCTGGGGCGCGCGGGCGCGCGTGCGGTCGGCGATGCGGCGGGCGAGGCGGGCCAGGCGGTGGAGGGAATCCGGGCGCGTGGAGCGCGTGTAGCGGATGGCCGGCGGGGGAAGGGGGGGCAGCGTGAGGCGGCCCTGCTGCCAGGCCTGGGCCATGTCGGCCAGGCGCACGAGCATGCTGACGAGCAGACACAGTACGGCCGCATGCATGGCGGCGGCAAAGCCGGCCTCCGCCTGCTGCGCCTGGGCCATCGCGCGCAGCTCGCGGGCGATGGCGGCGAGGCCATCGGCCAGCGAGGCGGGGGCCTCCTGATGCTGTGTTTCATGGGTCATGTCAGGGAAGATATCTAACGTTTTGTCGGGTGGCAAGGGGATTTTTTACGTACGTACTCGAGTGGCTGGCTTGTGGATGGGGGGGGCGGGGAGAGATTAGGAAAAGAAGCAAGAAAGCAAGAAAGTGGCCACAGAGACACAGAGACACAGAGGAGCAAGGCAAGGGAGGGAACCGGAATGCGGCGATGCTGCGCGTTGGTCGCCGTGCGCTGAGGGTTTCTTCTTCCTTGGATTGCTTCTTTGTGTCTTTGTGTCTTTGTGGCCGCTGTCTTTCTTGCCTTCTGCAGATGGCGGATCCGGCTTCGCCGATCCGCCTTACGCGGGGATTAGCTGTCGCTGAAGGGGTAGATGCTGTCGGTGGGAACCTGGCGGTAGGGGAGGGTGGTGAGGTCGGCGGGGCCCCAATCTGGCGTGTCCACGATCAGGATGGCTTCGGAGAGGGGTTCGTAGACGGCGCGGAAATGGGTTTTGCTGCGCAGGACGATGATGGCGAAATCCTCCGGCCGGAGGCCGAACTGCTCGAAGGGGGCGCGGTCGATCGCCGTGGTCTGGTGGGTGGTGACGGAGACGACGATGCCGTTCGCGTCGATCACCGCCGTGGGGCCGAGATCCATGCGGTCGCCGCGGCCGACCGGGCCGGTGCGGGTGAAGATCGTGGGCTGGGCGTAGAGCACCTTTCCGGTGAGGCGGACCTTGCCGCCGGCGCGCGGCGAGGAATCGCTGCCGACATCCAGCGTGACGGTGGCGCCGACGCCGGCCTGCATGGCGGCGGCGGCCGCGCCGGGATCGCAGAGGAAGGGCACGGCGACGCGCTGCAGTCCGCGGGCGAGGACCTCGCGCAGGATGTAGGTGGAATCGTTCATGCGGTCGGCGTGTTCCAGCAGCACGACGGGCTTGGTGGTGGTCTTGGAGAGCTCCACTGCGCGGTCGATGCCATCCTTGAGGCCGTACACCGCGTCGCGGTGCATCAGCGCCTCGCGCTCGCCGTGCAGGCGGGCGCTGAACAGCTTGGCGGTGGCCTTTGCCAGCTTGGCGTTCCCATCCGCGACCGCGACGGCGGTGAAGCCGCAATTCGGCACGTCGGCATAGGAGAAGCCGGCGAAGATGGAGACATCGAGCAGGCCAGGGGTGCGGGCGGGCATCTCGACGGACTCGCGCACGATGTCGCTGAGCGGCGCGATGTCGGTGGCGCTGAAGATGCTGGGCACCATGATCCCTGGCTTGGCGATGGCAACCACGGGGCGGATTTCACCGCGCAGGGTGCGCACCAGGCAAATGGCGGCGCGCTCGCCGGTGGCGCCCATGTCGATATGCGGGGAGTAGTGGTAGCCGAACAGGCCATCGACCAGGGGCAGCCAGGACTCGTCGATGTTGCCGTGGTAGTCGAGCGCCACGACCAGCCTGGTGGCGCGGCCGACGGTGCCGCGCACGCGCTCGATGAACTCGCGGTCCGGGTCCAGCCGTGTGGTGGTGGTCATGGCGCCGTGGGGGTGGAGGAGCACGCCGTCCAGCGGTCCGGCGGCGGCCAGTTCGGCGCAGATGCGGTCGATGTAGTGGGTGAAGGCTTCGTCGGTGGCGGGGCCGGCCGCACCGGCCCAGGCGTGGAGGATGGGGACGATCTCGGCGCCCTCGGCCTCCAGCACCTTGATGAAGCCGCCCATGACCGTGTTGGTGCCGCGCGATTCCGCGATGAGGGCGGGGCCGGCCGACTCGGCGCGGCGGAAATTCTCGAGCGTGGTGGGGACCGGCAGGAAGCTGACGGATTCCAGCGACAGGCCGGCAATCGCGATGCGCATGATCATTCCTCTGGCGGGAGCGGGATGGGGTGGCGGAGGCGGTGGGAGACCCAGCCGCGCGTGAAGACGAGGGCGGCAGAGGCGGCGCTGGCGGCCCAGACGAGCCAGTCGGCGGCGTCGCCCCGGACAGGTGCGGCCTCGGCGGCAGGCAGCGGCTCCGCGAGCCACCAGGCGACGCTGGCGACGAGCACGGCCAACGCGAGGCGGGCGGGCAGGGTGTGGTGGCCTTCGGCGGCGAGGATGAGCAGCATCCAGCCGAAGATGAGGCCGAGCACCAGGACGCCGGGGCCGGCGATCATGATGGCCCAGGGGGCGAGCGTGATGGCGTAGGCAAGCTGGAGGGTGAGGCCGTTGGCCTGCAGCGCCATCAGCATCGTGGCGACGGTGGGGGCGATGACGGCGCAGGTGAGGCCGATCAGCAGCAACGTGACGGCGTGGCGCGCGAGGCGGCGCCAGATCGGCGGCAGGTCGGGGGTGGCGGCATCTTGCATGGCGGCAGAATGACACAGGGCCCGCCGCGGCGCGACGGGCCCTGGGGAGGGAGGAAGGAAGCGGTTCTTTTTTGAAAAAAAGAACCAAAAAACTTTTGTGACTGGCACGTGTGCTGGGCGGTCCGGCGCGCGTGCCAGTGATAAACGTCTTTTTGCTTCTTTTTCTTCAGAAAAAGAAGAGCCTTGCTTAGGCTGCCCTGACTTGCAGAAGGAAGGAGTCGACCTCGCGCTTGAGGCCTTCGGCCTGCTGGGCGACCTCGGCGGAGGAGGCCTGGACCTGGCTGGCGGCAGTGCCGGTTTCGGCCGAGGCCT
>JBIKOJ010000256.1:0-6580 GCA_044358135.1 Acetobacteraceae bacterium | reverse complement strand
CCATCGACTGCATCACCTCGGCAACCTGCACCGCCTCGGGATTGTTGATCACCGTCAGCGGCACCACGAAGGGCAGCTTCACCCCCGCGGCAGCCAGCAGCGCCTTGGCCTTGGCCACATCCCGCTTCGGCTGCGGCAGCGTCTTGTCAAAGAACGGGCTGGTCGCCGGCACCGGGTAGGCGTTCGCCGCGTGCACCCCGTTGAACACCACGTTCACGATCGCATCGCGATCGATGGCGAGATCGAAGGCCTGGCGGATGCGCTTGTCGGTGCCGAACGGCCCCGGCGTGGTGTTGTTGCGGCCCATGTTCACCGTGAGCCCGGTGTAGCCGATGCCGTCGAAGGTATAGAGCTTCAGCTTGGGGTCCTTGCGGACCTCCTCGGCCAGCGTCGGCGGCACGTTCATGTTGATGTCGATCGCGCCGGCCCGCAAATTGGCCAGCCGCACCGTGCTGTCCGAAATCGGGCGGAAGGTGATGCGCGAGAAGTGGTAGTTCGCGCCGTCCCAGTAGTTCGGCACCTTCTCCAGCACGATCCGGTCCTGCGCCACGCGCTCCAGGAACCGGTACGGCCCGGCACACACCGGCCGCTGCCCGAAATCCTTGCCCGCCGCCTCCGATGCGGTGGGCGAGACCAGCACGCCGGCGCGCACGCCAAGCTGGCTCAGGAACACCACGTCCGGCCCCTTCAGCTTGAAGCGCACCGTCAGCGGGTCCACGATCTCCACGGCGGTCAGGCTGCCGAGGTCGCCGCGCCGCGCGCTGCCGGTGAAGGTCTGGTGCCGCTCGATGCTGTACTTCACCGCGGCGGCATCAACGGGGGTGCCGTCGTTGAAGCTGACATTGGGCCGCAGCTTCACCACCAGCGTCTGCGCGTCGGCCCATTCGTACGACAGCGCCAGCCGCGGCACGATCTGCATCTTGGCGTTGTAGTCGAACAGGCTCTCGCACATGTTCAGCAGCGCCACGCGCTGCACATAGGCGCGGCCCGTGGTGGGATCCATCACGTCGGCGTCTTCGGAGAAGGCAACGCGCAGCTGCGGCAGATCCTGCGCCGCCGCCGGCAGCGCCAGCGGCACGGCGGCCAGCAGGCCGAGAAGGGCAGTTCGATAGGTCATGGCAGGGGGCACCCGTCAGGGAGTGAGGGACATGCCGTGCAGGCGGATCAGCCCGTCCGGCACAGGGATGAATCCGCGGACCCGGGTGGTCATCGCGAAAATGTTGTTCGGCGTATACAGGTACATGCGCGGCAGGTCGGCCATCAACTGCTGCGCCACCTTGGTGTACAGCGCCCGCCGCTCCGGCATGCCCGAAATGCGCCGCGCCTCGTCCAGCCAGCCATCCACCTGGGCATTGGAATAGCCGGCGGCATTCAGGTTCGGCGGGCCGGTATGGATGAAGCTGTACACGTTGCCATCGGCATCCGCCCGGCCGGACCAGCCGATCAGGAACACCTCGTAGTCGCCCTTGTCGCTGGCCTGCAACGCGGTGACGAACTCGGTGGAACGGATCTTCACGTCGAAGCCCGCCTCGGCCGCCATGGACTGGATCACCTCGCCGGTCTGGCGCAGGTCGGGATTGTTGGCCAGCATCAGCTCCACCGCCAGCGGCGTGCGCACCCCGGCCTCGGCCAGCAACTGCTTGGCGCGCGCCACGTTGCGCGCCGGCGCCTTCACCTCGGCGGACCAGAACGGGCTGTCCGGCGAGACGAAATGCGGGTTCGGCGTCTGCATGCCGGCATACACCACCTCGTTGATCACGGTGCGGTCGATCGACAGCGCAAAGGCCTGGCGCACCCGGGCATCGGTCATCATCGGCGTGCGCGGGCGGGGCCCGTTGGTGTGGTTGAACAGCAGGCTCTGGAAGCCGAGCCCGGCATTCTGCACCAGCACCAGCCGGCTGTCCTTCTTGATCTCCGCGGTATCGGAGGGCTGGAAGCGCTCGCCGAAATCCAGCGCATTGGCCTGCAGGTTGGCCAGCCGCACGGTGGCGTCGATGATCGGCCGGTACACCACGCGGCCGAGCTTGATCGCATCCTTGTTCCAATAGCCCTCATACCGGTCGAGCACGATGCGATCCTGCGGCACGCGCTCGGCGAACTTGAACGGGCCGGTGCACACCGGCGCCTTGGAGAAATCCGCCCCCAGCGCCGTGGCCGCCTTGGGCGACACCACCATGCCGGAACGGTCGGTCAGCTGGATCAGCAGCGGCGACGAAGGCGCCTTCAGGTGCAGCTTCACCGTCAGCGGATCCGGCGTCTCGATCCGGTCGATCACGTTGATCTCGCCGCGCCGCGTGCTGCCCTGCATGGTCAGGTGGCGTTCCAGGCTGAATTTCACCGCGGCACTGTCGAACGCCTCCCCATCATGGAAGGTCACGCCCGGGCGCAGCTTGATCACCATGGTCTGCGGGTCGGTGTATTCGTAGCCGGTGGCCAGCTGCGGCACCACGTTCAGCTTGGCGTCGATGTCGAACAGCTTGTCGCACAGCCCGGCGAAGATGATCCGCCCGACATAGGTGCGCGACAGCGTGGGATCGAGCGCATCGGCATCATCCGCCAGACCGATGCGCAGCGTGCTGGCGGGGCCGGGTTGGGCCAGGGCCGCCGGCGCCGCCAGGGGGGCGGCCAGCCCGGCCAGGAGGAGCAGGGATCGCAGGCCCAGGGGCGGACGGTATGCGGCCATCGCTTGTCCTTTCCAGCCGGGAAATGCAGCAGGCGCGGCGGAGCGAATCCGTCGCGCGTCTGCCCCCCTTGTTGTGTTTCTGTTTCGTGGCGCATCGTGCCGGGGCGGGCCCGGCATGGCAAGACATCCCGCGCAGGGAATGGGCAAAGGCATGGCGCCGAAGGTTTTCGAACTGTTTCCGGCACTGGCACGGCTGGAGGCGCCGGCGCGCGACTACCTGTCCGCACAGCTGCGCCAGGTGGCGCTGCCGGCGGGTGCGGCGCTGTTCCATCCCGGCGGGCTGTGCGCGGCCTATCCGTTCCTGCTCTCGGGCCGCGTTGTCGTTCGCCGCGTGGCGCGCTCCGGGCGGGAGATCGTGCTGTATCGGGTGCAGCCCGGGCAGACCTGCATCATGAGCACCACCTGCCTGATGACGGACCGCGCCGCCTCGGCGGAGGCGGTGGCGGAACAGGATGTGGCGGCCCTGGCCCTGGCGCCGCCGGCCTTTGCCGCCCTGCTGGAACGCTCGGCCGTGTTCCGCGCCTTCGCCTTCGGCGCCTGCGCCCGGCGGATCGGCGACCTGATGGCACGGATCGAGGAGATTGCCGACACCTCCATCGACGAGCGCCTGGCGGCCCGGCTGCTGGAGGCCGCGGGGTCCGGCCGGGTGGTGGCGGCCACCCATGCCGCGCTGGCAGCCGATATCGGCACGGCGCGGGAGGTGGTGAGCCGGGCGCTGAAGCATTTCTCGGACAGCGGATGGGTGCGCGCCGGGCGCGGCACCATCGAGATCCTGCGGCCAGACGCGCTGCGCGGCATGGTGGAGCGTGACGATGTCACCGACGGCCACGCCGTTACCGTGTGAGATGGCGGCACGGCAAAAGGAGGCCGGGTGCCATGACAGCGAATGTGGGTGGAATCGACCGGGTGTTGCGGGCCGTTCTGGGGGTGGTGCTGATCGCCCTGGTGTTCGTGGGGCCGCAAACCCCGTGGGGCTGGATCGGCGTGGTGCCGCTGCTGACGGCGCTGGTGCGCTTCTGCCCGCTCTATCCGCTGCTGGGGATCAGCACCTGCAAGCGGAGCTAGGGCGCGGAAGGGATGATGCGGCGGCGCGGACTGGGCTAGTCTGCGCCGCATGACACCGAGCCCCGTTGCCACCGATCTCGTGCTGCTGGGTGCCGGGCACGCCCATGTGGAGGTGCTCCGGCGCTTCGCGATGCGGCCGATGCCGGGCCTCCGGCTGACCCTGGTGGCGCGCGAGGGCTTCACGCCCTATTCCGGCATGCTGCCCGGGCTGATTCGCGGCGAGCATGGTTTCGACGCGGCGCATCTGGATTGCGCCAGGCTGGCCGCCGCCAGCGGGGCGCGGCTGATCCTGGCCGAGGCGACGGCGATCGACCTCGCCCGGCGCGAGGTGGCGGTGGCCGGGCGGCCGGCGCTGGGGTTCGACCTGCTGTCGGTGGATGTGGGCGGGTTGCCGGCGATGCCCCCGGGGGGCGGCACCCCGGTGAAGCCGATCGGGCGCTTCCTGGCACGGCTGGCGGAGATCGAGCGCGACCTGGCGCTGGGGCAGCGCATCGCGGTGGTGGGCACCGGGGCGGCGGGATGCGAGCTGGCCATCGCGCTGGCGCTGCGGCTGGCCGGGCGGGCCGGTGTGGTTCTGGTGGGACGGACGGCGCCGATGGAGGGCACGCCCGAGAAGGTACAGCGCGCGGTGCAGGCGGCGCTGGCGAAGGCCGGGGTGGAGGTGGAAACGGGAGCGGAGGCCGGCGCGCATGACGGGGCGCGTCTGGCCCTGGCTGACGGTCGCACGATCGCGGCGGCGCATGTGTTGTGGGCCACCGGCGTGGTGGGGCCGGCCTTCCTCGCGGCCTCGGGCCTGGCCTGCGATGACGCCGGGTGCATCCGGGTGGATGCCTCGCTGCGCAGCGTGAGCCATCCGGCCGTGTTCGCCGCCGGCGACTGTGCTGCGATGGAGGGGGCGGCGCGGCCCAAGGCGGGGGTGTGGGCGGTGCGGGCAGGCGCGCCGCTGTTCGACAACCTGGTGCATGCCGCGCGCGGCACGCCGCTGATGCCCTGGGCGCCGCAGCGCCACGCTCTGGCGATATTGGGGCTGGGGCGTGGCCGGGCGGTGGCCTGGCGCGGGGACTGGGCGTACGAAGGGCGCCTGGCCCATTGGTGGAAGCGGCGCATCGATCGGCGCTGGATGGCGATGTACCAGCGCCTGCGCCCGATGGCGGCCGGCGATCCCATGCGCTGCGGCGGCTGCGGTGCCAAGATCGGGCCGGAGGCGCTGGCCGAGGCATTGGCCGGGCTTGCCGAGCCACCGCGCGCCGATATTCCGGTGGGCATGGCCGAGGGTGACGACGCGGCGGTAACGCTGCCGCCCCCGGGGATGGCGGTGGTGCAGAGCGTGGACCATTTCCGCGCCTTCCTCGACGACCCCTACGTGTTCGGGAAGATCGCCGCCGCCCATGCGCTGTCGGACATCCACGCCATGGGTGCGCGGCCCTGGACGGCGATGGCGATTGCCGCCCTGCCCTTCATGCAGGGCCGCCGCATGGGCCAGGACCTGCGGGCGATGATGCTGGGTGCTTCGCAGGTGCTGCGCGCCGATGGCTGCGCGCTGGTGGGCGGGCACAGCGCGGAGGGGGCGGAGGCGTCGCTGGGCTTCGCGGTGACAGGTCTGGCGGCCCCGGATGCGCTATGGCGCAAGGGCGGGCTGCGGCCGGGGGATGCGCTGGTGCTGACCAAGCCGCTCGGCACCGGGATCGTGCTGGCGGCGCAGATGCAGGGGCTGGCGCGGGTGGACTGGCTGACGGCGACGCTGGACAGCATGGCACGCAGCAATGGCGCGGCGGCGGCGGTGCTGCGGCGTTTCGCCGTGACGGCCTGCACCGACGTGACCGGGTTCGGGCTGGGCGGCCACCTGATGGAGATGCTGCGCGCCTCCGGCGTGGCGGCGGAACTGGTCGCTGCCCTGCCGGCGCTGCCCGGCGCGCGGGAACTGTCGGCGCAGGGGGTGGCGAGCACGCTGGCGCCGGCCAACCGGGCCTGGCTGGATCTGCCGGACGGCGACGCGGTGGCGCTGCTGGCCGATCCGCAGACCTCCGGCGGGCTGCTGGCCGGCCTTCCCGGCGGGGACGCCGAGGCGTGCGTGGCGGCACTGCGGGAGGCGGGATGCGAGGCCTCGCTGGTAGGCCGGGTGGTGGCGGGGTCGCCCGCCCTCACCCTCGCGGTCTAGGCGCGGCGGCGGCGCAGGGCGAGGCCGGCCAGCGCGGTGCCGAACAGGGCGAGGCTGGCGGGTTCCGGCACGCTGGTGGAGATCGCCACGGAGTAGGCCCCGAGGCCCCGGCTCTGGCTGGGTGGCTCTTCCTGCGTGTTGGCGGGGCCGATGCCGAAATCGGCCACGCCGATATAGTAGGTGCCGGCCGGCAGGTCGTAGGCTTCGACGGCACCGGCGTAGAACCAGCAATCCTCGCAAAGCGAGATAAGGTCGGGGATGTCCTCGCCCTCTATGGTCACGGTCTGGAACAGCCCGAGGTCGAATTCCCGGTAGGAATCGTCGCCCGCGATGTTCGGGCTGGCGGGCCGGGCGGAGAAATAGGGCACCGGCTCCGAAAACTCGAAGCGGTAGTAGTCCTCGACGTCCACGTAGATCTCGTCGCGACTGAAGATGATGCTGGAGAGGGTGCCCTGGAGCAGCGTGGTCTGGGCGGTGCCACCGGGCGTGGCCTCGCAGTGACAGTCGTTCGACTCGATCTCGAACAGGGTGAAGGCCTGCGCGCCACCAGACAGACCCATCAGCAGGGCAAGAATCGGCAACCAGCGCATGATGAACCCCCGGTTAATATAGGCTCTCGATAACAGCCCGCCCCTGAAATAGCAATGATTGCACACCCTTGTTGCAATCCGTCG
>JBIKOJ010000308.1:0-4620 GCA_044358135.1 Acetobacteraceae bacterium | reverse complement strand
GGCGCGCTCCACCCGCTCGCGGGCGAAGCCGTGGGCGATGTCCGCACCTGCGGCACGCGTGCTGCGGCGCCATTCCGTCATCGCGGCGCCGAACACCGCGGCCATGGGGTGGGCGGGCTTGGCGCCCTCGGTCTCGTAGAGGTCATCGAGGCTGCCGCCGGACCAGAACCGGTCCTCGAAGGCATCGGCGGCGCGCGAGGCGCGGCGCAGGCTGGTCACCTTCTCGAACACGATCGCCCAGACCCAAACGCTGGCTGCGATCAGCATCAGCATCACGATCTTCACGACAATGTCGGCCTGCAGGAACAGCCCGATCAGCGACAGGTCGTGCGTCGCCCCAAGCTTCACCGCGTCCACGGCACGATCCACGGCCAGTCCCCTTCGTTCCGCCCGCGATCCTCAAGCGGGATCGTGGTCGCATCATGACCCGTCCGCGGCCCGATCGTGGCCGTGGCCTATTCCTGCTCCGGCTGCAGCCGCAGCATCGCCTCGCGCCAGCGGGGCGGAATGCGCGCCGGGCGCTGGTCGGAGATCCGCCCGCACACCAACTGCAATTCAAGCCGCGCCAGCAGCAACCCATCCTCGGCCCGCACCACATCCTGGCGCAGATCGACCGTCGCGGCACCGACCGCCAGGGTCGTCGTCTCGACCACCAGCGAATCATCCAACCGCGCCGGTGCCAGATAATCCACTTTGATGCGCCGCACCATGAAGAATAGGCCATGCAGGGCCGACATTTCCGCGTGCGGAACACCCAAGTCGCGCAATGCCTCGGTGCGCCCGCGCTCGGCGAAGTTCAGGTAATTGGCGTGGTAGACGATGCCGCCGGCATCGGTATCTTCGTAATAGACACGAGCGGGATGGCGGTGGACCTTCATTTTCCGGCTCATTCTTCCTCGGGCAGAAGATCGAGCGCGCCCTGCCCGCCCCCCGATGGCGGCGCCAGGCCCAGGTGGCGCCAGCCGCGCTCGCCCAGCATGCGGCCGCGGCTGGTGCGCAGGACCAGCCCTTCCTGGATCAGGTAGGGCTCGATCACATCTTCCAGCGTGTCCCGCGCCTCGGCCAGCGCGGCGGCCAGCGTCTCCACCCCCACCGGCCCGCCGGCATGGTGCTCGGCGATGCGGCGCAAATAGCGGCGGTCCATCGCATCCAGCCCCAGCCGGTCCACTTCGAGGCGCAGCAGCGCCGCATCGGCGATCTCGGCGGTGACCGGGGAGGCCTTCTGCACCAGCGCGAAGTCGCGCACCCGGCGCAGCAGGCGGCCGGCGATGCGCGGGGTGCCGCGGGAACGCCGCGCGATCTCGCGCGCGCCTTCGGCAGTCAGTGCAAAACCAAGCTTCTGCGCCCCGCGGCTGACAATCAGCTCCAGCTCCTCGGCGGTGTAGAAGATCAGCCGCAGCGGAATGCCGAACCGGTCGCGCAGCGGCGTGGCCAGCAGCCCCGCCCGCGTGGTGGCACCCACCAGCGTGAAGGGCGCGAGGTCGATGCGCACGCTGCGCGCCGCCGGCCCCTCGCCGATGATGAGGTCGAGCTGGAAATCCTCCATCGCGGGATAGAGGATTTCCTCGATCGCCGGCTGCAGACGATGGATCTCGTCGATGAACAGCACGTCGCGCGGCTGGAGGTTGGTCAGGATCGCCGCCAGATCCCCCGCGCGCTGGATCACCGGGCCGGAGGTGGCGCGGAACCCCACGCCCAATTCGCGCGAGACGATCTGCGACAGCGTCGTCTTGCCCAGGCCCGGCGGGCCGTGAAGAAGCACATGATCAAGCGCTTCGCCGCGATGCCGCGCCGCCTCGATGAAGATCGCCAGGTTCTCCCGGCTCGCCTTCTGGCCGATGAAATCCGCCAGCGATTGCGGCCGCAGCGAGGCCTCCGCCGCGTCCTCGTCGCTGCGGCGGGGGGAGACCTCCCGGTCGCTCATCGTGCCAGCGCCCTGGAGCAGAAAGAGTCACCACAGAGGCACAGAGGGCACGGAGAAGGCACGGAGAAGAGCGGCGGTTGCCCTCCGTGCCTTCTCTGCGCCCTCCGTGCCTCCGTGGTGAACCTTCCTTGCCGCCTCACCGCGCCAGTTCCTTCAGCCCGTCGCGGATCACGGCATCCAGCGACGCATCCTCGCCCAGCCGCTCCAGCACCTTGGCCACCGCGGTTTGCGCCTCTGCGCGCCGATATCCCAGGTTCACCAACGCCGAGAGCGCATCGGCCTCTACGCCCCCCACCGGCGGCGGCAGCACGGGCGAGAAGCCCACGCCCGCCGGCATCGCGCCGGCCTTCTCGCGCAACTCCGTCAGCAGCCGCACCGCCAGCTTCGCCCCCACGCCCGGCGCGCGGGTCAGCGCCCCGCGGTCGCCGGCCTGGATTGCGGCAATGAGATCACGCGGCGACAGGGCCGAGAGGATGTTCAGCGCCACCTTGGCCCCCACCCCCTGCACCGTGGTCAGCAGGCGAAACCACTCGCGCTCTGCACCCTCGAAAAATCCATAAAGAACAATCGCGTCCTCGCGCACATGCGTCTCCACCAGCACCGAGGCCACCTGCCCCGCCGGCAACGCCGCGAGCGTACGGGTGGAGGCGTTGACCAGGTAGCCGACGCCGTTCACGTCCACCACGCAGCGATCCGCCTCGATCTGCTCGATCCGGCCGGTCAACTTCGCAATCATGAGGCGGCAACCCACTTCAACCGGCTCGCCCGGTGATGCGCATGACAAATGGCAACCGCCAGCGCATCCGCCGCATCGGCCCGCTTCAGGATCGAGCCCGGCAACAGCCGGCGGACCATCATCTGCACCTGGTCCTTGTCCGCCCCGCCGGTGCCGACCACGCTCAGCTTCACCGTCTTGGCGCCATACTCCGCCACCGAGATCCCGCGCAGCGCCGGGGCCAGCAGCGCCACGCCGCGGGCATAGCCCAGCTTCAGCGTGGCGGTGCCATTGCGGTTCACATAGGTCTCCTCCACCGCGGCCTCGTCGGGCTGCCAGGCATCCATCACCTGGCCCAGCGCATCGTGCAGCACCTTCAACCGGTCCGGCACGCTCTCCGCACTGTCGGTGGCGATCACCCCGTCGCCCAGATGGCGCAGCCGGTTGCCGTCCACCTCCAGCATGCCCCAGCCGGTGAAGCGCAGCCCTGGATCGATCCCCAGCAGGCGAACCAACGCCATCAGGCCGACAGCTTCGCCATCACCGCCTCGTCCACCTCGAAATTCGCCCACACATTCTGCACGTCGTCATTGTCCTCCAGCACATCCAGCAGCTTCATCACCGCCGCGGCCTTCTCCTCGTCCAGGCTCGCCGTGGTGTTCGGCCGCCATTCCAGCTTTGCCGACTCCGGCGCCCCGAACCGACCCTCCAACGCATCGCGCACGGCGAACAGGTCTTCCACCGGCATCGTCACCTCATGCCCCTCGGCACCGCTCTCCACATTCTCGGCACCCGCCTCGATCGCCGCCTCCAGCATCGCCTCCTCGCCGGCAACACTCGCGGGATACCGCACCACGCCGAGCCGGGAGAACAGAAAAGAAACAGAATTCGTCTCGCCCAGTGCCCCACCATGCTTGGCGAACGCCGCCCGCACGTCAGAGGCGGTGCGGTTGCGGTTGTCCGTCAGCGCTTCCACGATCACCGCCACGCCCGCGGGGCCATAGCCCTCGTAGCGAACCTCAAAATAATCGTCGCCCTGCTGCGCGCCCGCCGCCTTCTTGATCGCGCGATCAATCGCGTCGCGCGTCATGTTCTGCTTCAACGCCGCCAGCACGCCGGCCCGCAGCCGCGGATTCGCCGCCGGGTCCGGCAAACCCGCCCGCGCCGCCACCGTGATCTCCCGGATCAACTTGGCAAACACCTTGGCCCGCTTGGCGTCCTGCGCGCCCTTGCGATGCATGATGTTCTTGAACTGCGAATGCCCAGCCATGTGCCCCTCATTGTCGAAACCCTTCGGCGCCTCGGCAGCAGGGAGAAAGGCAAGGCCAGGGCTCTGCCCTGGACCCGCCAGGGGGCCAGCGCCCCCTGGACCCGCGTCTTTTTCCGCCTTCGGCGGGGAGGGGCCATCGAGGCCGATCGAACCGTCGAGACGGCCCCTCCCCGCCGAAGGCGGAACAGGTATGGGGTTCCAAGGGCCGCTGCCCTTGGTGGGGTCCAGGGGCAAAGCCCCTGGCCTTCCTTCCTCTCCGCCGCCGAAGCGTCGAGGCGTTTCTACACCGATGGTATGGTCTGTGACAGTCGTCCGCCCAGGCGCACCGGTTCCACGGCGGTGGCGAGGCCGGTGCTGTCATCGGTCACCACGAACAGCCCGCACAGCGTGGCTTCGCCGTCGGCCGGGGCCAGCCGTTCGCCCGGCATCTTGCGCCAGAACCGGACCGCCGCCCCTTCCTTCTGCATGCCGATCACGCTGTCGTAATCGCCGCACATCCCGGCGTCGGACTGGAAGGCCGTGCCGCCGGGCAGGATCTGGTGATCGGCGGAGGGGCAGTGGGTATGGGTGCCCACCACCAGGGAGACCTGGCCGTCGAAGCTGTGGGCGAAGGCCATTTTTTCGCTGGTGGCCTCGGCATGGAAATCCACCACGATGGCGGAGACGGAGGAGCCGAGCTTGTATTTGGCCAGCTCCTGCGCCGAGAGGCGG
>JBIKOJ010000112.1:0-17479 GCA_044358135.1 Acetobacteraceae bacterium | reverse complement strand
CTGGCAGTTCCACGGTGGTGGCGCCGGCGCCGGGGGTGCCGGGCGGGAAGTTCAGCGGGCGGATGAGGCGCGGTGTCTCGGCGATGTAGCCAAGGATTTCCTTGCGATCCCAGGCGTGGTTGCCGAGCGTGATCACGTCGGCCCCGGCGGCGAAGAACGCCTTGGCCATGTCGGGCGCCAGGCCGAAGCCGTGCGACGCATTCTCGCCGTTCACCACCACGAGTTCGGCCCGCAGGGTTCGCTTGAGCTCCGGCAGCTTCGCCACCAGTGCATCGCGCCCGCTGCGGCCCACGACATCGCCCAGAAAAAGAATTCGCATCCGCGGGGGGTAGGCGCCGCCTTGCCCGAAGTCAACGAACCCAGCCCGGCCGAGGCGTGGTAGAGTGACGGACCCGCGAGAGGAGACCGACATGCCCAACGACGCCCAGCCCACCACGATCCGCACCATCCGCTTCGATGCCGCGACGCAGCCGGACGAGGGCAAGCGCATGACCAGCAAGAACTGGTATCAGCGCGATGGCTTCCGCGCCGGCTTCTGGGCCGCCCAGCCGGGCCGCGCCGACATCCACTACACCAAGGACGAGCTGTGCACGCTGCTGGAAGGCGAGGTGCGCCTGACGGACGAAAGCGGCGTCACCGAAACCTACCGCGCCGGCGACACCTTCCTGATCCCCAAGGGATTCAAGGGCGTGTGGGAGACGGTTCTGCCCGTGCGCAAGTTCTACGCGATCCAGGAAGGCTGAGGCTCCAGGGTGGGCGCCTAGCCCACCCGCACTACCCCCTGTTCGGTGGCCACCGCCTGCAGCCGCGCATCCAGCGCATCGGCCGGCACCTCGGCCACTTCCTGCGCCGCCCAGCCGCACCCAATCGCCACCGCGCCGGGCAGCCCCGCCAGCGTGCGGTCGTAGTAGCCGCCGCCATAGCCCAGCCGCCGCCCGGCCCTGTCGAAGGCCAGCAGCGGCACCAGCAGCCACTCCGGCGCCAGCACCTCGCCGGTGGGCCGCAGCGTGCCGAAGCGTTCGGTCACCATCGCCATCCCTGGCGCCCAGCGCCTGAAGATCAAAGGATTTCCGCGCGGCGGCGTCTCCGGCAACACCACCGCATGCCCGCGCCCGTGCAGCACTTCCAGCAGCGGGCGAATGTCGATCTCCGGCCCCATCGGCCAGAACCCGCTCACCACCGCGCCCGCCGGCGGCGGCATCTCCGCCAGCAGGTGCTCGCCCAGCACACGCCCCAGCGCCGGGTCAAGCCGGGGCCGCAGCGCCAATGCCGCCGCCCTGGCCGCCCGCTTGGCGGCCGCGAGGTCATCGTTCAGGGGAAAAGAGTGTGGAGCCACCATGGCCGTTGGCGGTGCATCCTCCCAAGGCCTGCGTGAGCAGGTGGGCACCGGTTACCGAAACCAGGATTCCGACAGAGCCAGCTCCCAGGAGTTGCTTATTGGCCCTGGGGATGTAGTGCCTGACGCACCCGGTAGCCCCACCCGATCTATGTAGGCGCGGCGTCGCCCCGCTGCAACTCAAGCTGGGTGGCAATCTGCTCGGCGCGGGCGGCGAGCCTGGCGATGCGCTTGGCTTCCGCGTCGCCCTTGGCGCGCACCGGCCGGCTGGATGCCGCGCGCAGCCCCTCCGCCTCCACCTTCAGGTCATGCAGCTCGTCGGCCATCAGCAGGGCCGCCAGCACCAGCAGCCGCGCCTCGCCGGATTGCCCGCCCAGCGCCTTGATGCTGTCGATGCGGTTTTCCACCTCCCGCGCCATGGCAACAAGGTGCTGCTCCTGCCCGTCCTCGCAGCCGACGGTGTAGCTGTAGCCGTTGATCCGAACGTTCACCTGCGGCACGGCAATCCTCCAAGCGGGCGGAGTAACGGGGGGCGCGGAATGGCGGAAAGGCGTCAGCCGGCCAGGGCGCCGCGCAATTGCGCGATAAGCGAGTCCAGCCGCTGCGTTACGGCCGCCACATCCACATCCGACCCTTCGGCCGAATCGGCGGGATTCGCAACCGCAACCGCTGCCACCGGCAACGGGCGCGCGGCCAGGGCCGCGATCCGCTCCAGCGCCTCTTCCAGCCGCGAGGCGGCCGCCTCGCCCTCGATATCGTCGCTCAAGCCCGCCTCCGCCGCATCCGATGCAACTTGAGTTCATCCCCATCAGGCGCTTGAATGTCAAGCATGTTCCCCCCACAAACCGACTCCACGGGCGAAACCACCCTGCCCCCCGCCATTGTCGTGCACGGCCTGGAACACGCGCTCGCCGCCCTGGCCGAAGCCCTGCCGATCACATTGCTGTCGGCCCCCGGGGCAGGCGCCTACGCCGGCGCGCTGTGGTGGCGCGCGCTGGTGGCCGCCGCCCGCGCCGCCCATCCCACCACCGACTGCGCTGATATCCTGGACTGTGCCGACGCCCCGGGCCGCGCCATGGCCGCGATCCGCGCCGGCCAGGCCATCCTGGTGCTCGATCCCGCCTGCCCGGCCTTTCCCCGTGTCGCCGCCCTCGCCCGCGTCCTGCCGGCCCGCCCGCCCGCGCTGGACCTCGGCTCGCGCGGCGCCGAACGCCGCCTGCGCCCCTGGCTCCAGGGGGCGGCAGATGACAGCATCGCGGCGTTGCGCTAAGGGGCGGCACCAGCCCTCGCACCCCACCCGCCGAGGCAAGCAAGCAAGAGGAACCCCATGCGGATCACCCAGCGCGTCAAGAAAATCCTCGACTGGTACGAGAGCGACAACCCCGGCACCAAGGCCAACCTCGCCCGCATCCTCATGGAGGGCAAGCTCGGCGGCACCGGCAAGCTGGTCATCCTGCCGGTGGACCAGGGCTTCGAGCACGGCCCCGCCCGCAGCTTCGCCCCGAACCCCGCCGCCTACGACCCGCACTACCACTTCCAGCTGGCGCTCGACGCGGGCCTCTCGGCCTACGCCGCCCCGCTGGGCATGATCGAGGCCGGTGCCGACAGCTACGCCGGCGCCATCCCCACCATCCTCAAGATGAACTCGTCCAACTCGCTGGCCACCAGCAAGGACCAGGCCGTCACCGCCTCGGTGAACGACGCCCTGCGCCTGGGCTGCTCGGCCATCGGCTTCACCATCTACCCCGGCAGCGAATACGCCTTCGACCAGATGGAAGAGCTGCGCGAACTGGCCGACGAAGCCAAGTCCGCCGGCCTTGCCGTGGTCTGCTGGTCCTACCCGCGCGGCCCGAACATCTCCAAGGAAGCTGAGACCGCCGTCGACATCTGCGCCTATGCCGCGCACATGGCGGCCCTGATGGGCGCGCACATCATCAAGGTGAAGCCGCCTACGGGTGCCATGGGCCTCGATGCCGCCAAGAAGGTCTATGAGGCGCAGAAGATCGACACCTCCACGCTGGCCAAGCGCGTGGAACACGTGATGCAGGCCTCCTTCGCCGGGCGCCGCATCGTGGTGTTCTCCGGCGGCGAGGCGAAGGACCTGGAAGGCCTCTACGAGGAAGTCCGCGGCCTGCGCGACGGTGGCGCCAACGGCTCCATCATCGGCCGCAACACCTTCCAGCGCCCCAAGGCCGATGCGCTGGCGATGCTCGCCAAGATCATCGAGATCTACCAGGGCAAGGCCTGATCCGATGGCCGGCGAGGGTGAACAGGGCTGCCGACTCTACCTCATCACCCCGCCGGCCATTGACCTGAAAACATTTCCATCCCTGATGGCGGAAGCGCTCGATGCCGGCGATGTCGGTGCCGTGCAGCTCCGCCTGAAGGACCTCGAAGACGACGCCCTGAAGCGCGCCATCGACGCGCTGCGCCCCGTGGTGCAATCCCGCGGCGTGGCCTTCCTGATGAACGACCGGCCGGACCTCGCCGTGAAGCACGGCTGCGACGGCGCCCATGTCGGCCAGCAGGACACGCCGGCCACCGCCGCCCGCAAGATCCTCGGCCCCGACCTCACCCTCGGCGTCACCTGCCACGACAGCCGCGACCTCGCCATGACCGCCGGCGACGAAGGGGCTGATTACGTGGCTTTCGGCGCCTTCTTCCCCACCACCACCAAGGACGCGAAGTTCAGCGCCACGCCGGACCTGCTGGAATGGTGGTCGGAAATGATGGAAATCCCCTGCGTCGCCATCGGCGGCATCACCGCCGAGAACTGCCCACCGCTGGTGCAGGCCGGGGCCGATTTCCTGGCCGTGGTGGGCGCGGTGTGGAATCACCCGGAGGGGCCTGGGGCCGGGGTGAAGGCGATGAACAAGGCAATCAAGCAAGCGGTTCTTTTTTGAAAAAAAGAACCAAAAAACTTTTGATATTTTAGCGTCGACGTCTTCAAGATGAGGTCCAGGGGCTCGGCCCCTGGCGGGTCCGGGCGGAGCCCGGTGCTTGTTGGGCGACCGGCACTAAAACCGATACTCCAACCGAACCACGCCACCCGCCAGCAGCGCGGCATCGGCCAGCTCCAGCGCCGTGCCACCGGTTTCCGGCAGCCACAGCGCCACGCCGCGCCCCAGCACCACCGGCATCACGAACAGCGTCAGCGAATCCAGCGCCTTCGCGGCGATGAAGTCGGCCAGCACCTCCGGACCGCCCACCACCCATACATCCAGCGCCTCCGCCCGCAGCCGCGGCAGCAGCGCGCCCGCCCCGTGCGCCCAGGCCCGCGCGCCATCCGGCAGCTCCGTCATCACCCCGCGCGCCATCACGTAGGCCGCCTTGCCGGCATAGGGCCACGGCACGCCGAACCCCATCACCTGCTCATAGGTGCGCCGCCCCAGCACCACCGTGCCGATGCCGCGCAGGAACGCCTCCATGCCCAGATCCAGCGCTTCGAACGGCGCCAGCCAACCAAGGCCGCCATCCTCGCTGGCCACCAGCCCGTCCAGCGAGGCGGCGATCAGCGCTCTTATGGCCGCCATGCTGCCCTCACGCCGGCGCCACGCGCGGGAAACCACCCTGCCCGCACCCCTCGCCGCGCAGCCCGTACCCGGCCACGCGCCCCTGTTCCACGGCGAAGGTCGTCTCGCAGAAGCGCCCGGCCTGCTCGGCCTCCTCGGGCACCACCGGGCCGTTCGGGTAGGTGGGCCACAGGATCGTCCAGCTCACGTAGCGCGTGCTGCCCTGTTCCACCACGCGCGTCGGCTCACCGCCCATGCGGCGCACCAGATCCGTCTCCGAGGCGCCCACCAGCCCCTGCAGCCGGCCTTCCAGCTGCTCGCGGGGCCCTTCGCCACAGGCGGCAAGCAGCGCCAGGGAAGCGGCCAGAACAAGGCGAATCGGGCGCATCGGAGCCCCTCCTAGGGTTGGGCCGGCCAGTTGATCCAACGGCACGCATTCCCGCGCAGCGTGAACCCCGCCACCCGGCCGCCGGCCACTTCGAAAATTGCCTCGCAGCCCCGCTCCACAAGCAGCGGCGCCCCGAAGCCGGCCCCGTAGCCGAAGCCCCCGCGCGGGCCCCAGCCGCCGAACCCCGCGGCCGCGGCTCCGGGCATGTACGCGGTATCGAGCCAGGATTGCGAATAGACCAGGAACCGCCGGCCGCCCGCTTCCACAACCCGTGCGGGAACGCCCATCCGCCGCACCAGTTCCGTCTCGCTGCCGCCCACCAGTTCGCCCAGCCGCGCCTCCAGCTCCTGCCGCCCGGGATCGCCGCATCCTGCCAGGGCGAGCAGCACCAGTCCGATCACGAAGCCACGCATGTGCCACCTCCACGCCACTATGTCGGCACCGATCATGGCGCCGCGATGGCGCCCTTCAGGGCAGCACGTCCGGCAGGCCGCCCCAGCCGCAGGCCTCGCCGGTGGTGCGATACCCGGTCACCCGCCCGTCCCGGCTGGTGAAGACGATGTCGCACAACCGGTTCCGCGCCTCGCCGGAGCCCCAGCGCGAGTTCCGCCCGTCGCCTTCCGGCCATACGAAGCGCCACGCCATCACGGTCTCGCCGCCCGCCACCTCTGCGCGCTCCACCACGCGCGGAATGCCCATCCGTGCCGCCAGCTCGCCCACCGGCCGCCCCACCAGCGCGCCCAGCTTCGCGTCCAGCGCCGCGGTGGAATCGCGCGCGCAGCCGGCCAGCAGAAGCACGAGAAGAAACGCCCTCACAGCCACAGCACCTGGTCGATCCGGTCCGCGCCGCCGGCCAGCATGGCCAGCCGGTCGAACCCCAGCGCGATCCCGGCGCAATCCGGCAAGCCGTGCTCAAGTGCGGCGAGGAATTCCTCGTCCATCGGCCAGTCGGGCCCGCCATACAGCGCCTGCCGCCGCGCCCGGTCCAGCTCGAAGCGCGCGCGTTGTTCCAAGGGATCAGTCAGTTCCACGAAGGCGTTGGCCAGTTCCATCCCGCAGGCGAACAGTTCGAAGCGCTCGGCCACGCGGGGGTCGGCGGGGTCGCGGCGCGCCAGCGCCGCCTGCGCCGCGGGCCAATGGGTCAGGAAGGTCGGCACCCCTCGCCCGATCGCCGGCTCCACGCGGTCGAGCAGAAGCCGGAAGAACAGATCCTCCCAGTCCTCGCCCTCGCGCAACCGCACCCCGGCCTGCGCGGCCAGGGCGGGCGCGTCATCGAGCGTGCCGAGCAGGTCCGCTCCCACATGGCGGGAAAAGGCCTCGGCAACCGTCAGGCATTCAAAGCCTTCCAGCGACACCGTGATTCCCCGGCAGGTCACCACCGGCGGCAGCACCGCGCGCAACAGGGCGAAGGTTTCCTCGATCAGGTCCTCCATCGTGCCGCCGGGCCGGTACCATTCCAGCATGGTGAACTCGGGCGCATGCAGGTCGCTGCCCTCGCCGTTGCGCCACACGCGGGCCAGCTGGAAGCACCGCCCAACCCCGCCGGCCAGCAGCTTCTTCATGGCGAATTCCGGCGAGGTATGCAGCCGCAGTGCGCGGCGCTCCCCCTCCGGCGTCACCTGCTCGGTGGCGAAGGTGGCCAGGTGAACCTCCTCCCCCGGCGCCACCACGGCATAGGGCGTCTCCACCTCCAGGTAGCCGCGCGCGCCGAAAAAGGCCCGCACCCCCGCTGCCACCCGTGCCCGACGGCGCAGGAAACCCATGCGGTCCGCCAGGCTTTCGGGATGCCAGCGCGGCATCCCCCCTGCTTCCCTCACGGCACGCGAAGCAGGCGCCCCTCCCCCACCACCACCGCCCCGCCGCCGACGGTGATCGACACCACCTTGCCGCCCACGCGCGTCGCGGTGCCATGGATCAGGCTCGGCCGCCCCATCTCCACCCCCTGCGTGATCGCCACATGGTGCACCCCGTCGGCCGGCCCCGGCAGGCTGCCCACCAGCCCGGCCGCGGCCGAGCCCGTCGCCGGGTCCTCGCCCACGCCCAGCCCCGGGGCGAACATGCGGGCATGCACCTGCGTGTGCGCGCCATCGCCGCCGGTCACGGCATAGACATAGGCACCATGCCCCCACAGGCTGGGCGCCGCGCGCTCCCACAGATCCCCTCGCAGCCGCGCATGCGCCACCGCCGCCCGGTCAGCCAGGGGGATGAAGGTTAAGGCGGTGCCATACCCGGCCTCGAACGCCTCGCCCGCCAGCGTCCCCGCCCCCACCAGCGCGGCCACCTCAGCCGCCGGCAGCTTCATCGCCCGCACCTCCGGCGCCCCATCCCGGAAGAACGTCGCCCGCTCGCCCTCCAGCACCACCCGCACCGGCCCCACCTTCAGCTCCAGCACCAGTTCGTCCGCCACCCGGCCCAGATGCCGCAGCGCGATCGCCGTGCCCACGATCGGATGCCCGGCAAACGGCAGCTCGGAGCCCGGCGTGAAGATCCGCACCCGGAACCGCCCGGGGGCCGAGCCCGGGGTCACGAAGGTGGTTTCGGACAGGTTGAACTCCCGCGCGATCGCCTGCATCTGCGCCTCGTCCAGCCCCTCGGCATCCGGCAGCACGGCCAGCTGGTTGCCGCCATAGGCCCGGTCGGTGAACACATCGGCCAGGATATATGAGTACGCCATGGAACCCTCCCGCAGGACAACGCTGGCCTGTTCTTGCCCGCCCGGCCCGTTCCGTCTAGACACCGCGCTCCGAACCGCACCCAATCCGCGAGAGTTACGATGAAGCAGCAGGCGAACCTGATCCGCGCGGGCCAGGTGATCGAGCACGAAGGCCAGCGCTGGACCGTGCTCAAGCAACAGATCATCACCCCTGGCAAGGGCGGCGCCTTCATCCAGGTGGAGATGCGCAACCTCAAGACCGGCAACAAGACCAACGAGCGCTGGCGCACCGCCGATACCGTGGAGCGCCTGCAGACCGATCAGAAAGAGTACACCTATTCGTACTCCGACGGCGACAACCTCGTGCTGATGGACCCGGAAACCTTCGAGCAGGCGATGATCCCCGCCGATCTCCTCGGCGACCAGCTGCCCTACCTTCAGGACAACATGACCATCGAAGTGGATCTGGTGGAGAACGACCCCGTCGCCGTCCACCTGCCCTCCACCGCCATCCTGGAAGTGGTGGAGGCCGATCCGGTGGTGAAGGGGCAGACCGCCTCCTCCTCCTACAAGCCCGCCAAGCTGTCCAACGGCGTGAAGGTCCAGGTGCCGCCCTTCATCGAGGCCGGCGAACGCATTGTGGTGCGCATCGAGGATTCCACCTACGTGGAGCGCTTCAAGGGCTGAACCGGACCCGCTCCCGCCCTGCCTGCCTTCCAATGGGGCGGACGCAAGTCCGCCCCATGATCTTTTGAGCTTCCAGGAGTTTCCGCCATGGCCCTGCGCCTGTCCGCCCACATGACGGTCATGCAGAACGCCGCCTCCCGCGCCGCCAAGCGCCTGCTGCGCGATTTCGCGGAGGTGGAGCAGCTCCAGGTCAGCGTGAAGGGCCCGGGCGACTTCGTGAGCCAGGCCGACCTGCGGGCGGAGGAGTCGATCCGCAGCGACCTCGCCAAGGCGCGGCCGGGCTACGGCTTCCTGATGGAGGAATCCGGCGAATCCGGCAGCGAGAACTGGACCTGGCGCTGGATCGTCGATCCGCTGGACGGCACCAGCAACTTCCTGCACGGCATCCCGCACTGGGCGATCTCCATCGGGCTGGAGCGCCGCCTGCAGGATGGCACCACGGAAATCGTCGCCGGCTGCGTCTATGCCCCGGCGGTGGACGAGATGTTCTGGGCCGAGAAGGGCGCGGGCGCCTTCCTCAACGAGCGCCGCCTGCGCGTATCCGGCCGGCGCGACATGCAGGCGGCGATGTTCGCCACCGGCATTCCCTTCGCCATCGTGCCGCAGCGCCGCCAGCTCGCCTTCGCCCGCACCCTGGCCACGCTGATGCCGCAGGTGGCCGGCATCCGCCGCTTCGGCGCCGCCGCGCTGGATCTCGCCTGGGTCGCCGCCGGCCGCTACGAGGGATTCTGGGAACTCGGCCTGAAGCCGTGGGACATGGCGGCCGGCCTGCTGATCGTGCGCGAGGCCGGTGGCTACGTGACCGATCCGCATGGCGGCCAGGACCCGCTGGCCTCCGGCGAGGTGGTCGCCGCCAACACCTACCTGCACGAGCCGCTGCGCGAGGCGGTGCTCGATGGCCTGGCCGCCGCCATGCGCAGCGGCAGCTGAAGATGTCGCGCCGGTTTCATTGAGCCGTCGCCCGGCCTCCGGTAGGGTGCTGGCGCCCATGCCCGTTCGCCCCTCCCTGCTTGTGCTGGCCACCGCCCTGGTCCTGCTGCCCGCCGCCGCGGAGGCGCAGCAGCCGGCGCCGCGCAATGGCCCGCCGCGCGGCCAGCAGGCGGCACCCGCCGCGCCGCCACCACCACCCGCGCCCACCATGCCGGATGCGCCCATCGCGCCGCCGGTGATCCCGCCGGCCAGCCCGGCCCCGGCGGTAGAGGCGCCCGCCGCGCCGCCGCCGCTGATGCCGCTGGCCCCGCCAGGCCCGCCGGTGATCCCGCCGCCCGTCGCCGTGCCCACCCGCCCTGCCCCGCCGCCGCCGGTGATCGAGATCGTGCCCGGCGCCCCCGGCGGCGCCGCCCGCACCGGCGATGGCTGGCGCATCACCTTCGGCCCCGGCCTCTCCGCCCTCAGCCCGGCCACCGCCCAGGCGCTGCGCGATGTCGCCCGCGGCCTGCCGGCCCAGGCGAGCCTCACCATCTCCGCCTTCGCGCCGGGCTCGCCGGAAGACCCCTCCGTGGCGCGCCGCCTCTCGCTCGCCCGCGCCTTGGCGACCCGTGGCGTGCTGATCGCCGAGGGCATCGCCTCGCCGCGCATCGTGGTGCGCGCCCTCGGCGCCAGCCCGCCCATCGCCGACGGCCCGCCGGACCGCGCGGACCTCGCCATCACCCTTCCCAGGTCCGCCCCATGACGCGCCCGACCGTCTTCCTGATCCGGATGATCATCTTCCTGGTGCTGGTGCTGGGCGTCACCGCCCTGCTCGGCCCCGAGCTGGTGGTCGCCTTCACCGCCAACCCGCTGCTGAACTCCGTGATCCTCGCGGTGCTGCTGGGCGGCGTGTTCTGGAATTTCCGCCAGGTGCTGGCGCTGGCGCCGGAGGTGAACTGGCTGGAGACCTTCCAGCGCAGCCGCCCCAGCCTCGCCGCCCTGCCGCCGCCCAAGCTGCTGGCGCCGATGGTGAGCATGCTCGCCGCCCGCAGCGCCAAGCGGGAGGGGGAGCGCTTCACCATCTCCTCCCAGGCGATGCGCTCCATGCTGGATACCATCGCCGCCCGGCTGGACGAGAAGCGCGAGCTGTCGCGCTACATGATCGGGCTGCTGATCTTCCTTGGCCTGCTCGGCACCTTCTGGGGCCTGCTGCTGACCATCGCCGCGGTGGCCGATGTGATCGCCGGCATGTCGGTGGGCTCGGGCGACATCAACGCGCTGTTCGAGCAGCTCAAGACCGGGCTGAACAAGCCGCTGCGCGGCATGGGCACGGCGTTTTCCGCCTCCATGCTGGGCCTGGCCGGCGCGCTGGTGCTGGGGTTCCTGGATCTGACCGCCGGGCAGGCGCAGAACCGCTTCTACAACGAGCTGGAGGAGTGGCTCGCCAGCCTCACCCGCGTGTCCTCCGGCGTGCTGGGTGGCGAGGGCGAGGGCTCCGTGCCGGTCTATGTCCAGGCACTGCTGGAGCAGACGGCGGAGAACATGGAAAGCCTGCAGCGCACCCTGCTGCGCGGCGAGGACGACCGGCGCGAGGGCACGGCGGCGCTGATCTCGCTCACGGAGCGGCTGGCCGGGCTGTCGGACACGATGCGGGCGAGCCAGCAGCTGATGCTGCGCATCGCCGAGAGCCAGCAGGCGTTGGCTCCCGCGCTGGCCCGGCTGGGCGACCATGGCAACGAGGAGGCGATCCGCGGCCATCTGCGCACCATCGAGCTCACGCTGCAGCGCCTGGTGGCGGAGGCCGAGCAGGGGCGGCTGCAATCCACGGCGGAGCTGCGCAGCGAGATCAAGATCCTGACCCGCACCATCGCGGCGCTGGCCGCCGAACCGCCGAGGTAGCCCGTGGCATTGCGGCGGCGCGGCGGCGGGCAAGGCGACCATCTGAACCCCTGGCCGGGCTACGTGGACGCGTTGTCCACGCTGCTGATGGTGCTGATCTTCGTGCTGCTGGTCTTCGTGCTGGGCCAGGCCTTCCTGTCGGTGGCGCTGACCGGTCGGGACCGGGCGCTGGACCGGGTGAACCGGCAGATCAGCGAGCTTTCGGAAATGCTGTCGCTGGAGCGCAGCCGGGCGGGCGAGTTGCGGCTGGCGGTGGCGCAGCTGAACCGGGACCTGACCTCCGCCGCCGCGGCGCGGGATACGCTGGCGCAGCAGCTGGCGGCGTTGCGGCTGGACCAGCAGCGCACCCAGGGCGAGCGGGATACGGCGCTGGCCGAGCGCGACCGGCTCTCGGCGCGGCTGGCGGATGCGGAGGCGCTGGCACAGTCCGCCGAGGCGCGCAGTGCGCAGCAGATGGCGCAAGGGGCGGATATCGCGCGGCGGGCCGAAACGGTTGCGCAGGAATCCGCCGCCAACGCCGCCGCCCTGGCGGCCTCCCGGCGCGAGCTGGAGGGGGCGCGCACGGCGCTGGATGCCAATCGGCGCACTTTGGAAGGCACGCAGCAGGAGCTGACGGCGGCGCAGACGGCGCTGGTGGCGGCACAGCGGGAGTTGCAGGCCACCGCGGCGCGGCTGGCCGAGATGCGGGCGCAGGCGGAGCAGCTGGACCGCACCGTGCGGGCGGATCGCGCGACGATCGAGGCGCGGCTTTCGGACCTGGCGCGGATGGCCGAGCAGATGCGGGCGCTGACGGCGCTGCGGGACGAGCTGGAGAAGCAGGCGCGCGATGCGGCGGTGCGGGCCACCACGGAGGCGGAGCGGCGGGCGGCGGTGGCGGCGCAACTGGCCGAGGAGCAGCGGCTGGGCGAGAGTGCGCGGGCGCAGATTGCCCTGCTGAACCGCCAGATGGAGGAGCTGCGCGGGCAGCTGGCCGCGGTGGGCCGCGCGCTGGAGGCCAGCGAGGCGAGTGCGCGCGACAAGGACACGCAGATCGTGAACCTCGGCCAGCGGTTGAACGCCGCGCTGGCGCAGAAGGTGGAGGAGCTGCAGGGCTATCGCAGCGAGTTCTTCGGCCGGCTGCGCGAGGTGCTGGCCGGGCGGCCCGGCGTGCAGGTGGTGGGCGACCGGTTCGTGTTCCAGAGCGAGGTGCTGTTCCCCGTGGGCAGCGCGGAGCTGACGCCGGCCGGGGTGGAGCAGATGTTCCGGCTGGCGGATACGCTGCGCGAGGTGGCCGGGGCGATTCCGCGGGATGTGAACTGGATGCTGCGGGTGGACGGGCATGCCGACCGGCAGCCGGTGAGCGGGGCGCGGTTTGCCAGCAACTGGGAGCTTTCGGCCAGCCGGGCGATCACGGTGGTGCGGCTGCTGGCGCTGGCGGGCATTCCGGCCAACCGGCTGGCGGCGACGGGCTTCGGCGACAACCAGCCGCTGGACCCCGCGGATACCCCTGAGGCCTACGGGCGCAACCGAAGGATCGAATTGCGCCTGACCGATCGATGAAGGCAGTGTACGGTTGCACTGCGTCGCCGTGTGTTCCATGGCTGTTCGCAGGACGTGGCGATCGTTTCACGGGCGGGTCGGTGGATCGGACAGGCAACCTGTTGTTCAGCATTCGTCCCCTAGGCTTCGGGGTATGCGATGGGATGACAACGTGCGGCGCTTGAGGGCGCCGCGGACCGGTGCGGCGCTGTTCGCGCTGGATGTGGCGTTGCTGGCCGGGTTCTGGCCGGTGCTGCTGGCGCTGCTGGACGAGGGCACCTGGTGGGTGCTGCTGGGCGAGGCCGGCCTGATCCCCTACCCCGTGCTGCAGCTGATCCTGCTCTATGCGCTGGGGCTTTATCGGCGTGATGCGATCCTGGGGACGCGCGGGGCGATCGCGCGGCTGCCGCTGGCCACGGGGCTGGCGCTGGTGGCCGCCGCCGCGGTGCAATGGGGCTTGGACGCCATGGTGCCGCCGGGCCGGGCGGTGGACCTGACGCATCTGTGGGCCGGGGCGGCGGTGGGCTTCACCACCTGCGGGGCGCTGGCGCGGCTGGCGCTGCATGCGCTGCTGCATCGCGGGGTGTTCCGCCGGCGGATCATGGTGGTGGGCGCAGGCGAGCGGGCGGCGCAGCTGGTGGCGATGGTGGGCGAGGCGCAGTTCGACCTGCTGTTCGTGCACGACAAGGCATTGGGCGCGCGGCATGCGGAGCTGGGCCGGTCGGCGGGGCAGACCGTGGTGGTGGCGACGGAGGACAACTACCTGTCGCTCGCCGTGGCGCATGACGTGGACCAGATCGTGGTGGCGCCGGATGAGCGGCGCGGGATGAAGCTGGAGAAGCTGCTGGACTGCAAGAAGGCCGGGTTCCCGGTGGTGCAGCACCTGGCCTTCATCGAGCACGAGGCGCGGCGGGTGGACCTGGCGTGGATGGAGCTGGGGTGGTTCCTGTATTCCGACGGGTTCCGGTTCGGGCCGCTGGACCGGATGCTGAAGCGGGCGATGGACGTGGCGGTGAGCCTGGTGGGGCTGGCCTTCGGGTCCTTCCTGCTGGTGCCGGCGGCGATTGCGGTGAAGCTGCAGGATGGCGGGCCGATCTTCTACGCGCAGACCCGCGTGACGCAGGGGGGGCGGCATTTCCGCATCCTGAAGCTGCGGACGATGCGGGTGGATGCCGAGCGCGCGGGTGCCCAGTGGGCGGCGGCGGGCGATGCGCGGGTGACGAAGTTCGGGCGGTTCCTGCGGCATACGCGGATCGATGAAATTCCCCAATTGATCAACGTGCTGCGCGGCGACATGGCGCTGGTGGGGCCGCGGCCGGAGCGGCCGGAATTCATCGGCGAGCTATCCGAGAAGATCCCGCTGTTCGGCGAGCGGCTGACGGTGAAGGCGGGGCTGACGGGGTGGGCGCAGATCAACTACCCCTATGGCGCGACGATCGAGGATGCGCGGGCGAAGCTGGGGTATGACCTGTACTACGTGAAGAATTTCTCGGTGTTGTTCGATCTGCTGATCATCGTGCAGACGTTGCGGGTGGTGCTGTTTCCTGGGGCGGCGGGGGCAAGGTAAGCAAGAGTCTTCTTTTTCTGAAGAAAAAGAAGCAAAAAGACTGTTGGTCGTTTGAGGCGGAGGGGCCTCGTTCCACGTCTTGAACGGTTTTTGGTTCTTTTTTTCAAAAAAGAACCGCTTAGCTTTCTTCCCCTTGCGCCTTGAGCTTGAGCGACTTCAACCGCTCCTCCCCGCCGGGGAGTTTCGGTGCGAGGTCCAGGACCTTTTCCCAGGCGCGCAGCGCGCCGGAGTAGTCCTGGCGGGCTTCGGCGATGCGGGAGAGGGTTTGGAAGGCGCCGAAATGGCGGGGTTCGCGCTTCAGCACTTCCTGGATGTCGGCCAGGGCGCCGCGGTAGTCGCCGAGGGTGGCGCGGGCCATGGCGCGGCGGTTGAAGGCTTCCATGTAGTCGGGGTCGATGACCAGGGCAGCGTCGAAATCATCCAGCGCTTCGTCGTCGGCGTCGTTGCGCAGGTTGCGGGTGCCCTTGCCGAGGAGGAGGGCGGCGACCGGGGCGCCGGCGCGGAGCCAGGATTCGCGCAGCTTGGCCTCGAAGGAGGCGGCGGCCATTTCCGAGTCGGCCTTCTTCAGGGCATCAAGCAGGGCGTCGGTTTCGCCTCTCCGTCCATCGGGGCGCCCATCGGGGCGCGTTTGCGGGGCGGCCGGGGCCGGGGCCTGGGCCATGGCGGGGAGCGGGGCCAGGAGGGCGGCGAGGAGGATGAGGCGGCGCATGCCGGGATGATGCCGGGGGTGGGGTTCGGGTTGCAATGGTTGGCTTTACCCGGAACGGATGGATAGCGGAACGGAGTGGGCGTGCGGCTCCTACCAGTTCTCGCCGTATCTTTTTCGGAAGTAGCGCGCGGCGGCGAGGACGTAGGGGCGGAAGGGCGGGTCGCCGGGCGGGAGCTGGGGGTTGCGCAGGTTCAGCCGGTGCGGATCTGTGGCGCGCGGGCGCGGGGTGCGCGTGCGGCGCGGGCGCGGCGGCAGGGCGAGGAAGGTGGGCTGGGGCACGGCCAGCAGGCGGCAGAGCGGGCGCAGGTAGCGGCCGGCGCTGGGGACGGCGGCGAGGAAGTCCGGGAGGTCTGCGCGCGCCAGGAATTCGGTGAGGTGATGGTGCGCGAGGCCGGCATGGTGCTGGCCGGCGTTCATGAACCAGCCCTTGGCGCGCGGGATGTGCGGGAGTTTGGGCGCGGTTTCGGGCGTGAGGGCGGGCGCGGCCTTCGGCGTGCGGGCGCGGGTGGGGCGCGGGGCCGGGAGGCGGTTGGCGCGCCAGAGGTCGTAGAGGCGCGCGAAGAGCCGCGCGGCGCGGCCAACGCGGTTGAACAGCTTCTGCACCATCTGGCCGTGCGACTCCCGCGCCGGTACGGGCGCGATGAGGAGACCGATGGCGACGCGGATGACCGCGACGATGTGGGTGAGGTGGTCCGTGATGGTTAACACGTTAGTTAGATAACGCACCGGAGGCGGCGGTGCAAGGGGCTGGGGGAATTTTTTTCCTAGGCCATGCCCACCCTTCCCCGGGCCTGGGTTTCCTGGCGCAGGGCTGCGGCGGGTTCGGCGGCCACGACGCCCCGGGTTTGGGTGGGAGGTGCGGAAGGGTGCGGGCGGGAGGAATGCGGGTCCAGGGGGCGCTGGCCCCCTGGCGGGTGCAGGGCAGCGCCCTGCCCTTCTTCGGCGCAAACGCGGTCATCTGCAATTGCGAGTCACTTGCATTTGCAGTAGCAGTGGCGGGCGGTGGTTGTGCCGTGACGTGACGGAGGGTGTTCCGATGGGTGTTTCGCGGCGTGGGCTGTTGGCGTTGGCGGCGGCGGCGGTGGCGGGTTCGGCGGCGCGGGCAGCCGGCAGCGTGGAGGTGGTTGATATCGTTGGGCGGCGGGTGCGGGTTGCCTCGCCGGTGCGGCGGGTGATTCTGGGCGAGGGGCGCCAGGCCTATCTGGTGGCCGCGCTGGAACGGGAGGCGCCGTTCGCGAAGGTGGTGGGGTGGCGGGATGATTTCCGCAAGGCGGATCTGGATGGCTACACCGCCTATGAGCGGCAGTATCCGGAGATCGCCAGGTTGCCGACGTTCGGGGGGTGGAAGGACGGGGCGTTCGACATCGAGCAGGTGATCGCGCTGCGGCCGGACGTGGTGGTGATGAACCTGGAAGCGAAGGTTGCGATCGACGATGGCGGGTTGATCGGCAAGCTGGAGCGGGTGGGCATTCCGGTGGTGTTCATCGATTTCCGCGAGAAGCCGTTCGAGCATGCCGAGCGGTCGATCGCGATCATGGGGGCGCTGCTGGGGCGGGAGGACCGGGCGGCGGAGCTGGCGGCGTATCGGGCCGAGCAGATCGCGGTGGTGACGGATCGGTTGAAGGGTTTCGCCGGCGTGCGGCCGCGAGTGATGATCGAGCGGGCGGCGGGGTATGACGAGAGCTGCTGCATGTCCTTCGGGGATGAGAATTTCGGCCGCATTGTGACGATGGCGGGCGGGGAGAACATCGCGGCCAGGCTGATCCCCGGCACGTTCGGGACGGTGAACCCGGAGCAGGTGGTGGCGGCGCGGCCGGATGTGGTGATCGCGACCGGGAGCAACTGGACGCTGTATGCGCCGGACGGGGCCTGGGTGGGGGTGGGCCCGGGGGCGGACCAGGAGCTGGCACGGGCGCGGCTGGCGAAGCTGATGCAGCGGCCGGCGTATCGGACGTTGCCGGTGGCTCGGAGTGGGCGGGTGCATGCGATCTGGCACCAGTTCTACGACAGCCCGTATCAGTTCGTGGCGATCCAGGTGCTGGCGAAGTGGTTGCATCCGGCGCTGTTCGCGGATCTGGACCCGGATGCGGTGTTCCGGGCGTTCCATGCGCGGTTCCTGCCGGTGGCGTATAGGGCTGGGTATTGGGTGTCGCTGGAGCCGGGCGCGTGAGTGCGTCGGTTGCCCTGGTTGCGGGGCGGGAGGCCTATCGGGCGCTGACGCGGCGGCGGCTGGGGTTGCTGGCCGGGTTGGGGGGGCTGCTGGCGTGTACGCTGGTGGCCGATCTGGCGTTGGGGCCGGCG
>JBIKOJ010000255.1:0-6712 GCA_044358135.1 Acetobacteraceae bacterium | reverse complement strand
CTCCTTCACCTTATCCTTGAACCCCCCGCGATACTCGATCGCATGGTCCGCCCCCTGCGCCAGGCACGCCGCCCGCTTCGCCTCGCCGGACGCCGTCGCGATCACCTTCGCGCCATACAGCTTGGCGATCTGAATGGCCGAAATCCCGATCCCCCCCGCCGCGCCATGGATCAGCACCCACTCGCCCGGCTTCATCCGCCCCTTCTGCACCAGCGCGTAAAAGGCGGTCGTATAGGCCCCCCGAAACGCCGCCCCCTCTTCCAGGCTCAAAGCCGCGGGCAGCAGATCACAAGCAGAAGCCTTGCAATTCCCCAGCGTCTTGAACGCCCCATCGGAATGCCGGCTCATCACCCGGTCCCCAACCGCAAATCCCTCCACGCCGGAACCCACGGCCACAATCTCCCCCGCCGCCTCCCCCCCGGGAATGAACGGCATCGCCGGCTTGGTCTGGTAGGTGCCCGCCACCTGCAGCACATCCACATACTGCGCGCCCCGCGCCAGAATGCGCACCTGCACCTCACCCGGCCCCGGAGGCGCGGGATCAGGCAGATCCCGAACCACCAGAACCTCGGGCCCGCCCAGCACTTCGCAAACAACAGCCTTCATCACGACCCCCAAGAAAGAATCTTCTTTTTGTGAACAAAAAGAAGCAAAAAAACTTCATTCGTTTGCGGCCTCGACCATCGAGGCCAGCAAACGAACAAAAGTTTTTTGGTTCTTTTTTTCAAAAAAGAACCGCTTGCTTCAATCCTTATCAGGCCCCTTCACGCTCGCATACCCCCGCCCAAACGCCGAATCCCGCTTGGTGAAGGCATGCTTCACGCCAAACTCCCGCATCGTCTTCTTGAACTCCCGGGCCATCGGCGCGTTGTGCCCCCGCGCATCGATCTCGGCCGCCAGGCGCTGCAACGTCCGCGCCCCCATCAGCTCCAGCCCCAGATTGATCAACCGCTTGTTGGCACTCAGCAGATGCGGATCAACCAACCCCATCCGCCCCGCCAACCGCATCACCTCCGCCTCAAGCTGATCGAACGGCACCGCCTTCAGCACCAGCCCGATCTCGGCGGCATCGGTCCCGGTCACCGAATCCCCCGTCAGCATCAACCGCTTCGCCCATTGCGGCCCGATATTATACAGCCACATATGCCCCGGAGGCGTTCCCAGGTCCCGCACCGGCGGAAACCCGATCCGCGTGTCATCGGCCGCAATCGCGATGTCGCACAGCAGCATGATATCCGTGCCCACGCCGATCACCGTGCCATGCACCATGCAGATCACCGGCTTGTGCATGTCGAACAGCGTCATGCGCAGCTTCTGCCCCTGCTCCAGCCGCCAGATATCGTCGTCGATCTCCTCCCGCCCGCGATACTCCGGCCCCCGCTGCGCCGAGTATTCCGAAAGATCCGCCCCCGCGCAGAAATGCGGCCCCGCGCCCTTCAGCACCACGCAATGCACCGCGTTGTGCTCGTCGGCCTCGATCAGCGCCGCCGCCAGCTCCTTCTGCAGTTGCAGGCTCAGCGCATTGCGCCGCTCCGGCCGGTTCAGCGTGATCACCGCGGTGGTGTCCCGCAGCTCATAGGTGATGGTCTCGTAGCTCATCGTTCCCTCCCTCGCCCGGCGCCTGTCCCGGCGTTGCAGGGAAGCGTCGCAAATGCCTGCGATCACAGCAAGCCGCCACCACTCGGGCCGCCCATCAACCCCCTGTTCATGCTTCCTCGCGCATGAAGCCCCAGGATACCGTGCCAAGCGACGAGGAAAGCCGACCATGCGAGTGAACGAACCCGTCACCAACGAAGAAATCGAAGTCAACGAAGGCCAGATCCTCGCCTCCCGCACCACGCCAGACAGCCGCATCGTCTTCGCCAACGAGGCCTTCACCCACATCAGCGGCTTCTCAGAGCAGGAACTGATCGGCGAGCCGCACAACCTCGTCCGCCACCCAGACATGCCGAAGGAGGCGTTCGCCGACCTCTGGGCCACCGTCAAGGCCGGCCGCGCCTGGGAAGGCCTGGTCAAGAACCGCACCAAGTCCGGCGGGTTCTACTGGGTCCGCGCCAACGTCACCCCCGTCGTCGAGAACGGGGAGCACAAGGGCTACATTTCCGTCCGCACCCGCGCCAGCCGCGAGGCCATCACCGCCGCCACCCAGGCCTACGCCGCCATGCGCGCCGGCCGCCCCACCCGGGCCCTGGCCGATGGCGAACTCATCCCCACCGGCCCAAGCGCCCGCCTCGCCTCGCTCTGGCACAGCATCACCGGCCGCCTGGTCATTGCCTTCACGGTCATGGCCATCATCATGCTCAGCATCGGCTCCGCCACCCTCTACGGCATGAAGGATTCCAACGACGCGCTGAACACCCTCTACGAGGATCGCCTCGTCCCCGCCCGCCAGCTCGCCAGCATCGTCGACCTCATGCACACCAATGTCGGCCTGCTGCACGATGCCGCGGATGACCTCCAGGCCGGCACCGCCGACAGCGCCCGCGCCCGCACGCGCGAGATCGTCGCCAACCGAGACCGCATCTCCGCCATCTGGGCCGACTACATGGCCACCTACCTCACGCCGGAGGAACGCACCCTCGCCGCCGACTACGCCGCCAAGCGCACCCGCTTCGTGCGCGAAGGGCTGGAGGAAGGAGTCCGCATCGTCGAGAAGGGCGACCATTCCCTCGTCGCCACCCACATCCGCACCACCGTGGTGCCCCGCTTCACAGAGGCCCGCGCAGCCGCCCTCGCCCTGATCGCCCTGCAGGAGCGGCTGGGCAGGGACATCAACGCGGAAGCATCCGCCGACTTCCAACTGCACATGACAGGCGCGCTCGCCCTCTTCGCCGTCGCCGTCCTCGCCGCCGCCCTGTTCAGCCTCTGGCTCCTCGCCACCCTGCGCCGCCCCCTGCGCCAGCTCGAAGCCGGGTTCGACGCGATCATCCGCGGCGAAACCACCGGAACCATCCCCCTCACCGCCGCGCGCGAATTCCACCCCACCATCCGCATGCTGCGCGGCATGCGCGCCCGCCTCGCCTACGCCGCCCGCGAGCGCGAGGAGAACGACCGCAAGATCGCCATCGAGCGCCGGGTCGCCGTCCAGGCCATGGCCAACACCGTGGAAACCCAAACCCGCGCCGCCGTGGGCGAGGTCGCCCAGCAAACCGCCACCATCGCCGGCGAGGCGCGGGAGATGAACGCCGCCGCCGAGCGCGTCAGCGACAACGCCACCTCCGTCGCCGCCGCCGCCGAACAGGCCCTGGCCAACGCCCAGGCCGTCGGTGCGGCAAGCGAGGAGCTCAGCGCCTCCATCAACGAGATCGCCGCCCAGGTCGCCCAGGCCGGCGCCGTCGCCCAGCGCGCCGTGGCCGGCGGCGCGCTCGCCCAGCAGCGCATCCAGTCCCTCTCGGAGGCCGCCGCCCGCATCGGCGATGTCGTCCAGCTCATCGGCTCCATCGCCGCCCAGACCAACCTGCTGGCGCTGAACGCCACCATCGAGGCGGCCCGGGCCGGAGACGCCGGCAAGGGCTTCGCCGTCGTCGCCAGCGAGGTGAAGAACCTCGCCACCCAAACCGCCCGCTCCACGGACGAAATCTCGCGCCAGATCGCCGAGATCCAGGCCACCACCGGCGCCGTGGTGGAAGCGGTCGCGGACATCAGCACCCGCATCCAGGAACTGGCCAGCGTGTCGGTCGCCGTCGCCGCGGCGGTGGAGGAGCAGGCCAGCGCCACCCAGGAAATCGCCCGCAACGTCGCCCAAACCGGCGCCGCGGCGGAGGAAGTCTCCCAGCGCATCGCCGAGGTCTCCGCCGAGGCCCAGCGCACCGGCAGCCAGGCCGCCAGCCTGCGCAGCAACTCCGATGCCATCGCCGCCACCATCGCCGCCCTCAACGGCAACATCGTCGGCGCCATCCGCACCGCCACCGCCGACGCCGATCGCCGCCTCCAGCCGCGCTACATCGTCGACAAGCCCTGCATCGTCCAGGCCGATGGCGGCCAGCGCCTCGAAGGCCGCCTGCGCGACATCTCCCGCGGCGGCGCCCGCATCGAAGGCTTCTCCACCCTCGCCACCGGCGCCCGCGGCACCCTGTGCGCCGACAGCCTCGGCCGCGGCTGCGAAGCCCGCTTCACCGTCTTCGAGCGCCTGCCCGATGGCACGCTGCGCCTGAACTTCCTGGAAGACGGCGTCTCGCCCGGCTTCCTCGCCGCGCTGGATTCGCTGGAGAACCGCGGCCGCAACGCCGCGTAACGCCTGGCTAGGAGGCGGCCTGCTCCACCCGCAGCGCCGCCTCCAGCGCCCGCCGCCCCGCCGCCCCGTCCACCAGCACGGGCGCCCCGTCCAGCACCGAAGCCGCGAACGCCACATGCTCGGCTGCGATCAGGTCGGCCGCCGCCCAGCCCCCCTCCTCGGCCACCACCGCATCAACGCCAGGCTGCGGCTTCACATGCCGCAGCGTCCGCGCACCGAAATCCAGCTCCAGCACCCCCTCGGCCCCGCTCACCACCATCCGCCGCTCCACCGCACCCGCCACCCGGCTCGCCGACAGCACCGCCGCCGTCCCGTCCGCGAAGCCCAGCCAGGCCCGCACCAGGTCCAGCTTTCCGCTCGCCACCACCGCACCCGCCGCCTCCACCCGCTCCAGGGGTGCGGCCACCAAGGACAGCACCATGTCCAGGTCGTGCACCATCAGGTCCAGCACCACGCTCACATCCGTCCCGCGCGGCCGGAACGGCGCCACCCGCACGCACTCGATCAGTGTCGGCCGCGCGATCCGCGCCACCACGGCGGCCCGCTCCGGCGCATAGCGCAGCAGGTGCCCCACCTGCAGCACCAGCCCCCGCTCGCGCGCCAGCCCGATCAACGCGTCCGCCTCGGCCAGCGTCGCCGCCACTGGCTTCTCCACCAGCACATGCCTGCCCGCCCGCAGCGCCGCCGAAGCCGCCCCGAAATGCGCCGCCGCCGGCGATGCCACCACCACCGCGTCGCTCGCCGCCAGCATCTCGTCCCAGCCCAGCGCCGCACACCCCATCTCGGCCGCCAGCGCCGCCGCACGCCCCGCATCCGGGTCATGCACCCCCGCCAGAATGCTGCGCGCCCCGTGGGCCACCTTCTGCGCATGAAACCGCCCGAAATACCCGGCCCCCGCCACGCCGATGCGCACCACGCCGCTCATTTCCTGCTCCTCAACACGCGGCAGCCCTACCAGCCACGCCACGTTTCGGCCACCGCCCTGCACCATGGTTGCCTTCCCCCCCCTTTATCGCCATTTTCCGCCCCTCCCGACCTCCCGCCCAGCGGAGCCGACTCCTGCCCCCCCTCGCCCCCCGGACCCTTGGCCCATGATGTATTTCAGCCGCCTGCAAACCTGGCTGATCCTCGGCGTCTGCGCCCTGGGCGCCCTGCTGTGCCTGCCCAACCTCATGCCCAAGCCCGCCAGCTGGGTCCCCTGGCGCGCCATCCACCTGGGCCTCGATCTCAAGGGCGGCTCCTACCTGCTCCTTGAAGTGGACATGAACGCCGTCATCAAGGAACGGCTGGACAGCATGGCCGACAGCGCCCGCCAGTCCTTCCGCCGCGCCGGCATCCCCCGCTTCCTCGTCACCGCCCAGCACGCCCAGAACCGCATCACCGTGCGCGTGGAGGATCCCACCAAGATCGCCCAGGCCATGGGCCTGCTGCGCGAGCTCTCCACCGCCCAGCCCGGCCAGCGCCCCGATCTCGAATTCGAGCAGGCGCCCGATGGCCTGATCACCGTCACCCTCTCCCCCATCGGCCTGCGCGAGCGCGCCACCGCCGCCGTCGCCCAGTCCATCGAGATCGTCCGCCGCCGCATCGACGAAACCGGCGTGGTCGACCCCGTCATCACCCGCCAGGGCGAAGCCCGCATCGTCGTCCAGCTCCCAGGCGTGGAAGACCCCAACCGCATCAAGCAGTTGCTGGGCAAAACCGCCCGCATGACCTTCCGCCTCACCGACGAGTCCGCCAACGTCACCCAGGCCGTCCCGCCCCCCGGCGTCGATTTCCTCACCCTCGAAGGACGCGGCGGCGGCAGGATCGCCGTGCGCCGCCGCATCGAGGTCGACGGCGCCAACCTCATCGACGCCCGCGCGGGGCAAGACACGCGCAACAGCCAGTGGGTGGTGAACTTCACCTTCGACAGCGTCGGCACCCGCCGCTTCGCCGAAATCAGCCGCGCCAATGTCGGCCGCCCCTTCGCCATCGTGCTCGATGACAAGGTCATCTCCGCCCCGGTCATCAACGAGCCGATCGTCGGCGGCCGCGGCCAGATCAGCGGCAACTTCACCGCTGCCAGCGCCAACGAACTCGCCATCCTGCTCCGCGCCGGCGCGCTGCCCGCCCCGCTCACCGTCATCGAGGAACGCACCGTCGGCCCCGAACTCGGCGCCGATGCCATCCGCGCCGGTGCCCTGGCCATCGCCGTCGGCTTCGTCCTCGTGCTCGCCTACATGGCGATGTTCTACGGCCTGTTCGGCTGGTTCGCGAACGTGGCCATGATCGCCAACCTGGTGCTCATGCTCGCGATCCTCTCGCTGATGGAAGCCACCCTCACCCTGCCAGGGATGGCCGGCATCCTGCTCACGCTGGGCCTTTCGGTGGATGCGAACATCCTCATCAACGAACGCATCCGCGAGGAAGTGATCGCCGGAAGATCGCCGCTCAACGCCATGCAGCACGGCTACAGCCGCGCCTTCTCCACCATCCTGG
>JBIKOJ010000254.1:0-6743 GCA_044358135.1 Acetobacteraceae bacterium | reverse complement strand
CCGCCCGGATCGCCCCCTGCAGCATCAACCCCTTGCGCAAATACGGCCACGCCGCCCCCCGCAGCAGCCGCAGCGCCGGCCCCAGATCCTCCGCCCGCGCCGTATCCAGCACCGCCGAAGGTGCCGCCCCCGCCGCGATCAACTGCGCGGCGAGCAGATACAGCAGCGGCCCATTTCCCGCCAGAACAAGCCCCTGCGGCACAATCCCGGAGCTTTTCAGCAGGATCTGCACCCCGCCCGCCCCCATCACCCCCGGCAGCGTCCAGCCCGGCACCGGCACCGCCCGCTCCATCGCCCCCACCGCCAGCAGCACGGTCCGCCCCTCCAGCATCCCGCCCCCGACCCACACCTCCCGCCCCGCCGTCACGTTCCACACCGCCGCCCCAGGCCGATACCCCGCCCCGCTCGCCCGGAACCGCGCCACCGCCGCGGCCCCCGCCGCATACTCCGCCCCCAGCACCCCGCGCAGCCCCACGGGCGCCCGCTCCACCCCGCGCCAGATCTGCCCCCCGGGCGCGGCCTGCTCATCCAGCACCACCACATCGGCCCCGCGCTCGGCGAGCAACGCCCCCGCCGCCATCCCCGCCGGCCCGGCGCCAACCACGATGCAATCATGCATCACCGCGCCCCCCGCATCCGCCGCACCACCATCCCGTCCCGCGCGGCCTCCAGGCACGCCTGCCGCCCCCCCACCCCCACAATCACCCCCAACCACGGCCCGCGCGGGGCCCCGCTCACCGCGCTCTCCCGAAACACCGTCACCCCATGCCCCAGCAACGCCGCCGCCACGCTATCCCCGTCCGCAAATTCAACCACTTGCCCCTCGAAGCTGAATCGCCCCGAAAGCCCCCCACCCTCACGCCGAAACACGAAACCGCTCCGCCGAAAATGCCGACAACGGCTCCGGCAACACCCCATCCAGGATCGCCGGCGCCAACGCCAGTGCATGCGCCCCCGCCAGCGTCACGCCAGAATGGCACGTCGCCGCGAACGCCCCGGGATACCGGGCGGATTGCTGGTAGATCGGGCACCCATCCGGCGTCATCACCCGCAGCGCCCCCCACACCCGCACCACATTGGCATCGCGCAGATGCGGAAACACCTGCAGGTTCCGCGCCGCGATGTCCCGCATCACCGGCACCAGCGTTCCGTTGTCGAACCCCACCTCCTCGTGGCTGTCCCCCATCATCACGCCCCCTTCCTCGGTCTGGCGCACCACATGGGTCGCGTAGTCCAGGAACGGCCGCACCCGCTCCGTCACCACGATCTGCCCGCGCACCGGCACCACCGGCATCTCCAGCCCCACCATCGGCGCCAGCGCCGCACTCCCCAGCCCCGCCGCCACCACAACCTTGCCGCAGGTGAACCGCTCCCCACCCGCCTCCACCACGAACCCCGGCTCCTGCGGCACAATCCGCGAAACACTCCGGTTCGGCAGGTACGCCCCACCCTCCCGCACAAGCGCATCCTGCAGCGAACGCAGCAGCTTCAACGGGTTCACATGCCCATCCACCGGGCAGAACGCCGCCCCCACCACCCCATCCCCCACCATCGGCACCATCGCCCGCACCTCGGCGCGATCGAGCATCACCGTCCCGATCCCGCCGCTCTCGTTGTGCATCCGCGTCGCCTGCTCCGCCCGCCGCTCCAGCTCCGCGTCCGACAGGCAGAACATCAGCCCCCCGGGCTGCCGCAGCGCCACATCCACCCCGGTCCGCCCCAGCATCGCCCGCTGCAGCGCCGGCCACAGCTCGGCGGACCTGCGGGACCAATGCGCATAGGGCGGCATCCCCGCCCCCTTCGTCTGCACCCAGACCAGCCCGAAATTTCCCCGCGCCGCCCGGTGCGCCACATCCCCCTCGTCCAGCAGCGCCACCCGCGCCCCCAGCCGCGCCGCGCCCCAGGCCACCGCGCCCCCCACCAGCCCGCCGCCGATCACGATCAGGTCAAACGCCGCCATCACACCCCCGCCGCACCGTTGCACGCTCGCAGCCGGCCTCCCGCCGGGCAAGAGGCAATCCCCATGTGGCAGCAGCTCCTCCTCCCCGAAGTGCCGCTGGCCCAGCTTGCCATCCGCACCGTGGTCGTCTTCATCGGCCTCATGGTCCTGCTCCGCCTCTCCGGCAAGCGCCAGGTCGGCCAGCTCGGCGCCATCGAGTTCGTCATCATGCTGCTGATCAGCGAGGTGGTGCAGAACGCCATGATCGGCGGCGACAACTCCCTCACCGCCGGCCTCCTCTCCGCCGCCATCCTCATCGCCCTGGGCGCGCTGGTCTCCCTCCTTTCCTTCCGCAGCACCACCATGAGCCGCCTGCTCGAAGGCCGACCCACCCGCCTCGTCCACGATGGCCGCGTCATCCGCGCCCACATGAACCGGGAGCGACTCTCCAACACCGACCTCAAGGTCCTCCTGCGCAAGAACGGCGTGGACGATTTCCGCACCATCGACGAGGTCATCCTGGAAGCCGACGGCTCCCTCAGCATCACCCGCAAGGGCGAGGAACCCTTCGAGTTCGAAGACGCCTAGCCTCGACACACGGGCCCGCCTATGGCACCCACCGCCGCATGCGCGTGCTGCACGTCATCGCCGGGGCCGAAATCGGCGGCGCCGAAACCTTCGCGCAAGACGCGATCGCCAGCCTGCACGCCCAGGGCGTCGCCCAGCACGTCGTCACCCGCCCCTGGCCCGCCGCCATGGCCCGCTACGCCCAGGCCGGCATCCCCACCACCGCGCTCAACTTCTCCGTCCCCGGCCGCCTTCTTGGCCCCCTACTTGGTGGTCCGGGCCGGATCCGCGCCCTGGCCCGGGATTTCAGGGCCGACCTCGTCCACGCCTGGATGAGCCGCGCCAACAGCTTCATCCCCCGCGCCATGCCCTGCCCCGTCCTCGGCTGGTTCGGCGACTACTACAACCTCAAATACTTCCCCCGCTCCGACAGCTTCGTGGGCGTCACCCCGGATATCCACGCCTACCTCCTGAAGCAGGGCCTCCCGCCCGAAAGATGCTTCATGGTCAACACCTTCGGGGACATGCCTCAGGCACCGCCGGTCACCCGCGAAAGCCTCGCCACCCCACCCGAAAGCCTCGCCCTGCTGGTCCTGGCCCGCATGCACCGCGTGAAGGGCATCGACACCATGCTCCACGCCCTGCGCGAGCTCCCCACCCTCACCCTCTGGCTCGCCGGCGAAGGCCCCGCCCGCGCCGAATACGAAGCCCTCGCCCGCACCCTCGGCGTGGCCGACCGCACCCGCTTCCTCGGCTGGCGCACCGACCGCCGCTCCCTCATCGAAGCCGCAGACATCGTCGTGCTCCCCAGCCGCTACGAACCCTTCGGCACCGTCATCATCGAGGCCTGGGCCATGCGCCGCCCCCTCGTCGCCACCCTGGCCGACGGCGCCCGCCAATACGTGGCCGACAACGAAACCGGCCTCACCTGCCCCATCGACAACCCCGCCGCCCTGGCCGACTGCCTGCGCCGCCTCTCCGAAGACCCCGCCCTTCGCACCCGCCTCGCCGAAGCCGGCCACCAGGCCTATCGCGCCAACTTCACCCGCGAGGTGGTCACCACCCGCCTCCAGGCATGCTATGCGAGCGCCATCCGCCTCGGACCATGGAAGCGTTGATGCGCGCCTTCTCGATCACCCGGCTCGACCGCTACGTCTTCCGCCAGCTCCTGGGCGCGCTGCTCATCGTCACGCTCGGCCTCGTCGCCCTCATCTGGCTCACCCAGTCGCTCCGCTTCGTGGAGCTGGTGGTCAACCGTGGCCTGTCCTTCGTGGTGTTCCTCAAGCTCACCGGCCTGCTCATCCCGGGCTTCGTCTCCATCATCCTGCCCATCACCACCTTCGTCGTGGTCCAGTTCCTCTACCAGCGCCTGTCGATGGACCGCGAGCTCACCGTCATGCGCGCCGCCGGCCTCTCCCCGCTCGCCATGGCCCGCCCCGCCCTGGCCGTCGCCGTCGTCGCCATGGCCGGGCACTACGCGCTCAACCTCTGGCTCGTCCCGGCCAGCGCCACCTCCTTCCGCGAATACCAGTGGGAAATCCGCAACCACATCGCCGCCTTCCTGCTCCAGGAAGGCGTCTTCACCACGGTGTCGGACGATCTCGTGGTCTATGTCCGCGCCAAGCAGCCCGACGGCGCGCTGCGCGGCATCATGGTGGACGACGCCCGCGACCCCGCCCAGCGCGCCACCATCCTGGCCGAAACCGGCCGCCTGCTGGATGGCGCCAACGGCCCCCGCGTGCTGCTGGAAAACGGCACCCGCCAGGTGATCGACCAGCGAACCGGCCAGCTCAACGTATTGTCCTTCAAGGAAAACTGGGTCGACCTCGCCGCCCCCGCGCGGGCCACCGGCGTGCGCCTGCGCGACCCCGCGGAAATGTCCATCGCCGGCCTGCTCAACCCACCCGAAGGCGTGGTGATGCCGCGGGACATCCCGAAATGGCGCGTGGAAGCCCATCGCCGCCTCTCCAGCCCGCTCACCACGCTCAGCTTCACCATGGTCGCCCTCGTCGCCGTGCTCGGCGGCGCCTTCCGCCGCCATGGCGGGCTGCTGCGGCCCTTCCTCGGCATCACCGCCGTCGTCGCCCTGGTCGCCGCCGGCCTCGCCCTCGATAGCCTGGCCGTCCGCATGCACGAGCTGATCCCCCTGCTCTGGCTGCGCGCCCTGCTCCCCGCCCTGGCCTGCGCCGCCCTCCTGTTCGGCCCCGTCTTCCTCGATTCCCGTGCCGGCCCCGCCTCCGCCCATGCAAGCTGACACCACCGCCCCAGCGCCGGCCACGCCCGCCCTCGCCCTCGCCGCCCGGCTCGATCGCGCCGCCGCCCTCTGCGTCCTCGGCATCCCTCCCGCCATGCTGCACGCCTTCGCGGTGGCAGAGGCGCTGATCGCCATCATCCTGATTCTCTTTCTCTCCCGCTCCGGCCTGCGGCAGGACTGGTCCTGGCTCCGCCGGCCCTGGCTCCGCCTCGCGCTGCTCTGGTGGGGCTGGGTGATCCTCTGCTCCCTGCCCGGCATCGGCGAAGGCGGCAGCCGCTCCCTGATCCAGGCCCTCGTCACCGGCCGCTACATCCTGTTCATCGCCGCCCTGGAACACGTCACCCTGGCGGATCCCACCATCCGCCGCTGGCTCTGGGCCGTGCTCGCCGCCTGCGCCGCCTGGATCGGCCTCTCCGCCCTGCTCCAGGCCGCCATCGGCCGCAACCTCGGCGGCTACCCGCGCTGGGGCGACGGCGAACTGACCGGCCCGTTCCAGAAGCCCCGCGCCGGCCCGCCGCTCGCCCGCCTGCTGCCCGTCGCCGTCATCCCGCCCATCTTCCGCCTGCTCGCAGCCGGGCGGGACTGGTGGCGCCCCGCCCTGGCCGCCCTGCTGGCCGGCGCCGCCATCGCCTCGGTGGTGCTGATCGGCCAGCGCATGCCGGTGCTGCTCACCGTGCTCGCGCTGGGCATCGCCGCCCTGTTCCTGCCCCGGCTGCGCCTGCCCGTCGCCGCGGCCGTGGCCCTCGGCGCCGCCGTCCTGGCCGCCTCCGCCGTGGTGGCGCCGCCCACCTTCTACCGGCTGGTCACCAAGTTCACGACCCAGATGGCCAACTGGCCCGAAAGCAACTACGGCCAGATCGCCTCCCGCGCCGTGGCCATCGCGCAAGACCACCCCCTCACAGGGCGGGGCTTCGAAGGCTTCCGCAGCGGCTGCATGCAGGAACGCTACTGGCGCGGCTGGACCCACGCCACCAACCCCGCCGATACCGGCGGCGGCGCGCTCGGCTGCAACCTGCACCCGCACAACATGTACCTCCAGGCCGTCACCGATGCCGGCCTGCCCGGGCTCGCCCTCTACACCGCCATGGTGCTGGCCTGGGGCTTTGCCCTGGCCCGCGGCCTCTGGCGCCACCCCGCGCCCCTGCGCGTCGCCCTCTTCGCCACCTACGTCGCGGCGTTCTGGCCGCTCTCCAGCAGCATGAACACCTTCTCCATCGAACTCGGCGGCCTCACCTTCCTCCTCGTCGGCTTCGCCCTCGCCGAAGCCCAACACCCAACACCCACCTAACGTCCCCCTCCCCCTCGTGGGGAGGTCGCGCGACAACGGGCCAAAGGCAAGCAAGTCCTTCTTTTTGTGAACAAAAAGAAGCAAAAAAACTTCATTCGTCGCCCCCATCATCCCACAAAACCTTCCACCCTCGCCGGGCGGAAACGCGAAGCGGGTTCCGCCCCCTGCCTTCTCCCTTGCCTTGCTCCTCCGTGTCTCTGTGTCTCTGTGGCAAATCTTGCCTTGCTTGCTTCCTTCCTCCGCCCCCACGCAATCCGAGTACGTACGTAAAAAAAATCGCTTCCCATCCTAACGGAAGTTAGATATAAAAACTCCCATGAAACCCATCCCGCAACATCCCGAGGCGCCGCCCGCCCTCAGCCAGGCCTTCGCCGCCCTGGCGGGAGAATTGCGCGCGCTCGCCGGGATTGCGAAGACCCGGGGCCCCGAAGCCATCCTCCAGGCCCTCATCCTCCTCGCCCTCGCCCGCATCATGCTCACGCTGCACGCCATGGTGCTCGACTGGGAACAGGGCCGCCTCCCCGCGCTCCAGCCCCCGGCCACCCCCCGTCCCGCCACCACCAGGCGCCGCCACGCCCCCTCTCCGCGCGCCCGTACCAGGTCCAACGCCCCCCGCCGCACCACAACTGCGACCGGCCAACCGCGGCCCATCCACGCCGCACCGCCGCGAATCCCGCGCATCGGCACCCCCCTTC
>JBIKOJ010000299.1:0-4764 GCA_044358135.1 Acetobacteraceae bacterium | reverse complement strand
CATGTGGGTCCAGGGACCTCAGGTCCCTGGCGGGTCCAGGGCAGAGCCCTGGCCTTGCCTTCCTCCCCCACGCGCCGCGCGGTATAGGGGCGTGTCAGTTGTCGGAGCAGTTCATGAGCTACCGTCCCTACCAGCACATCGAGCGCCGCAAGTCGCGCCAGATCCACGTGGGCTCGGTCCCGGTCGGCGGCGGCGCCCCGATCACGGTCCAGACCATGACCAACACCCCCACCACGGACGTGGCCGCCACCGTCGCCCAGATCCAGCGCGCCGAGCGCGCCGGCGTGGACATCGTGCGCGTCTCCTGCCCCGACCAGGAGAGTGCCTTGGCGTTGAAGGACATCATCCGCCAGGTGGAGGTCCCGGTCGTCGCCGACATCCACTTCCACTACAAGCGCGCCATCGAGGCCGCGCAGAGCGGCGCCGCCTGCCTGCGCATCAACCCCGGCAACATCGGCAGCTCGGAGCGTGTCCGCGAGGTCATCAAGGCCGCCCGCGACCATAATTGCTCCATGCGCATCGGCGTCAACGCCGGCAGCCTGGAAAAGCACCTGCTGGAGAAATACGGCGAACCCAACCCGGAGGCCCTGGTCGAGAGCGCCCTGGAGCACGCCAAGATCCTGCAGGACCACGACTTTCACGAGTTCAAGATCAGCGTGAAAGCCAGCGACGTGTTCATGGCCGTCGCCGCCTACCAGCAGCTGGCGGAGGTCTGCGACCACCCGCTGCACATCGGCATCACCGAAGCCGGCGGCAAGCGCACCGGCACCGTCAAGTCCGCCATCGGCCTGGGCAACCTGCTCTGGGCCGGCATCGGCGACACCCTGCGCGTCTCCCTCTCCGCGGAACCGGAGGAAGAAGTGCATGTGGGCTGGGAGATGCTGAAATCCCTCGGCCTCAGGCACCGCGGCGTCAAGATCATCTCCTGCCCCTCCTGCGCCCGCCAGGGCTTCAACGTCATCGAGACGGTCGCCACCCTGGAAGACCGCCTCGCCCACATCGAAACCCCGATCTCGCTCTCCATCATCGGCTGTGTGGTGAACGGCCCCGGCGAGGCGCTGATGACCGATATCGGCGTTACCGGCGGCGGCAACCACCGCCACATGGTCTACAACGCCGGCAAGACCGACCACACCGTGGATGGCCAGAGCATGGTCGAGCACATCGTGGAGCTGGTGGAAGCCAAGGCCAAAACCATCCAGGCCGAGCTGGACGCCCAGAAAGCCGCCGCCCGCGCCGCCGAGTAAAGCAAGGAAGGCCTTCTTTTTCTAAAGAAAAAGAAGCAAAAAGACTTTTATGAATGAAAGTTTTTTGGTTCTTTTTTTCAAAAAAGAACCGCTTCCTTCCTACCAAGGACACCCACCCGCGTGACCGATTCCCCCGCCCGCAAGCCCGCCCCCACCAAGGTCCAGCCCGTCCGCGGCACCCACGACCTGATCGGCGAGTCCGCGCGGCGCCATTTCCACGTCATCGAAACCGCCCGCCGCGTCGCCGCCACCTACGGCTTCGACGAGTGGTCCACCCCCATCTTCGAGGAAACCGCCGTCTTCGCCCGCGGCCTCGGCGACACGTCCGACGTCGTGATGAAGGAGATGTATTCCTTCACCGACCGCGGCGGCGAATCCCTCACCCTGCGCCCGGAGGCCACCGCCGGCGTCTGCCGCGCCCTGGTCACCAACGGCCTCACCCAGAGCCTGCCGCAGAAGGTGTTCTACACCGGCCCGATGTTCCGCTACGAACGCCCGCAGAAAGGCCGCTACCGCCAGTTCCACCAGATCGACGTGGAAGTCCTCGGCAGCCCCGAGCCCCTGGCCGATGCCGAGGTGATCGCCTGCGGCTGGTCCATCCTCCAGGCCCTCGGCGTCGCCCAGGACGTGGTGCTGGAACTCAACACCCTGGGCGACCGCGAAAGCCGCATGGCCTACCGCGAGGCCCTCATCGCCTACTTCTCCGCCCACAAGGAAGCGCTCTCCGAAGACAGCCGCCTGCGCCTGGAACGCAACCCGCTCCGCGTCGTGGACAGCAAGGACCCCGGCGACAAGGCCATCGTCGCCGACGCCCCCACCATCCACCCCTACCTCAACGAACACTCCGCCGCCTTCTACGGCAAGCTGCGCGAGCACCTCGCCCGCATCGGCGTGCCGGTGGTGGAAAACCCCCGCATCGTCCGCGGCCTGGACTACTACAGCCACACCGCCTTCGAGTTCGTCACCTCCCAGCTCGGCGCCCAGGGCACCGTCCTCGGCGGCGGCCGCTACGACGGCCTGGTGGAGGAAATGGGCGGCCCGCACACCCCCTGCGTCGGCTGGGCCGCCGGTGTCGAGCGCCTCTCCATGCTCCTCGCCCAGCCCCCCGCGGCCCCCGCCGGCATCGCCGTCATCCCGGCCAGCGAGGCCCAGGAGGGCGCGGCCCTGGATATCGTGCAAACCCTGCGCACCGCCGGCATCCGCGCCGAAATGGCCTACCGCGGCAACCTCAAGCGCCGCATGGAACGCGCCAACAAAACCGGCGCCCACACCGCCATCATCCTCGGCGAAACTGAACTCGCCCGCGGCGTGGCCCAGGTGAAGAACCTCGGCACCGGCGACCAGCAGGAGATCGCGGTGGGCGAACTGGCGGCGCGGCTGGCCTAGGGAAGCAAGACAACCGCCAAGACGCCAAGCACGCCAAGGAAGTCGCCAAGGCGCATCCTACCAACCCTTCTTGGCGTCCCCTTGGCGTTCTTGGCGCCTTGGCGGTTAAGCCTTGCTACCTTGCCGTCCCCCGTCCCATGCCCAAGCCGGTTGGCACCGCCGCCCGTTGGCGCTAGGTGATGCCTCATGTCCCTCGCCCTCAAGCTAGACCGCATCGTCGCCCGCGCCGAGGAACTGCGCCATCTCCTCAACGAGGGCGTCAACGGCGAAGCCTTCACCAAGGCCTCCCGCGAGCTCTCCGAGATCGAACCCGTCGTCGCCCGCGTCGATGAGCTGCGCGCCGCAGAACAGGCCCGCGCCGAGGCCCAGGCCCTGCTCGAAGACCCCGACATGAAGGAGCTGGCCGAGGCCGAGCTCTATGAGCTGAAAGACCGCATCCCCGCCCTCGAACACGAAATCCGCATCGCCCTCCTCCCGCGCGACGAGGCCGACGACCGTTCCGCCATCCTGGAAATCCGCCCCGCCGCCGGCGGCGACGAAGCCGGCCTTTTCGCCGCCGAGCTTTTCGCCATGTACCAGAAATACGCCGCCACCCGCGCCTGGCGCTTCGAGGTGATGGACTACGACGACAGCGGCCTCGGCGGCATCAAGTCCGCCACCGCCGAGATCACCGGCAAGTCCGTCTTCGCCCGGCTGAAATACGAATCCGGCGTCCACCGCGTGCAGCGCGTGCCGGCCACCGAAAGCCAGGGCCGCATCCACACCTCCACCGTCACCGTCGCCGTCCTGCCCGAGGCGGAGGAAGTGGACGTCCAGATCAACGAGGAAGACCTGCGCATCGACGTCTACCGGGCCTCAGGCGCTGGCGGCCAGCACGTCAACAAGACGGAAAGTGCCGTGCGCATCACCCACATCCCCACCGGCACCGTGGTGGCGATGCAGGAGGAGAAAAGCCAGCACAAGAACAAGGCCAAGGCGATGAAGATCCTGCGCGCCCGGATCTATGAAGCCCAGCGCCTCAGCCTCCACGCCGCCCGCTCCGCGGACCGCAAGAGCCAGGTCGGCACCGGCGATCGCAGCGAACGCATCCGCACCTACAACTTCCCCCAGGGCCGCGTCAGCGACCACCGCATCGAACTCACGCTCTACAAGATCGACCGCGTCATGCAGGGCGACCTCGACCAGTTCATCGACGCCCTCACCGCCGAAGACCAGGCCGCCCGCCTCGCCGCCGAGGAATAACCAACCCGCCACCCCGTCACTGCGAGCGCGGCGAAGCAATCCAGTCTTGCCGAACCCAAGAAAGCACGTTCTTTTTTGAAAAAAAGAACCAAAAAACTTTTATCTACTTGCGGCAGGTGTCCCGACGGATAAACCCTACGCAAACAAATGAAAGTCTTTTTGCTTCTTTTTCTTCAGAAAAAGAAGATACTTGCTTCAACCGCGCCAACACCAACCAATCCCTATCGGCATTGGCACTCCGCGTGTCAGGCCCCAGCCGCGGGTGCCGACCGCTGAGGGCGCTCGATGCGCAGCATGGCCCGCAACCCGTCCGAGCATCCCACCTCGATCAACCGCCAGCTCACCAGCGACAGCGGCAGCAGGATCGCGAAGGTGAGGATGGGATACGCGGCCAGGTTCACCAGGCCGTGCGGATCGTCGCCGAACAGCAGCTTCAAGATGCGCCGCGCTGCACCAAGTGCCGCGTTCTGCCACAGGTAGAAGCTGTAGCTGATGGTTCCCAGCACCTGCAGCGGCCGGCTGATCAGAAGCGCCCCCAACGCCCCACCCCCGGCAACAAGGCCGGAGAAGCCGAAATACAGGCAGGCCAGGGCCAGCACGGCAAGGAACACCCGCGCATCCAGCACCCATTCCCACAGATGGGTCTCGACCAGCAGCGTGGGGCTCAGCGCCTGCATCAGCGCCCATCCCGCCAGGAACGCCAAGATCATCAATGCGGGATATCGCGCCAGCCCACCACCAGCCGCACCCCCACGGCACCCCACAAGCACGCCCACCAGGAACGGAATGCCCCGCGGATAGACAAGGAACAACACCGCCGCAGCCACCAATAGAACCATGGTGCCCAGCCGGCTGCCCCTGGTCTGAAGCGCCAGCCACAACGCGCAGC
>JBIKOJ010000078.1:0-22740 GCA_044358135.1 Acetobacteraceae bacterium | reverse complement strand
AATGCGCTGTCGCTGCGGCGGTGGAGGGCGCAGTAAGCAAGGCCTTCTTTTTCTGAAGAAAAAGAAGCAAAAAGACTTTTTCCGTTTTGGGCGGGGGCCCCTGGACAGCAGGGGGGAAAAGTTTTTTGGTTCTTTTTTTCAAAAAAGAACATGCTTGCTGTGCTGACCATCGCCATCTTCGCCGCCACCTACGCCGTGGTCGCCTTCGGGCGACTGCCGGGCCTGCGCATCGACCGGACCGGCGCCGCGCTGCTCGGCGGTGCGCTGATGGTCGCCACCGGCGCCATTCCGCTGGAAGAGGCCTATCGCGCGATCGACTGGAACACGATCGCGCTGCTGCTGGGCATGATGATCGTGGTGGCGCATCTGCGCCTCGCCGGGTTCTTCGCGCTGGCCACCGCCTGGGCCGTGGCGCGGGCACGCCATCCGCTGCCGTTGCTCGCCGCCATCGTGGTGTTGAGCGGCGGGCTCAGCGCCTTCCTGGTGAACGACACGATCTGCATCGTGCTGACGCCGCTGGTGCTGGATATCGTGCTGCATCTGCGCCGCAACCCGGTGCCCTATGTGCTGGCCATTCCGCTCGCCGCCAATATCGGCGGTGCCGCGACGTTCACCGGCAACCCGCAGAACATGATCGTGGGCAGTCTCTCGGGCATTCCCTACGCCCAGTTCGCAGCCAACGTGGCCCCCGTTGCGGCGATCGGGCTGCTGCTGACCATCGCGCTGCTGGCCCTGCTATGGCGCGGCGAGTTCCTCACCGGCGCGCGCCTCTCGGCAGAACCGCCGCCCTGGCGCACCGACCGCAAGCTGCTGCGCAAGACCAGCCTGGTGGCGCTGCTGATGGCCGCCGCCTTCTTCGCCGGGGTGCCGCCGGCGGAGGCCGCGCTGGTGGCCGGCGCCGTGCTGCTGGCTACGCGCCGCGTGAAGCCCGCGCGCATCTATGCCGAGATCGACTGGCCGCTGCTGGTGATGTTCGCCGGGCTGTTCGTGGTGGTGGCGGGGCTGGAGCGCGCGGTGTTGACGCCCGAGCGCATCGCCGCCATCGCCGCCCTCGGCCTGCACCACATGCCCACGCTGGGTCTCGTCACCGCCGTACTCTCCAACATCGTCAGCAACGTGCCGGCGGTGCTGGTGCTGAAGCCCTTCGTCGCCACGCTGCCCGACCCCGCCCGCGCCTGGACGGTGGTGGCCGCCACCGCCACGCTGGCCGGCAACCTCACGCTGGTGGGCTCGGTCGCCAACCTCATCGTGGTGCAGCGGGCGCGGGCCCGCGGCGTGGAGATCGGCTTCTGGACCTACCTGATGGTGGGCGCCCCCTTGACGGTGACGACGATCGTCGTTGCGCTGGCGTTGCTCTAGGCGCCGGGGCTGGCGCCTTGGCCCGCTTTGCGCTTTCCTCCCCTCAACGAACACTGCGGAGGAACGCCCATGTCGTCGCTATTCGATCTCACCGGCAAGGTTGCCGTCATCACCGGCTCCAGCAAGGGCATCGGCAAGGCGATCGCGCTGCGCATGGCCGAGCATGGCGCCAAGGTCGTCGTCTCCTCCCGCAAGCAGGATGCCTGCGATCTCGTCACCAACGAGATCATCGCCAAGGGCGGCACCGCGGCCACCAAGGTGTGCAACATCGGCCGCAAGGAAGAGCTGCAGGCGCTGGTTGATTTCGCCATCGCCACCTATGGCGGCATCGACATCATGGTCTGCAACGCCGCGGTGAACCCGTTCTACGGCCTGTCGCAGAACCTGCCGGACGAGGCGTGGGACCGGGTGATGAACTACAACGTCCGCTCCAACCACTGGCTGTGCCACATGGCCGCGCCCAGCATGAAGCAGCGCGGCGGCGGCTCCATGATCGTGGTCTCCTCCATCGGCGGTCTGCGCGGCAGCACGCATCTGGGCGTCTATGCCATCTCCAAGGCGGCGGACATGGCGCTGGTGCGCAACCTCTGCGTGGAATACGGGCCGGACAACATCCGCGCCAATGCCATCGCCCCGGGCCTGATCCGCACCGATTTCGCCAAGGCGCTGTGGGAAGACCCCGTGAAGGAAAAGGCCCGCAGCAAGACCACCCCGCTGCAGCGCATCGGCGAACCGGATGAGATCGCGGGAGCGGCGGTGTTCCTCGCCTCCCCCTCCGGCAGCTTCACCACCGGCCAGACCTTCGTGATCGACGGCGGCGTGACGACGGGCGCCCCCGCGACCGGCGGCGGCGAGTAGCGCACCCAGCTCTCCTGCCGTGCTAGAAGGCGCGGCAGGAGAGACCCATGATCCCCGTGACCCACCGCATCCAGCTTGATGAGCGCGAGCTGGAGGAGAGCTTCATCCGCGCCTCTGGCCCCGGTGGCCAGAACGTCAACAAGGTGAGCACCGCGGTGCAGCTGCGCTTCAACGCGCGCGGCTCCCCCAACCTGCCCGACGATGTCGCCATCCGCCTGCTGAAGCTCGCCGGCCACCGCGCCACGCAGGATGGCGTGATCGTGATCACCGCCCAGGAATTCCGCAGCCAGGACCGCAACCGCAGTGCGGCGCGCGAGATCCTGTTTGAACTGATCCGCCGCGCCACGGTGGTGCCCATCAAGCGCCGCGCCACACGGCCCACGCTCGGCTCCAAGGAACGGCGCCTGGACGCGAAAAAAAGCCGCTCCGGCATCAAGGCGGCGCGGCGGCCGCCGAGTGAGTAAGCATGTTCTTTTTTGAAAAAAAGAACCAAAAAACTTTTACTCGTTCGCTGGTCGGGGAGACCGGGCACAAACGAATAAAAGTCTTTTTGCTTCTTTTTCTTCAGAAAAAGAAGGCCTTCCTTCCTTGATCACCGCCGTGATCGTCGACATCGACGGCGTGGTGATCGACACCCCACACGAACGCGCCTGGCGCGAAGCCCTGGCCGAGCGCTACCCCGGCACCATGCTCACCCCCACCGCCTACGCCGCCCTCGTCGCCGGCAAGCCACGGTTCGATGGCGCCCGCGCCGCGCTGGCCGCCCACGGCATCATGGCCGAGGCCGAGGTGGCGGCCTACGCCGCCGCCAAGCAGGCGCGTTTCCTCGCCTTGGTCGCGGCCGGCGACTTCACCGTGTTCGCCGATGCCGTGCGCTTCCTGGAGGCTGCCCGCGCCGCCGGGCTGCGCATTGCTGCCGCGTCCTCATCGAAGAACGCCTCGGCCATTCTGGCCAGTGCCAACCTCGCCCGCCTGTTCCACGCCGATCTCTCCGGCCGCGACGTGGCGCACGGCAAGCCCGCGCCGGATCTCTTTCTGCTCGCGGCCGCGGAACTCGGCGTGGCCCCCGCGCACTGTCTGGTTCTGGAAGACGCACCCGCCGGCATTGCCGCCGCACGCGCCGCCGGCATGGCCAGCCTGGCCGTGGCCCGCAAGGGTGATGCCGCCCCGCTCCTGGCCGCCGGCCCCACCTGCGTGGTGGCCACGCTGGACGACCCCGCCGCCCTCGCCCTACTGCCCCAAGGTTCCGCTGCATGAACGATGCCGGCTTTCCGATCGAAGACCCTGCCTGGGCGCAGCCTGCCCCGGGCTGGCACATGCACGCCGATGGCCTGGAACCGGCCCGCGAGGCCGACATCGAATCCCGCTTCACCACCGCCAACGGCCTGCTGGCGATGCGCGGCGCCCGCGACCTCGGCCGTGCCGCGTTCTGGACCAGCTGGATCACCACCTTCCGCCCCATCTCCTGGCCGCGCTGCTACGTGGCCGGCCTGTTCGACGTGCCGGACATCGAGCCGCCGATCCCCGTGGCCATGCCCGCGCCCGATTGGCTGCGCCTGCGCCTTTCGGTGAATGGCACGCTGGTCCGCCTGCGCCAGGGGGCCGACCTGTCCCGCACGCTCGACCTGCGGCGTGGCCTGCTGCTCTCCGAATGGCGCCACGAATGCGCGGACGGCACAATGCTGCACCTGCGCACGCTGCGCCTCGCCGCCCGCCATGCCCCTTCACTCGCGCTGCAGGTGGTCCAGATCGTCGCCAGCCGCGGCGGGCTCGCCCTCGCGCTCGATGCCCTGCCAGACCCCGCCGGCACGGGGCTCGGGCTCGCCAGGCTGGAGCCTGGCCTCTCCGTCTGGCGCGCCGAGCAAGCCCCGCACAGCGTGGCGCTGGCCACGCGCGCGTCTCTGCGGCGCGGCGACACGGAGCTTGTGCCGGAAACCGACACCCCGTTCGGCCACACTTGGCGCTGGACCACCGAGGCCGGCGGGATGGTGGAATTCCACCGCGTTGTCGCCGCCGCCCGCGCCGATTCGCATGCCGACGATCCCGCCCCGCGCGCCATTGCCGCCCGCGCCGCCGCCCCGCCCTGGCGCGCCCTGCTCGCCGCCCACGAAGCCGCCTGGGCCGATCGCTGGCATGAGTGCGCCGTGGAGATCGCCGGCGATCCCGGCGCCCAGCAGGCGCTGCGCTTCGCCGCCTACCACCTGGTCAGCGCCGCCAACCCCGCCGACCCCGCTGTTTCCATCGGCGCCCGCGCCATGACCGGGGACAGCTATCTTGGCCATGTCTTCTGGGACACCGAGATCTACCTGCTGCCGTTCTACACCCTTACCTGGCCCGAAGCCGCCCGCGCCCTGCTGCTGTACCGCCACCGCACCCTGCCGGCCGCGCGTGCCCGCGCCGCGTCGCTGGGCTACCGGGGCGCCATGTTCGCCTGGGAATCCGCCGATACCGGCGCGGAGGCCACGCCGCCCACCATCCTGGGTGCGGACGGCGTACCGGTGCCGGTGCGCACCGGCACCCAGGAACAGCACATCACCGCCGACATCGCCTATGCCGTCTGGAACCACATCCTGGCCACCGACGACACCGATTTCCTCGCCGAGGCCGGGGCCGAACTGCTCGCCGAATGCGCCCGCTTCTGGGCCAGCCGCGCCGAGCCGGCGGAAGATGGCAGCCTGCACATCACCGGCGTGATCGGGCCGGACGAGTACCACGAGCTGGTGGACGACAACGCCTTCACCAACGCCATGGCCGCCCACGCCCTGCGCAGCGCCGTCGCCGCGCTGGCGCTGCTGCACGCGCGCCGGCCCGCGGCCCATGTCGCCCTCGTCGCCCGCCTGTCGCTGGCCGACACCGAGCCCGCCGCGTGGCTGCGCGCCGCCGCCGCGCTTGCGATCTTGCACGACCCTGCCACCGGCCTGATCGAGCAGTTCCGCGGCTTCTTCCAGCTGCCCCACGTGGACCTCAAGGGCACCACGGGCGCGGAGGCCGCCGCCCTGGTGCGCGGCCGCACCCAGCAGACCCAGGTTTCCAAGCAGGCCGATGTGGTGGCCCTGCTGGCCCTGCTGCCCGATGCCTTCCCGCCGGAGACGGTGCGCCGCAGCTTCGCCACCTACGAACCGCTCAGCACCCACGAGAGCTCGCTCAGCGCCGCGCTGCACGCCGTGGTCGCCGCCCGCCTCGGCCACTCCGCCCAGGCGCTGGGGCATTTCCGCCAGGCCTATGCGCTGGACATGGACGGCAAGCCCGGCAGCAGCGCCGGGGGCGTGCACATCGCAGCGCTCGGCGGCGTCTGGCAGGCGGCGGTGCTCGGATTCGCCGGCCTCTCCTGGCAGACCGGCACGCTGCGCCTCAGCCCCCGGCTGCCGGAGGCCTGGACCCGCCTGGCCTTCGCGCTGCACTGGCGCGGCAGCGTGCTGCGCGTGCGGCTGGACCCGGCGAACGTGGCGCTGGAGATCGAGCGCGGGCCGGGTATCGATGTGGACGTCTGCGGGGTGACCGTGCACGTGCCGGTAGGGCCAGCGGTGACCGTGCCGCTATGTTTTTAGCAGAGAGCGAAGCGGTCACAGAGGGCCACAGAGAGGCACAGAGAAGCAGATAGAGCTTTGCTTCTCCGTGGCCCTTTGTGCTCTTTGTGTCCCCTTTGCTTCCTTGCTTCCCTAGCCGCGCCCCTCGAACGGCATCTTCGTTGCCTTCACCACGACGAACAGCGCGTTCGCATCCGGGTCCAGCTCGGCCATGTAGAGGATGGTCTTGCCCACGTTGCCGGAATCCATCGTCGGTTCCACCCGCGTGGTCCCGTCCGGCTGCGGCACGCCGCGGGCCATGCGCGCTGTCATCGGGGTCGCGGCATTGCCGATGTCGATCTGGCCGCAGGCGATCTCATAGTTGCGGCCATCGAGCGCGATCGCCTTGGTGAGGCCCGTGATCGCGTGCTTGGTGGAGGTATAGGCCGCCGAGCCCGGCCGCGGCGTGTGCGCGGAGATGGAGCCGTTGTTGATGATGCGCCCGCCCTGCGGGCTCTGGTCGCGCATCATCTGGAAGGCGCGATTGGCGATCAGGAAGCAGCCATTGAGGTTCACCGCCACCACCTGGGTCCACTGCTCCCAGGTGAAGTCGCCGAAGTTCGTGCTCGGCACGTTGCCGCCGGCGTTGTTGAACACCAGGTCCAGCCGGCCGTACTTCGCCTTGATCTCGGCGAACAGCGCATCCACTGCTTCCGGCTGCGTCACGTCGGTTGGCACGCACAGGGTGCGGGTGCCCTGGGTGCCCGCGAGCGATGCGGTCTCCTGCAGCGCATCGGCGCGCCGCCCGGCCAGCACCACGGTCCAGCCGGCGCCCAGCAGCGCCAGCGCCGCCGCGCGGCCCACGCCGCTGCCGCCGCCCGTTACCAGTGCGATCTTGCTCATTGCGTTCGTCTCCTCCGTCTCGGTGGCGATACTCTGCCACGGAGGTTGACGCCTGTCGCGTTTCGCGCTGCCCTCGGCCGGTGCCGCTCATTCCCCCCCGCATGATGGTCCCGCTGGTGGTGGCCTTCGCCTTCTTCCTGGAGGGGTTGGACAGCACCATCATCGCCACCGCCATCCCGGCCATGGCCGAGGGGCTGGGCGAGACGCCGCTGCGCCTCAACCTGGCGCTGACGGCCTACCTGCTCTCGGCGGCTGTGTTCATTCCGGTCTCCGGCTGGGTGGCGGACCGGTTCGGCATGCGGGCGACGTTCACCGCGGCGGTGGGCATCTTCGCGCTGGGCTCGCTGGCGAGCGGGTTGGCGCAGAACTTTCCCATGTTGGTCGCCGCGCGCGCGGTGCAGGGCTTCGGCGGTGCGCTGATGGCGCCGGTGGGCCGGCTGATCCTGCTGCGCAGCTTCCCGCGCAGCGAGTTCGCCACCGCGATCAGCTACATGAATATCCCCTCGGTGATCGGCCCCACCATGGGCCCGCTGGTGGGCGGGCTGATTGCGGAACATGCAAGCTGGCGCTGGATCTTCGTGGTGAACGTACCGTTCTGCCTGCTGGGCATGTGGCTCGCCTGGCGCCACGTGAAGGAGGTGGATGCGGCACCCCCCACGCGCTTCGATGCGCCGGGCTTCGCCATGGTGGGCGTGGCGATGCTGTGCCTGCAAACCGAGCTGTTCGGCCTCGGCCGCGGCTTCCTGCCCATCGCGATCGATCTCGCGCTGCTGGCCACGGCGGTGCTGCTGATCGTCGCCTATGTGCGCTGGAGCCTGGTGCGGCCCAATGCGGCGCTGGATTTCCGCCAGATGCGCGTGCGCAGCTTCCGCGTGGCGCTGCTGTGGGGCGGGCTGACGCGCATCGGCATGAACGCGGTGCCGTTCCTGTTGCCGCTGATGCTGCAGCTGGGGTTCGGGCTGTCGCCGGTTGTCTCCGGCTCCCTCACCTTCGTCATGTCGCTCGGTACCATCGCCGCGCGCACCATTGCGCTGAAGCTGCTGCGCGCGCTGGGGTTTGACCGGCTGTTGTTCTGGAACACGCTGGCCAGTGCGGCGGGCATGGCGGGGTTCGCGCTGCTGGACCAGGGCACGCCGCATTGGCTGATCGCGGGCTGGGTGCTGGTGTTCGGCATGATCCGCAACATCCAGTTCAACACGCTGCAGACCCTGACCTACGCCGACATGCCGTCCGAGGGGTTGTCCAAGGCCACCAGCCTCGGTGGCGGCATCCAGCAACTGACGATGGGCATCGGCATCTCCGCCGGCGCCAGCCTGCTCGCCATCGTCGCGGGGTCGGAGACCGTGCTGCCGGCGGAGGATTTCCGCACCGTGTTCCTGCTGGCGGCTGTGATCCCGCTGCTGGCCATCCCCGGCATCCGCACCCTGCGGCCGCAGGATGGCGCCACGGTCAGCGGCGCTACATCGTCCCGCTGAGGATCTCGCCCAGCTGCGCGTCGCTCAGCGCGTGGCCGAAGATGTCGCGGTAGAAGCTGCGGGTTTCGGCCACGAGGTCCACGGATTTCATGCGTTCGGGATGAAACACGCTGGCCGCCCACAGCACCGTCAGCGGCTGTTCGGCGGTGCGGTTGGACCAGGTGTGGGCGCCCACCGGCACCACGAACACGCGGCCCGCGCGGGCTGCCTTCAGCTTACCCAGCACGGCGTGGTTGCGCACATAGGCCACATCCCGGGGGTCGGTCACGATCAAGATGTCGGGGTTCCATAGCACCACCTGCTCCAGGGTGAAGCTGCGGCTTTCGGTGCTGCGGCCGTCGTCGGACACGCTGGTGCCGCCGGCCGCCGGGATCCACCATTCCGCGATCAGGCGCGGCTGGGTGAGGGTATCGGGCTGCAGGTAGAGCACGCGCGGCTTCTCGGCGCCCTGCACGGAAGCGGCGACGCGGGCGATGGTCTTGTCGAACCAGGCGGTGTAGGCGCGGGCGCGGTCCGGCTTGCCGAACACCTCGCCCAGCACCGCCATGCAGGATTTCACGTCCTCCGGCTTCTGCCAGGCGAGGAACACCACCGGGATGCCGCGGCTTTCCAGCAGGGCGATGCTCTCGCGGTGCATGGTCAGCACCACGTCCGGTCGGGCGAGCAGGATCGCCTCCACGTTTGGCTCGCGGGTGGCCAGCTGCATGGCGGGCTGGCGGGCGATCTGCGGGGCGAACTCGGTCTGGAACTTCCAGCGCGGGCGGGCGAAGTCGGCCAGGCCGTTCACGATCGTGCGGCCCTCGCCCATGGCATAGACGAAACTGTTCAGCACCGGCAGCGAGCCGAGCGTCACCACGCGGGCGATGGTGGCGGGCAGGGCGACGCGGCGGCGCGCCATGTCGGTGACGGTGCGGGGCTGCGCCAGGGCGGGCAGCGGCAGGGTGGCGGCGAGGAGCGTGCGGCGCGTCAGCATGGCATCACCGGCACGCACAGCACCTGCCCGCGGGCGCGGCCCTCGGTGAGGGCGACCACCTCGATCGGCGTGCCGTAGAGCGCTTCCAGCGTGGGGGCGGTGAGCAACTCGGTGGGCGGGGCGGGGCCGAGCAGGCGGCCATTCTTCAGCAGCGCCGCTTCGCCGCCGAGCAGGAAGGCGTGGTCGGGCAGATGGGTGGTGAGCAGGATGGCGTAGCCGGCAGTGGCGAGGTCGCGCAGCACGGCGAGGATCTGCATCTGGCGGGCGAGGTCAAGGCTGGCGCAGGGCTCGTCCAGCACCAGCAGCCTGGCACCCTGGGCGAGGGCACGGGCCACCAGCACCAGCTGGCGCTCGCCGCCCGACAGCTCGTCGAAGGCGCGGGCGGCGAGGTGGGCGATGCCGAGGCGGGTCATCGCCGCATCGGCGGCGCGGCGGTCGGCGGCGTCCGGACCGGCCATGAAGCCCAGGTGCGGGGTGCGGCCCATCAGCACGATGTCGGCGACGCGGAAGGCGAAGGCGGTGGTGCTGGCCTGCGGCACATAGGCCACGAGGCGGGCGGCCTGCGTGCGCGGCAGGGCAGCGAGGTCCTGGCCCTGCACGGTCACGCGGCCGGAGTGCGGGCGTTCGAGGCCGAGCAGGCAGCGCAGCAGGGTGGTCTTGCCGGTGCCGTTGGGGCCGAGCAGGGCGAGCGGCACGCCGGCGGTGGCGGTGAAGGAGACGTCCTCCAGCACCGTCTGCCCGCTGGGCCAGGCGAAGCGGAGGTTGGCGACCTCCAGCATCAGAACCACTGCCGGCGGGTGCGGGCCAGCACCAGGGCGAAGAACGGGGCGCCGATCAGGCTGGTGAGGATGCCCAGCGGCACCTCCACCGTGCCGGCCATGCGGGCGAGGTTGTCCATGCCGAGCAGGAATCCGCCGCCGAGCAGGGCGGACATCGGCAGCACGATGGCGAAGCCGGGGCCGACCAGCATGCGCACGATGTGCGGGATCAACAGGCCCACCCAGCCGACGATGCCGCACAGGCTGGTGGCTGCCGCCGTCATCAGCGTGGCGGCGACGATCAGGATGAGGCGGACGCGGCGAACGTCGACGCCGAGTGCGCGGGCTTCGTCCTCCCCGGCGGCAAGAGCATGCACCTGCCAGCGCAGGGCGTGCAGCACGATGCCGGCGGCGGCGATCGGCACCAGGGCGCCGAGCAGGGTGGCCGGGGTGGTGCGGGCGAGGCCGCCGAGGAGCCAGAAGGTGATGGAGGGCAGCTGGTTCAGCGGGTCGGCCACGATCTTGGTCAGCGAGACCAGCGCCTGGAAGAAGGCGGAGACGACGAGGCCGGCCACCACCAGCACCAGCGTGGCGTGCCGGTCGAAGGAGCGGCCGAGCCAGACGGTGAGGGCCACGGCGAGGAGGCCGAGGGCGAAGGCCAGGCCCTGGATGGCGGCACCGGGCAGGCCGAGCAGGATGCCGAGTGCCGCGCCGAAGCCGGCGCCGGAGGAGACGCCGAGCACGCCGGGGGAGACCAGCGGGTTGCGGAACAGGTTCTGGTAGGCGGCGCCGGCGCAGGCCAGCGCGGCGCCCACCAGCAACGCGCCGGCGATGCGGGGCAAGCGGACATCGAGCACGACCATCTCCATCGCTTCGGACCAGTGCCGTTCCGCCAGCGAGAGCTGGGCGAGGAAGATGCGGGCGACGGTACCGGGCGGGATCGGGTAGGGGCCGACGAGGAAGGACAGCAGGAACAGCCCCAGCACGCCAAGCGCCGAGGCGCCGAGGAGCAGGCGCGGGGAGGAGAGGATGGTGTTCATCGCAGGGGTGCGACGGTATCGAAGCACCCCTGCCAGGGCAACTAGACGCGCTTGACGTTCCAGAATTTCGGCACGCCTTCCAGCACGCCGTCGAGGTCGGCGCGCCAGGCGGCGGGCTGGTAGGTGACGCCGCAGGGGGCCATGGGCACGCTTTGCACGAACTCGCGCTGGATCTCGCCGGCCAGGCGCTGGCGGGTGGCGAGGTCGGGGCTCAGCATCCATTCCGCGCGCAGCGCTTCGTAGCGCGGGCTGTTGTACCAGCCGGATTCGTTGGCGGCGACGCCGCGGACGCGGGAGTTGACCAGGGGCGAGGCGACGGAGAGGCCGGGCACGTTCAGCATGTGCAGGTGGAAGCCGCCCTCGGACGGGTTCTCGCGCTTGATGGCGCGGGTGGTCATGGTGGCCCAGTCGGTGGTGACGACATCGAGGTTGATGCCGATGCGCTTCAGCAGGTCGGCCAGCACCTCGCTGGCGGCCTTGAGGTTGGGGTAGTCGCCGGGGACCATGCAGACGATCTTTTCGCCCTTGTAGCCGGCGGCTTCCAGGGCGGCCTTGGCCTGCGCTTCGGTGTAGCGCGGGCGCAGGGTTTCGAGGCCGGCATCGCTGTGGTCGGGCGTGCCGGGCGGGAAGAAGGCGGCCGAGGCGTTCTGCAGCTCGGGCTCGCCGCCGGCGATGGCGGCGGTGAAATCCTCCTGGTTCACCGCGCGCAGGATGACGCGGCGCATCTCCGGATTGTTGAACGGCGGCTGGGTGTGGTTGAAGCGGACGAAGGCGAAGTTGCCGAGCTTCTCGAGTACGCCCGACTTCAGGTTGCGGTCGCGTTTGACCACCGGCAGCAGGTCTTGCGCTGCGTATTCCCACCAGTCCTGCTCGCCCTTCTGCATGGCAACCAGCGCCGTGCCCTGGTCGGGCATGGTGGTCCAGACGATGCGTTCGAAGTGGACGATCTTGGGGCCGCTGTCGCCGTTGGGGGTGCCGCCCTGGCGGGGGACGTAGCCGTGGAATTTCTCGTACACGTTGCGCACGCCCTGCAGGCGCTCGTTGGCGACGTATTTGAACGGGCCGCTGCCGACCATCTCGGTGATCTGCTTGAAGGGGTCGGTCTCGGCCAGGCGGGCCGGCATGATGGCGCTCATGTTCGCACCGGGCTTGGCCAGCGCCTCGGCGAGCAGGGGGAAAGGGCGCTTGAGGCGGAAAACCAGGGTGCGGTCATCCGGGGTGGACAGCTCGTCGGTGGCGGCCATCAGTTCGATGCCCAGCACGTCGCGCTTGCCCCAGCGGCGCAGGGAGGCGGCGGCGTCCCGCGCCAGGACGGGTTCGTTGTCGTGGAATTTGAGGCCTTCGCGCAGCTTGATGGTCCAGCGCAGGCCGTCATTGTCGATGGTGTGGCCTTCGGCCATCTGGGGGTGGGCGCGCAGCGCGTTGTCGGCGCTGTAGAGGCGGTCGAACACCAGGCCCGCGTGGTTGCGGGTGATGTTGGTCATGCTGAAGACGGGGTCGAGGAAGACGAGGTCGATCTGCGGGATGAAGCGCAGGACGCGGGTGCGCTCCGATTGGGCGATGGCGGGTGCGGCGAGCGAAGCCGTGGCGGCGGCCATGAGGCCGCGGCGGGTGATGCCCGTCATATTGGTTTCCTCCGTTTGTTGGGGCGGAGTTTCGGCAATGGGGGGCGGGTTGTCCATTGGCTTGACGGGTGGGAGGGGCGGTCGTCAGGCTGGGGGGAATGGTGCGGGAGGGTGCGATGGCGGGGTCTTTGTCGGCGGAACAGGTGGCGGCGTATGGGCGGGATGGGATCCTGTTTCCGCTGCGGGTGATGTCGGAGGCGGATGCGGCCGGGGCGGTGCGGCAGCTGGAGGTGATGGAGGCGCGCTGGGAGGGGAAGATCCCGAAGCGGCGCAACCAGAAGCTGCACATGCTGACGCCCTGGCTGAACGGGATCGTGCGCAACACGGCGGTGCTGGATGCGGTGGAGAGCCTGATCGGGCCGGACATCATCTGCTGGAACGGGGGGTTCTTCACCAAGAACGCGGGGGATGGGGCGTTCATCTCCTGGCACCAGGATTCGACCTATTGGGGGTTGTCGCATCCCGACGTGGTGACGGCGTGGATCGCGTTCACGCCGAGCACGGTGGAGAGCGGGTGCATGCAGGTGATCCCCGGGACGCAGACGGCGGACCAGGTGGCGCACAAGGACACGTTCGCGCCGGGGAACCTGCTGAGCCGGGGGCAGGAGATCGCGGTGGAGGTGGACCGTTCCCAGGCGGTGGACGTGGTGCTGCGGCCCGGCGAGATGAGCCTGCATCATGTAAGGATTTTTCACGGGTCGGAGGCGAACCGGAGCCGCGAGCGGCGGATCGGGTATGCGATCCGTTACATTCCGACCTACGTGAAGCAGGTGAGCGGGCCGCGGACGAGCGCGTTCCTGGTGCGCGGGGTGGACCGGTACGGACACTTTGATGACGAGCCCGTGCCGGCATCCGACTACGCGCCGGAGGCGGTGGCGGCGTATGAAGAGGCGTTGGACCGGCTGGACAAGGTGCTGTATGCCGGGGCGGATCGCTAACGCGGAATAATCCTATTTCGCAATGAAATGGGCGCGGCTGGGCGGGCTTGGCTTGAGTCGTTTTTGAAAGTTGAGGCGGCTGGGGCAAGCGTAGGGCAGGGATTCAACACGGAGGGCACGGAGAGGGGCACGGAGGACACGGAGGGGGAACTCGACCTCCGTGGACTCCGTGTCCTTCTCCGTGCCCTCCGTGGTTGATTGTTCTTCGGCGCGCGCGAACTGGTGGCGCGCGGATTGGGCAGGGGACGGATCGGCCCAGGTGAACGGAATCCGGGCGGAGGCTGACGGGTCGCGGGGGCGCGGAGCCGGCATGGTGCGGGGGCGCGCGGGGGTGGGCAGGGGGAGCTGGCCCTGTTGCCAGCGCTGGAACATGCCGTCCAGCCGGCCGAGGAGGCGGGCGAGGAGGGCCAGGATCAGGGCCTGGATGGCCGCGATGGGGCCGAAATCCTGGGCGCGATCGCCGGCATGCAGACGCAGCTCCGCCGCCAGGGTGGCGAAGGAGGGTGGCAGAGCGGCCGGCGGCGCCATGGCGGGCGCGGCCGGGAGGGCCTGCACGTGTTGCGGGTCTGCGGATGACATATAGTGAATATAATTAACTGATCATCGCTGTTCAAGCGGTCTCGGCTACGTACGTAGTCGAAGGGGGCAGGCACGCCGAGGGCTGGCGGGGTTTTGAAACCCGACTGTCGGGCCGCGGTAAGGATTGAAACTTTTCTGAAAGAGTTAACCGAATATGAACAGCGTTACATTAGGTCATTGATGAAGAATTAACAGAACATGTCAAGAATTGTAAAGCGACCGGGCTTCGTTTCAGCAGCATTGGACTCACTGCACCGGATGACCGACGGGGTGCGGCTTTTGCGGCGCAGCCGGCGCGGCACGGTGGCGATGGAATTCGCCCTGGTGATGCCGCCCTTCCTGCTGATGTGCTTCGGCTTCATCGGCGTGAACGCGGCGCTGATGACACGTTCCAACGCGCAGAACACAGCCCAGCTGGCGGCGCGCATGATGGCGACCGGGCAGGTGAAGAACTTCGCCACCGGGGCCATCGCCGGCGCCACCGCCACGGCGACCACGGTGTGCAGCGCCGGCCTGGCCAGCACCACGGTGGAGTACTACGCCTGCCAGGGCCTGCCGAGCTGGGCGACCTTCACCGTGACGGCGACCCAGAATTGCGCGGTGCCGAGCGTGACGGTGCGCATCCAGGCCACCGGGTTCAACCAGACCACCACCGGCGACAAGCTGGGCGTGCTGCTGGGCAAGACGGTGACGGCGACGGCGGTGATGATGAAGGAAGGGACCTGCGCATGAGCCCGATGTCGGACCGGCGCGGCGCGGTGGGCGTGCTGGCGGCGATGACGCTGGCGGTGCTGACCGGGATCGGCGGCCTGGCGGTGAACCAGGTGAGCCTGCACCACCGCGGCCTGCTGCAGCGCCAGACCACCCAGGCGGCGGCGCTGGCGGCGGCAGCGAAGCTCTCGACCTATTATTCCTCCGGCACCAATTCCACCACCGCGATCGTGTCCGCCGCGCAGACCATCGCCACGGCCAACATGCCTTCGGGGACCTACGGCACGATCGTTCCGGCGTCCAACGTGGTGCTGGGCAACTGGAACGCGACGACGCAAGTGTTCACGCCGCTGTCGGCCAGCGGGGGCACGAGCCCGGATGCGGTGCAGGTGACGGGCCTGGCCTCCACCGCGAACGGCAATGCGATCACCGGGCTGATGCCGGGGCTGAGCGGCACCATGGCGAAGACCTACCAGTCGGTGGCGATTGCCAGCTATGGCACCGGGCAGACCTGGAACACGATCATCACCAACGATCTTTCCAGCTCGTTCTCCTCTGCCATTGCCAACCAGCGCGCGGCGGACAAGGCGATCCTGGATTGCGTGCGCAATGCGGCGGGCAGCGCCAGCCAGTTTGGCATCACCACGCATACCGGCCTATCGATGATCTTCCAGCCGCTGAGCCAGGCCTCCACCAACTTTGCTACGCTGTCGACCAAGATCGATACGCTGAAATCCTGTGGCAACACCGGGGCGCCGGCGTGCAGCGGATCGAACGTGGCCTCGGCCCTCTATTCGGCGCGGCAGCAGTTCAAGGCGGCGACCTACAACGGCACGCGCAAGAACATCGTGATCATCACCGACGGCGTGCCGAATGCGAGCACCCGGACCTATACCAAGGCGGATGGCGTGTTCCTGACCGACACGGCGACCACGGGCATCTGCAGCAGCAACTGCACCGATGCCAACCTTTGGACGGCGACGACGAACCAGGCGACGCTGGCGCGCACCGAGGGCATCTCGATCAGCACGATCTACTATTCCGGCAATACGACGGCCAGCCAGCGGGCGAACTATGCGAACAAGCTGGCGACGCTGACGGGCGGGACCGGGGTGGCGATGGTGGCGCCGACGACGAACCAGATCTCCGGCGTGTTCGCGGGGTTCTGCGCGACGATGTCTTCGGCGTTGAAGGCGGTTTACTAGAAGGAAGCGGTTCTTTTTTGAAAAAAAGAACCAAAAAACTTTTATGAATTTGTGCCCGGGGTTCCAGGGCGCAAATTTATAAAAGTCTTTTTGCTTCTTTTTCTTCAGAAAAAGAAGAGTCTTGCTTACTCCACCTTGACCGCGACGTGCTTCTGGAAGCCCTCGTGCGGGCCCATCCGGTCGTACCAGGCGCGCAGGCCGGGCACATCGGGCCGGTTTTCGATGGGCATGTGGAACCAGCGGTGCAAATGCGGGGCGAAGGTGATGTCGGCCAGGGTAAGGCTGGGGCCGCAGAGGAAGCCGCCCTTGCCCTGGGCCTGGTTGGCACAGATGGCCCAGATGCGGGCCAGCTCCGTGACCGCGCCGGCGATGGCGGCGGAGTCGCGCTTTTCCGGAGGCGTGCGGACGAGGCCGAGGAAGATGGTGCTGGCGGGGCGGGACTGGGCGGTTTGCTGGAAGTCCATCCAGGATTCGACCTGGGCGCGGGCGGCGGGCGCGGTGGGGTAGAGCGGGGTGGCCGGCGCGTGGGCGTTGCAGAGGTAGCGCAGGATGGCGTTGCTCTCGAACAGGCGGATGTCGCCATCTTCCAGGCTGGGGACGAGGCCGAGCGGGTTCATGCTGCGGTAGTCCGGCGTGTCGGTCTGGCCGAAGGCGCCGCCGGCGTCGATGCGCTGGTAGGGGAGGTGCAGTTCCTCCAGCAGCCAGAGGACTTTCATGACGTTGCTGGACGTGGTGCGGCCCCAGAGTTTCAGCATGCGGCGTTCTCCTGTTTGCCTGGACCTTAGGCACCGGCTGGAGGGTGGGCAACGGGCCCGCTTGATCGGGGGAGGGTTGCGGGCGCATAGGGGGGCCATGCCGAGGATGTCGCCGTGCCGGGCCTTTGGGATTGCCACCGTTCTGGTGGTGGCGGCGCTGCTGACCGCGCGGGGCAGCGAGTGGTTCGGCGGGTTGGTGCCCTGTGCGCTGTGCCTGCTGGGGCGCTGGCCGTACCGGGTGGCGATGGGGTTCGGGCTGCTGGGGCTGGTGGTGCCGGACCGGTTGAAGCCGCTTTGCGGCGCCGGGATGGTGGCGGCGATGCTGGCGAGCGTGGCGGTTGCGGGCGTGCATGTGGGGGTGGAGGCCGGGTGGTGGCCGAGCCCGCTGGCCGAGTGCGTGGCGCGGTTCACGCCCGGGACGGGGCTGGCGGGGTTGCCGGAACGGCCGGCCAAGCCATGTGACGAGCCTGCCTACCTGGTGCCCGGGCTGCCGGTTTCGATGGCGATGATGAGCCTGGTGTTCTCGCTGGCGGTTGCCGGCGGGATGGTGCTGTGGCTGGCACGGTGGCGGGACGGGAGGGTGTGATGGCTGGGATGGGCGGATTGCCGGGAGACCGGGCGCGGCGCGCGGAACTGGCGCGGATGATCCGGGTGGATCATGCCGGGGAATACGGCGCCAAGCGCATCTACCAGGGGCAGCTGGCGGTGCTGGGGCGGGGGCCGAAGGGCGACCTGATCCGGCACATGCAGGCCCAGGAGCAGGTGCACCTGGACACCTTCGCGGCCATGATCGCGCAGCGGCGGGTGCGGCCGACGGCGCTGCTGCCGTTCTGGCACCTGGCCGGGTTCGCGCTGGGGGCGGCCACCGCGCTGCTGGGCGAGCGTGCGGCGATGGCCTGCACGGTGGCGGTGGAGGAGGCGATCGACGAACACTACGCCGCACAGGCGGCTTCCCTGGGCGAGGACGAGGCGGAGCTGCGCGAGGTGATCGAGCGGTTCCGCGAGGAGGAGCTGGAGCATCGCGATATCGGGCTGGCGCATGAGGCGGAGCTGGCGCCGGCGTATCGGCTGCTGTCGGCGGCGATCAAGGCGGGGTGCCGGGTGGCGATTGCGGCCAGCGAGCGCGTGTAGCGTTGAAGCCGGACGCTGCGCGCATTAGCGTGCGTTGCTTTGTGGCGCACTAGCGTGCGACGGTTCGCGAGAGGTTTGCCATGTCCTTCAGCCTGACGACTCCGGTGACGGTGGTGGCGACCGGCACGCGCGACCTGGGCGACACGCGGTTCTGGCAGGATTTCGCGCCGGGGCTGCATGTGGGCGACGCCGCCATGGTGCAGGGGCTGAGCGCGATCGCGCCGGGCGAGGCCGACATGGCGGCGATCCGGGCGATGGTGCGCGAGGAAGGGTATTTCCACGCCAGCTCGATCGCCTGGGGGTTGGACCTGGCGCTGATGGCCAATACGGTGCGGGCGCTGGACCGGGCGGGGCTGAGCCCGGTGTTCGCGTTCCTGTACGACGAGTTCTGGCTGCCGTTCTACCGGTTGAGCCCGATCTATCGGGGGCTGCTGGGCGACTACATGGCGTTGCCGGATTTCTGGGTGTGGAACGTGGACCCGCAGCGCGGCGATGCCGGGTGGCGGCCGCATCGGGACAAGGATCGCGAGTCCTTGCTGCCGGACGGAATGCCGAAATCGATCACGACGTGGATTCCGCTCTCGCGTGCCACGCCGCTGAACGGGTGCATGTATATCGTGCCGGCGCATCTGGACCCGACCTACAACACGCCGGCGGAGAAGGAATGGCGGTTCGAGCATGCCGCGATCCGGGCGCTGCCGGGCGAGGCGGGCGACGTGTTCATGTGGAACCAGGCGGTGGTGCACTGGGGCAGCCGGACCTCGCCGCGGGGAGGGGAGAGCCGGGTTTCGATGGCGTTCGAGTTCCAGCGGGCGGATGTGGCGGCGATGAACGAGCCGCTGCTGCCGCCGCTGGCGTTCCATGATTTCGGCTTCCGGCTGCGGCTGGTGGCCAAGCAGGTGCTGCAGTACCGGCACATGTACAAGGTGGACCCGGCGATCGAGCGACTGGCGGCGCAGGTTCTGGGGCAGGGATAGGCCGGGGCCGCCGCCCCGGCCCGGTTCCGGGGATCAAACCTTGAGGGTGCGGCTGGTTTCGACGCCGTGGCCGGCGACCTCGATGCGGTCGGCGAAGACGCTGACGGTGGCGTAGGCGGTGGTGGTGGCGGTTTCCACCATGCCCTTCATGTTGACGAAGTGGCGGCCCTTCAGCTCGCCGTAGTTGCCGGCGTGGTTGTGGCCGCAGAAATAGGCCTGGAAGCTCTTCTGGGCGGTGAACAGCTCCACCAAGCGCTCGCTGTCCCACATGTTGTGCTCGTTGGCGGGGAAGATCGGGTAGTGGCCGAGCACGATCACCTTCTCGCCGGCGCGTTCGGCGGCGGCGAAGGTGGCTTCGAGGAATTTGTACTGCTCCTCGCTGGCGCTGCCGTTCCAGGTTTGGGCATTGGCCGCGCCCTTGGCCTTCATGGCCTCGTAGCGGGTGGCGGCGAGCTTGTGCTTCTCGCTGCCCGGGGCGTTGGCGAAGAGGCTGACGTCGTTGCCGTCCAGCACGATGAAGCGGTGGCCGGCGGCGGGGAAGTCGTAGTAGGCGCGCTTGAGGCCGGTGACGCGATGGACGGAGGCGAGGTAGTCGGCGCCGACCTCGTAATCGTGGTTGCCGAGGACGAAGAAGTGCGGGTGCTTCAGGCGGTCGTAGATCGGCAGGATGGCGTCGTAGCTGGTCCAGTGGCGGTCGATGATGTCCCCGAGGGTGGTGACGAAGGCGACGTCCTCGGTGTTGAAGAACTCGACGGCGTCGGCGAGCTTCCACAGCGAGTTGGCGTAGAAGCGCGTGCGGCGCGGGGCGACGGCGGCGAATTGCGGGTCGGAGACGATGCCGAAGCGGAAGAGGGGGGCGCCGGGGGTGGCGGGCTGGGCCTGGGCCGGGCGGGTGAGGCCGCCGAACTGGGCGAGCAGGGTGGAGGCGCCGAGGGCGGAGCCGATGGTGCGGCGGGTGAACATGGCGGGGTCCTGTGCTGGAGGGGGCGAGCCCTTCCTAGCGACGGGGTGTTGCGCCCGCTTGGCAGCCGCGTGACGTTGCCGAGACGATGGGCGCGCGTGGGGGGGCGGGCTGCGGCGCCTATGGGCCTTCCTTGCGGAGGTTGAAGCGGACGGCGCAGCGCGCGTGGCCGTACTCGCCTTCCATGACGCCGTTGGCGATGCGGCCAATGAACGAGATGGCGCGGTTGTTGTCTCCGCCGTCGGGTCGCTTTGCGAGCCTGTTGTTGCCGGAGCCTGAGACGGCGCCGTCTGCTGCGACGGTGACCTCGATGGGGTTGCCGGCCCATCGGCGGGTGAACTTGCCGTCGGTGACGGTGATGGAGACGCGGTCGCTGTCCAGCTTGTCGCAGGCGCCGGAGTTGTCGTTGCGGATGGTGCGGTAGGTGCCCTTGTAGGTGCCGTCGTGCGGGCTGGCGGCGGGGGCGGGGTGGGGCAGGGCGAGCGCGGCGAGGAGGGCCTGGGCGAAGGCTGGGCGGGGCATGGGAGGCTCCTTTTGTATGCAATATCGTATAAGAATGATATAGCAACAAATAAGGTGGAGCGGTGGAGCAAGGAAATCAACAGGAGGTGATGCGGGGTGCGTCGGTGGCCCGGCCTTGTGGCCGGGCCGGGGTGGCTAGTCGGTCTTGAGGCCCTTGCGGGCCATCGCTTCCTCCTGGCTGGCGACGCCGCCGTGGGCGGCGGACCAGGCGACGGGGTTTTCGAGGAACTTCCGGACCTCGGACAGGGCGCTGTCGGAGAAGTACGGGCGGTCCTTGCAGGCTTCCAGCACGTCCCACCAGGTGGCGAGGTGGTGGAGCTGGATGTTCATCTTCTTCAGCGTGTCGAAGCCGCCGGGGAAGACACCGTAGAAGAAGACGACGAAGGTGTGATTGCAGATGGCGCCGGCATCGCGCAGGGCCTGGCAGAACTGGATCTTGCTGCCGCCATCGGTGGTGAGATCCTCCACCAGCAACGTGTTCTTGCCTTCGGGAACGTCACCCTCGATCAGCGCGTTGCGGCCGAAGCCCTTGGGCTTCTTGCGGACATAGGCCATGGGGGAGGACATGCGATCGGCGATCCAGGCGGCGAAGGGAATGCCCGCCGTTTCGCCGCCGGCGACCGCCTCGATGCTCTCGAAGCCGATGTGACGGCCGATCTTCTCGACACCCAGCTCACATATCTTGGCGCGCGCGCGGGGAAAGTAGATGATGCGACGGCAATCGATATACACGGGCGACTTCCAGCCCGATGTCAGCGTATAGGGCTCCTCCGGCCGGAAGTTCACCGCCTTGATCTCAAGCAGTATGCGCGCCGTGGTCAGGGCGGCGTCGCGGTCCCAATCCGTCATGTGCAGCTTTTCCATCCGGGGTCTCCCCATGCGTCACGCCATTGAGGGCGTTCCTAGCGGCACCCTGCCGGTTCGTCCATTGCAGGGGGCAGCCCATGCCTGAGGTGCAGCGCGCGGCGCAGGCGGCGGCGGAGGGGGCGGCGCAGGCGCCGCAGGCCCGGGTGTGGGTGCTGGACGATCCGCGGACGGGAACGGCGAACCAGGCGATCGGGATCGCGGAGCGGCTGGGGGAGCCGTTCCGGCGGGTGCCGATGATGTGGAACCCCTGGACGGCGCATCTGGCGGGGCTGGTGCCGGGGGGCTCGCTGGCGGGATTGCGGCAGCCGGCGCGGCGGATCGCGGCGGAGTTGGCGCGGAGCACGGCGGGGGTTTCGCTGCCGCCGCTGGTGGTGGACGGGCAGGCGGTGGCGGTGCCGCCGCGGCCGGAGCTGGTGATTTCGGCCGGGCGGCGATCGGGCGCGGTGGCGCTGTGGATGAAGCGCCAGTTCGGCTGCCGGCTGGTGCATTGCATGAACCCGGGCCTGGGCGGGTTGCTGCGGCATTCCTTGTTCGACCTGCTGGTGATCCCGGAGCATGACCGGCCGGCACCGGCGCCCAACGTGTTTCCGGTGCTGGGGGCGCCGCACCGGGTGTCTCCCTTGATCCTGGAGCAGGCGCGCGGGCAATGGGAGGAGCGGCTTTCGCACCTGCCGAAGCCGCGGGTGGCATTGCTGCTGGGCGGGCCGGTGCGCGGCATGGACATGCCGCCGGCCATGGCGCACGCGCTGGGCAAGCAGGTGGCGCGGCTGGTGGCGGCGCGCGGGGGTGCGGTGCTGGCGACGACCTCGCGCCGCACCGGCAAGGAGGCGACCGAGGCGCTGGCGGCGGGGTTGGCGCCGGCGCTGCACCTGATCTACCGCTGGGGCGAGCCCGGCGAGAACCCGTACCATGGGTTCCTTGCCAGTGCCGATGCGGTGGTGGTGACGGCGGATTCGATCTCCATGATCTCCGAGGCGTGCGCGAGCCAGGCGGCGGTGTATGTGGCCTGCCCGGAACTGGGGGGCCCGCGGCACCATCGCTTCGCGGAGACGCTGTACCAGGCGGGGCACGCGCGGCCGCTGGGGAATTCGATCGCGCGCTGGCCGCGGCCGCCGCTGGATGAGGCTGGGCGGGTGGCGGCGGAGATACGACGGCGGTTTGCGCTCGACTAGCTCTGCGGCATAAGTGCTTCCCACGAAAGTGGGGAACGCATCCATGAGCAAGACCTATCGGCTGGCGGTGATTCCGGGGGACGGAATCGGCAAGGAAACCACGCCCGAGGGGCTGCGGGTGCTGGATGCGGCGGCGCGGCGGTTCGGGTTCCAGCTGAAACTGGACCACTACGACTGGTCTTGCGAGACCTACAAGCAGACCGGGGCGATGATGCCGCCCGATGGGCTGGACATGGTGCGCGAGGCCGACTCGATCTTCCTGGGCGCGGTCGGCTGGCCCGGGGTGCCGGACCATATCTCGCTGTGGGGGCTGCTGATCCCGTTCAGGCGGCAGTTCGACCAGTATGTGAACCTGCGGCCGTGCCGGCTGATGCCCGGGGCGGTGACGCCGCTGGCAGGGCGGACGGAAAAGGATATCGACTTCT
>JBIKOJ010000252.1:0-6820 GCA_044358135.1 Acetobacteraceae bacterium | reverse complement strand
GGGGTCTGGGGCCTAAGGCCCCAGTGGGGTGCAGGGGCAAAGCCCCTGCTTGGGGTCCGGGGCGAAAGCCCCGGCCTTCCTTCCCCCGGAAGGCCGTCGTCAGCCTTCGCGCTCGACCATCAGGGCCTTGATTTCGCCGATGGCTTTGGCGGGGTTCAGACCTTTGGGGCAGGTTTGCGTGCAGTTCATGATGGTATGGCAGCGATACAGCTTGAACGGGTCCTGCAACGCATCCAGCCGGGCGCCGGTGGCCTCGTCGCGGCTGTCGGCGATCCAGCGGTAGGCGGCCAGCAGCACGGCGGGGCCCAGGAAGCGGTCGCCGTTCCACCAGTAGCTAGGGCAGGCGGTGGAGCAGCAGAAGCACAGGATGCACTCCCACATGCCGTCCAGCTTGGCGCGTTCTTCCTTGGACTGCAGGCGCTCGCCATCCGGCGGGGCCGGCGTGTCGGACTTCAGCCAGGGCTCGATCGAGCGCAGCTGGGCGTAGGCCTGGCTGAGATCGGGCACCAGGTCCTTCACCACGGGCATGTGCGGCAGCGGGTTGATCTTCACGTCCCCGGCCACTTCCTCGATCGGCTTGAGGCAGGCGAGCGTGTTGGTCCCGTCGATGTTCATCGCGCAGGAGCCGCAGATCCCCTCGCGGCAGGAGCGCCGGAAGGTGAGGGTGGGATCGACCTCGTTCTTGATCTTGATCAGCGCGTCCAGAACCATCGGGCCGCACGCGTCGAGATCGATCTCGTACGTGTCGGTGCGCGGGTTCTGCCCGTCATCCGCGCTCCAGCGGTAGATGTTGAACGAGCGCACGTTCTTCGCCCCGGCGGGGGCCTTGTGGGTCTTGCCGGGTTGGACGCGGCTGTTGGCGGGCAGCGAGAAGTTGGCCATCTGGTGTTCGACGCCTTCCGATCAGTACACGCGCTTCTTCGGCGGGAAGACCTGAACCTCGTTGGTCAGGGTCTGCATCTTCACGCCGCGATAGTCGAGCTTCACCTCGCCGTGGTCGTTGCACCAAGCCAGGGTGTGCTTCATCCAGTTCTCATCGTCACGATCCGGGAAGTCGTCATGCGCCTGGGCGCCGCGGCTTTCCTTGCGGGCTTCGGCGCCAACCATCGTGGTCATGGCGTTGCCCATGAGGTTCTGGAGCTCCAGTGCCTCCATGAGGTCGGAGTTCCATACCAGCGACCGGTCGGAGACGGACATGTCGTCCATGCCCTTCCAGACCTTCTTCATCTTGCCGACGCCTTCGATCATGCTGTCGCTGCTGCGGAATACCGCGGCGTGGGCCTGCATGCTGCGCTGCAGGGTGTCACGCAGCTCGGCCACCTTGGTGCCGCCCTTGGCGTGGCGGGTGGCATCGAAGCGATCCAGGCTGGCTTCGCCGGCGCGGGCGGGCAGGGGTGCTTGGCTGGCGCCGGGCTTCACCACCTCGGCGGCACGGTGCGCGGCGGCGCGGCCGAACACCACGAGGTCCAGCAGGGAGTTGGTACCCAGGCGGTTGGCGCCGTGCACGGAAACGCAGGCGGCCTCGCCCACGGCCATCAGGCCGGGCACGATCCCGTCGGGGTTGCCGATGGTCGGGCGCAGCACCTCGCCGTGGTAGTTCGTGGGCACGCCGCCCATGTTGTAGTGCACGGTGGGCAGCACGGGGATCGGCGCCTTGGTCACGTCCACGCCGGCGAACACGCGCGCCGTTTCGGAAATGCCCGGCAGGCGCTCGTTCAGGATGTCGGCACCCAGGTGCTCCAGGTGCAGCAGGATGTGGTCCTTGTTCGGCCCGCAGCCGCGCCCGGCATTGATCTCCAGCGTCATGGAACGGGAAACCACGTCGCGCGAGGCGAGGTCCTTGGCGGTCGGTGCATAGCGCTCCATGAAGCGCTCGCCCTCGGAATTGGTGAGGTAGCCGCCCTCGCCGCGGGCGCCCTCGGTGATCAGGCAGCCGGCGGGGAAGATGCCGGTGGGGTGGAACTGCACGAACTCCATGTCCTGCACGGGCAGGCCGGCGCGCAGCACCATGCCGGAGCCGTCGCCGGTGCAGGTGTGGGCAGAGGTGCAGGAGAGATAGGCGCGGCCATAGCCGCCAGTGGCGAGCACGACGCTCTGCGCCCGGAAGCGGTGCATCGTGCCGTCTTCCAGGTTCCAGGCCATCACGCCGCGGCAGGTGCCTTCCTCGTCCATGATCAGGTCGAGGGCGAAGTATTCCACGAAGAACTCAACTTCGTGCTTCAGGCTCTGCTGATACAGGGTGTGCAGGATGGCGTGGCCGGTGCGGTCGGCGGCGGCGCAGGCGCGCATCGCCGGGGCCTTGCCGTATTCCGTCATGTGGCCGCCGAAGGGGCGCTGGTAGATCTTGCCGTCCTCGGTGCGGCTGAACGGCACGCCGAAGTGCTCCAGCTCATAGATCGCCGGGATCGCCTCGCGGCACATGTATTCGATGGCGTCCTGGTCGCCCAGCCAGTCCGACCCCTTCACGGTGTCGTACATGTGCCAGCGCCAATCGTCCTCGCCCATGTTGCCCAGCGCCGCGCCGATGCCGCCCTGGGCGGCCACGGTGTGGCTGCGGGTGGGGAACACCTTGGTGATGCAGGCCGTTTTCAGCCCTGCCGCGCCCATGCCGAGCGTGGCGCGCAGGCCGGAACCGCCGGCGCCCACCACCACCACGTCGTAGGTGTGGTCGATCACGTTGTAGGCGCCGAGGGAAGGTTTGGTCACCGCGTTCATGTGCGTCCTGTTGCCGGCCGGCCGGCTATCCGTAGGGTCAACCCGTGAAGGCGAGCTTCAGCACCGAGATCGCGGAGGCCAGGCCCAGCAACCATGCCGTGCCCTTCGCCATCATCAGCCACGCGATCCGGGGCCGCTCATCGTGGATGTAGTCCTCGATCACGGTTTGCACACCCAGGTACATGTGATGAAACAGCGCGGCGATCGTGGCCAGCAGCAGCGTGGCCGTGATCGGCCCGCCGGCCCAGGCCGCAACCTGCGCCCGCGTGGCGCCCTGCAGCCCGATCATGCTGCCCAGCATCCACAGCGTGAGCGGGATCAGCGCCAGCGAGGTGGCCTTCATCGCCCACCAATGCGCGGTGCCGCTTTTCGCAGCGCCCAGGCCACGCGCGCGCCCCAGCATGGAGCGGCGGATGGCGATCTCGGGTCCCTTGGTGTCGGCCATGCTCGGAGCCCTTCAGCGAACGGCGAAAATCACGATCCAGGTCAGCACCGACAGCACCGCGGTGGCCGCCAGCACCAGCTTGCCGGTCAGATGCACCGTCGGCAGCTCGAAGCCGTACCCGGCATCCCAGAACAGGTGCCGGATGCCGGCGCAGAAATGGTACCACAGCGCCACGGTCCAGCCGAACAGCAGCAGCATCCCGAACCAGGAGCCGATGAAGCCGCTCGCCGTCGCATAGGCGGCGTCGGAGGTGGCGGCGGCCACCAGCCACCACACCAGCAGCAGCGTGCCCACCGAAAGGGCCACGCCGGTCACGCGATGGAAGATCGACAGGGCCGAGGTGATCTGCGGCTTGTACACCTGCAGGTGCGGCGACAGCGGCCGGCGCACCAGCTTGCCGTCGGAGGTCTTCCCCACCATCAGTGCGTCGCGCACATCCACCATCCGCTACTCCCAAGTCACTGGAAAGCCTTCGTCGTGCCATACTCTTGCGGCGCCTGGGGGTCAACGTGGGCAGCGTTGACAGGAAGGCAAGCGTGTTCTTTTTTGAAAAAAAGAACCAAAAAACTTTTATCCGTCGGCCGGCCCCACCGCCCAGGTCTCTCCGGAAAGAGTCGAGGCGGCGTCGCGCGGCAATGAATGAAGTCTTTTTGCTTCTTTTTCTTCAGAAAAAGAAGAATCCTTCCTTAAGCTGCCTTCTTGAGCAGCCCCTGCGCCACCATCGTCTCGGCGATCTGCACCGCATTCAGCGCCGCGCCCTTGCGCAGATTGTCGCTGACGCACCAGAACGCCAGGCCATGCTCCACCGTGGGGTCGATGCGGATGCGGCTGACATAGGTCTCGTCCTCGCCGGCGCATTCCAGCGGGGTCATGTAGCCGCCATCCTCGCGGGTATCCATCACCCGCACGCCCGGCGCATGGCGGAACGCGGCGCGCGCGCCCTCCACCGTCACCGGGTTCTCGAATTCCACGCTCACCGCCTCGGAATGGCCGATGAACACCGGCACGCGCACGCAGGTGGCGAACACCTTGATGTCCGGGTCCAGGATCTTCCGCGTCTCGGCGACCATCTTCCACTCTTCCTTGGTGGAGCCGTCATCCATGAAGCGGTCGATATGCGGGATCACGTTGAAGGCGATCTGCTTGGTGAATTGCTGCGGCACGATCTGGTCGTGCACCAGCGAACGGCGCGCCTGCAGCAGCAGCTCGTCCATCCCTTCCTTCCCCGCGCCGGAGACGGACTGGTAGGTGGAGACCACCACGCGCTTGATCTTGTACTTGTCGTGCAGCGGCTTCAGCGCCACCACCATCTGGATGGTGGAGCAGTTCGGATTGGCGATGATGCCGCGCTTGATCTTCAGCAGCGCCTGCGGGTTCACCTCCGGCACCACCAGGGGCACATCGTGGTCCATGCGGAAATGGCTGGTGTTGTCGATCACCACGCAGCCGGCGGCCGCGGCGCGCGGCGCATGCACGGCGGAGATGGAGGCGCCGGGGCTGAACAGCCCGATATCCCAGCCGGTGAAATCGAAGGTCTCCAGGTTCTTCACCTTCAGCACCTTCTTGTCGCCGAAGGAGATTTCCTGCCCCACCGAACGCGCGGAGGCCAGGGCCACCACCTCGCTCACCGGGAAGTTCCGCTCCACCAGCGTCTTGATCATCTCGCGCCCCACCGCGCCGGTGGCACCCACGACCGCAACCCTGTAGGCCATCGCCGTACACTCCTGCCCAGGCGCACCGGCCTGAAACTGCATTGTGGCGCAGCGTTAGCGCCCAGGTCCGCCCGCCGCAATACCCCCGGCAGACAGGGAGCCGTGCGCAGGCCGCCGTCCCGCTAGGCCGCCGCCCGGCCTGCCTGCCAGCGCGCCAGCGTCCATGCGGCATAGCCGGCCACGAAGGGCATCAGGCTGAAATGGAACCGGGACTGGCCGGAGAACACCATGGAGATCGCCGTGGTGAACAGGCAGAACGCCAGCCCAGCCCAGGCCCAGGGCGACATCTCCCGTCGCCGGCGCCACAGCACCCATGCCGACGGCACCGCCAGCAGCAGGATTGCGGCATAGAGGCCCTGGTTCGCCACCCGCACGGCCCGGAACACCAGGCTGTAGGAGTCGTAGATCGGCGATCCGCGCTGGTAGAACCACTCCGCCTCCCCGTCCGGCGCCCAAAGCCGGAACACCTTGAGCGGCATCAGCATCAGGAACCGCCCGGGATTGGCCTTGATCCATTCCACCGCCCGGTCCCGCGCCAGCCGGTCCATGGCGACCTGCTGCGCGGGATCGAAGCTGTAGCCCTGTGCCAGCACCGTCTCGGGCGTGTAGTCGCCGCGCGCCTCGGGGTTGTTGCCGGTCAGCAGCGTCCAGCCGCCATTGGTGGAGACCGGGATGAAGGTGTCGAACACCACGTGGTTGCGCCAGGTCCAGGGCGCCACCACCAGCAGCAGCATGAGGTACACGCGCGCCATCGCCGCCGCGCGCCGCCACAGCGCCGCGCGCCCCTCCACCACCACCAGCACGCCGAACAGGGCCACCGGCATCAGCAGCGACTGCGTCTTGGTCAGGGTCGCCACCCCCAGCACCAGCCCGGCCAGAAGATCGGTGGCCGGCCGCTCGCGCATCAGCAGCAGCACGCTGGCCAGCAGCAGCGCGGCGGTGAAGATCTCGGTGGAAACCAGCGGCACGTAGCCGATCTGGTTGGGGTACACCGCCAGGATCAGCGCCGTCAGGTTGCCTGCCGCCCGCCCGCCCAGCAGGCGCTGGGCCAGCCGCGCGGCCATCCAGATGCAGGCGAGGCTCATGCCGAGATTGGCCAGCTTGGCCACCGTCTCCGACGGGCCGGTGATGGCAAACAACGCCCCCAGCGCGCCCGGCCAGCCCACCGGCCAGAAAGCGGTCGGCACCCCGCCCTGGTGAAACCCCTCGCCGCGCGCGATGCCCGCGGCGCGGTGGAGATACCATTCGAAATCAGAGCTCTGCTCGATCGGCACCAGAAGCACCAGCCCGCGCAGCACGGCGCCCAGCACCAGGCAGGCGGGCAGGAAGGCGGGGCTGTCCAGCGCCCGGCCGAGCACCGTGCGGAGGGAATTGGGGGCGGCGGTGTTCACTGTCACGCGTGTCTCTCCAATTCCCGGGTGGCGGTGCCGGTGCTCGCCGCTACCGCAGCGTGCCGCACATCGTGGCCATCACGCCGATCCACTGCTGCGCTTCCGTGATCCCCGGGCATTCGAACGCGATCCCGCGCGGCCCGGTCCGCTCCGCGCCGGGCACCGCCCCGCAGAGATCGGCCATCGCCACCGTGGCGAGGTCCACTTCCAGCCGGCACGGCGGCGGGATCACATAGGGCGTGCAGGACGGGATCGCCCGCACCGCCTGCGCCGCGCCCTCGCGGATGCGCGCACGTGCCATTTCCGGCGACAGCGCACGGGCGGAACGGTGGCCCAGCGCGGTCTTCACCTGCACCATCACCGATCCCGGGAAGCTGGCATGGCACTGCTCCGCCAGCCGGTCATCCCCGGTCAGCAGCGCCACCGGCACGCCGAGGCTGCCGGCATAGGCGCCATACAGCGTCGCCTCCGCCGTCTCGATGCCGTTGATGCGGATGCCCTGGAAGGCGAAGCCGCTGACGGTGTGGGAGAGCACGCCATGCCGCCCGGCGCCGGAG
>JBIKOJ010000077.1:0-22784 GCA_044358135.1 Acetobacteraceae bacterium | reverse complement strand
ACGAGATAATCGCCGGCGGCCTTGTTGCCCTTCTCATGGGACAGGCGCAGGCCTTGCAGGGCCATGCCGTGCATCTGCGCGAAGTCCTTGTCGAACTGAGTGATCTTCGCGGCCATCGGGTTGGTGCCCAGCAGGTCCCGCGTCTTGCGGGAACGGTCGGCGAAGCTGGCCGCGGTTTCCTCCAGCGCGGCGAGCTCGGCCTTGGGGTCGCTGGTTTCGATGGCGATGGAGCGCCAGAGCATGCGCGACGTGTCGAGGACGGTGGCGCCCATGCGGGTTGCCCAGACGGCTGCCGGTGCCTCGTGGTCCTGGAGCCTGGAGTAGCTGGCATCGACGCTTTGCAGGACGAGGATCAGCTTGGTGGACAGGCCGACCGTGACGAGGGCGCAGAGAGCGAGGGGAAGCAGTGATTTCTGCCAGATCTTCAGCGAGGCCAGGAGGCGAGACATGAGTTGGTCCTATCGCGAGCCAGGGGAAGGTGTTCCCTCCCTTCCTGGGCCCGATCGCTTAATGGCGCATTACCTGTTCCGAACAGGCCTGGCCGCGATGAGGATACTCGCATGCGGAACCCGGCCCCCCTGGTCAGGGCGCCGGTTGCTGTCCTGGCCGGTGGTTTGGGCCCGCCGCGGTGCAGCAAGTCCAAGCCCCGGATTGGCTCAGGCGGCGCGGACCTGATGGAGGAAGGAGTCGACCTCGCGCTTGAGGCCTTCGGCCTGCTGGGCGACCTCGGCGGAGGAGGCCTGGACCTGGCTGGCGGCAGTGCCGGTTTCGGCCGAGGCCTGGGTGACCTGGAGGATGTTGGACGAGACGAGCTGGGTGCCGTCGGCGGCCTGGGCGACGTTGCGGGCGATTTCCTGGGTGGCCGCGCCCTGTTCCTCCACCGCCGAGGCGATGGCCAGCGAGATCTCGTTCATCTGCTGGATCACCGTGTTGATCCGGTCGATGGCGGCCACCGACTGGCCGGTGGCGGACTGGATTTCGCTGATCCGGCCGGTGATGTCTTCGGTGGCACGGGCGGTCTGGGTGGCGAGGTGCTTCACCTCCGAGGCGACCACCGCGAAGCCCTTGCCGGCGTCGCCGGCGCGGGCGGCCTCGATGGTGGCGTTGAGGGCCAGCAGGTTGGTCTGGCTGGCGATCTCGCTGATGAGGCGGACGACTTCGCTGATGCGCGAGACGGAGGTGGTGAGGCCCTGGACGGTCTGGTTGGTTTGCGCGACCTCGCCCATGGCCTGGCCGGCGATCTGGGTGGACTGGGCGACCTGGCGGCTGATCTCGGAGACGGAGGAGGAGAGTTCCTCGGCGGCGGAGGCGACGGTTTGCACGTTGACGCTGGCCTGTTCGGAGGCGCTGGCGACGGTGGTGGCCTGGCGGGAGGTTTCCTCGGCGATGGAGGCCATGGAGCCGGCGGCGGCGGTGAGTTCGGTGGAGGCCGAGGAGAGAGTGCCGACGACGCTGCCGACGCTGGACTGGAAGCTGTCGGCCAGGGCGTTCATGGCGGCGCGCTTCTCGACCTCCGCCCGCTGCTTGAGGGTTTCCTGCTCGGCCTTGAGGCGCTCGACCTCGACGAGGCCCTGGCGGAAGGTCTCGACGGAGCGGGCCATGGTGCCGAGTTCGTCGCTGCGGTCGGTGCCGGGGACGGTGGTGTTGAGCTGGCCGGCGGCGAGCGTGTCCATGGTGCCGGTGAGGGCGCGGATGGGGGTGACGAGGCCCTTCATGGCGATCCAGGCGCCGAGCAGGACGACAAGGGCGAGGGAGACGGTGACGAGGAGGATGGCCTCGCGCTGGGTGCGGTCGGCCTCATCGGAGAGTTGACGGGCCAGGGCGACGGCTTCGGCCAGGATGTCGTCGGAAAAGGTGACGAGATCCTGGCGCAGGGCGGCGAAGGGCTGGTTGAACTGGGCCTGCAGCAGGGCGGCGGCCTCGTTGGCCTTGCCGCCTTGCTCCAGGGCCATGGCGGCGACGGCCACGGCGTGAATCGCCTCGAAGCGCTGCTGGTAGCCGGGCACGCGGCTGGCGAATTTCTCCTCCGTGAGGAGGGTGCGGGTGCGGGTGGCGCGCTCGCGGAATTCCACGAGCAGGGTTTCCAGGGCGCGCCGTTCCGCCGCGGGGTCGGCAGTGGTGTCGCCGAAGGCGCGCCAGGTGAGGCGGCTGAGGTCGATGACCGAGGCGCCCATGCGGGTGGCCCAGGTGGCGGCGGGGGATTTCTGCTCGACCAGCGCGGTGTACTGCGTGTCTGCCGCCTGCTTGGCGATGAGCAGTTTGGCCGCGAGACCGATGGCGACGAGGGCGCAGAGGGCGAGGGGCAGGAGCGCCTTCTGCCAGATCCGGAGTGAGGCCAGGAGGCGGGACATGATGGGTTCCTCGGGCGGGTTATGTGACCTCCCTTGTTCCGCAGAATCGATTTATCGAAGGTTAGCGACGGTGCATGGATGAATCGCCGTCGGATTAATTTTGCGAAAGATCGGCGTGCGCATTGTAGCCCTTGCCAGGGGCGCGGCGGGCCGGTGTACTCCGGGGGTACACATGTTTTCCGGGATTGCGCACCGCATGGTTTCCGCACGTTTGGCCGTCGATATCGGCGGCACCTTTACCGACCTTGCGCTGGAGCATGGGGGGCGTCGTACGACGGCCAAGGTGCTGACCACGCCTTCGGCGCCGGAGCAGGGGGTGATGGCGGGGGTGCGGGCGATCCTGGCGCAGGCGGGGATCGGGCCCGGGGACGTGGCGATCCTGATCCATGGCACGACGCTGGCGACCAATGCGGTGATCGAGCGCAAGGGGGCGCGGACGGCGCTGGTGACGACGCAGGGGTTCCGCGACGTGCTGGCGATGGGCAATGAGAGCCGGTACGACCAGTACGACCTGAACATCACGCTGCCGCAGCCGCTGGTGCCGCGGCATCTGCGCCTGGCGGTGGCGGAGCGGCTGGACAATACCGGGCGCGTGCTGCTGAAGCTGGACGAGGCCGGCGTGCGGGCGCTGGTGCCGGTGCTGAAGCGCGAGGCGGTGGAGAGCATCGCCGTTGGGTTCCTGCACAGCTTCGTCAATCCGGCGCATGAGAAGCGGGCGGCGGAGATTCTGGCGGCGGAGCTGCCGGGGGTGCCGGTTTCGCTTTCCTGCGAGGTGTCGCCGGAGATGCGGGAGTGGGAGCGGTTCTCCACCACGGCGGCCAATGCCTATGTGCAGCCGCTGATGGCGCGTTACCTGACGAAGCTGGCGGCGGAGCTGAAGGGGATGGGGCTCGATGCGCCGGTGTTCCTGATGCTGTCCGGCGGCGGGCTGACGACGATCGAGACGGCGTGCCGGTTTCCGATCCGGCTGGTGGAAAGCGGACCGGCGGGGGGGGCGATCTTCTCGGCGCATGTGGCGAAGGAGTGCGGGTTGAGCTCCGTGCTGTCGTTCGACATGGGGGGGACGACGGCGAAGATCTGCCTGATCGATGATTTCAAGCCGCAGACCTCGCGCACCTTCGAGGTGGCGCGGGTGGGGCGGTTCCGGAAGGGATCGGGGCTGCCGCTGCGGATTCCGGTGATCGAGATGGTGGAGATCGGGGCGGGCGGTGGGTCGCTGGCGCATGTGGACAGCCTCGGGCGGATCGGGGTGGGGCCGGAGAGTGCCGGCGCCATGCCTGGGCCGGCGTGCTACGGGCGCGGGGGCACGAAGCCGGCGGTGACCGATGCCAATTTGGTGCTGGGGCGGTACGACCCGGCGCGGTTCGCGGGTGGGGCGATGACGCTGCATGAGGCGCCGGCGCAGGCGGCGTTGGGCGAGCATGTGGGCGCGAAGCTGGGGCTGGCGCCGGAGATGGCGGCGCTGGCGGTGGTGGAGATGGTGGACGAGAACATGTCCAACGCTGCGCGGGTGCACGCGATTGAATCCGGCAAGGGGTATGACGGGCGGACGATGATCGCCTTTGGTGGCGGCGGGCCGGTGCATGGGTTCCGGGTGGCGGAGAAGATTGGGATTGATCGGGTGCTGGTGCCATCCGGGGCCGGGGTAGGGAGTGCGATCGGGTTCCTGCGGGCGCCGGTGGGGTATGAGGTGGTGCGGAGTTTGTATCAGCGGTTCCGGTCGTTCGATGTGGCGGCGGTGAACGGGCTGCTGGACGACATGGTGCGCGAGGCGGAAGAGGTGGTGGCGGCCGGGAGCTTTGGGGCGCCGACGACGCAAACGCGGATCGCGTTCATGCGGTATGTGGGCCAAGGGCATGAGATTCCGGTGGCACTGCCGGCGCGGACGCTGGTGGCCGACGATGTGGCGGCGATCCGGGCGGCGTATGACGTGGAATACTCGCGGTTCTACGACCGGCCGGTGCCGGGATCGGACGTGGAGATCATGAGCTACGCGGTGGTGGTGGCGACCGTGGCGGAGGCGGCGCCTGCTGTGGCGGCCGCGCCGGGGCGGAATGAGGCCCAGGCGGTGCGGGTGCAGCGCGTGCGGGACAGCGTGACCGGGGAGGTGGCGGACTGGGCCATTTATGACCGGGCTTCGCTGACGCCGGGGGCGGTGCTGGCGGGGCCGGCGATCGTGGCGGAGGACGAGACGTCGACGTTGGTGGGGGCGGGGTGGACCGCTTCGGTGACGGCGCAGGGCTATATCGAGCTGGTGCGGGGGGCACGCTGATGTCGGGTGGGCAGATGGCCGCGATCCAGCGGCAGATCATGTGGAACCGGCTGATCGCGGTGGTGGAGGAGCAGGCGCAGATTATGATCCGCACTGCGTTTTCCACGACGGTGCGCGAGGCGGGCGATCTTTCGGCGGGGATCTTCGACCTGCAGGGGCGGATGATGGCCCAGGCGGTGACGGGGACGCCGGGGCATGTGAATTCCATGGCCGAGGCGGTGGGGCATTTCCTGGCGAAGTTCCCGGCCGGGACGATGAAGCCTGGCGATCACTACATCACCAATGATCCGTGGCTGGGCACCGGGCATCTGCACGATTTGACGGTGGTGACGCCGGCGTTTCGCAATGGCGCGATCGTGGGGCTGTTCGCCAACACCGCGCATGTGATCGACGTGGGCGGGCTGGGGATGGGGCCGGAGGGGCGCAGCGTTTACGAGGAAGGACTGTACATTCCGATCGTGAAATGCTTCGACCAGGGGGCGCCGAACGAGACGTTCTTTGATTTCATCCGCGTTGGCTCGCGGCTGCCGGTGGAGCTGGAAGGGGACGTGTATTCGCTGTGCGCCTGCAACGACGCGGGGGCGAAGCGGCTGGTGGAGATGATGGACGAGTTCGGGATGGACTCGCTGGATCCGCTGGCCGGGTTCATCTTTGAGAGTTCCATGCGGGCCACGGTGGCGGAGATCGGCAAGCTAGGGCGCGGGACGTTCTCGGCGGAGATCAGCAGCGACGGGTATGACGAGCCGGTGACCCTTCGCGGGGCGATGACCATTCTGGATGATGCGATCGAGGTGGATTTCGCCGGGACCTCCGGGTTGTCGCAGCGCGGGATCAACGTGCCGCCGGCCTATACGCGGGCCTATGCGTGCTTCGGGATCAAGGTGGTGGTGGCGCCGGAGATTCCGAACAACTGGGCGAGCCTGCTGCCGTTCCGCATGGTGATCCCCGAGGGGTGCATCCTGAACGCGCCGCGGCCTTATCCGGTGAGCGTGCGGCATGTGATCGGGCATCTGATCCCGGATCTCGTGATGGGCTGCCTGCACCAGGTGGTGCCGGATCGGGTGGCGGCAGAGGGGGCTTCGTGCCTGTGGAATCCGCCGATGCGGGGCGGGGCGAGCGTTTCCGGGCAGGCGCGCGGGAACAGGCCGGTGGTGTCTGATTTCGAGATCATCACGTTCAATTCGGGCGGGACGGGCGCGCGGCGGACGCTGGATGGGCTGGATGCCACCGCGTTTCCCTCTGGCGTGCGGACGATGCCGGTGGAGGCGACGGAGAATGTTTCGCCGCTGGTGTTCTGGCGCAAGGAGTTGCGCGAGGGCTCCGGGGGCGCGGGGCTGACGCGCGGCGGGTTTGGGCAGGTGATGGAGGTGGGGACGAAGGGCGAGCTTGAGTATGCCGTGAATGCCACCTTCGACCGCATCGCCAATGCGCCGCGCGGGCGCGATGGTGGGCTGGATGGGGCGCCCGGGGCGGTGCGGCTGAAATCCGGCAAGGTGCTGCGGCCGAAGGGGTTCCAGGTGATCCCTGATGGGGACCGGTTGATCCTGGAGCTGCCCGGCGGCGGCGGGATGGGCGAGCCGGTTGCGCGCGATCCGGTGCTGGTGGCCCGCGATGTGCGCGATGGGCTGGTTTCGGTGGAGGCGGCGCGGGAGTTGTATCGCGTGGCGGTGGACGGGCTGGGCGTGCTGGACGAGGCGGCGACGGCGCGGCTGCGGGCGGGGGGCTGAGGCGATGCGGGTGTTGCTGGCTTTGGTGTTGCTGGCCGGATGCGGGGCGGGGTTGCAGCCGACCAACGCGCCGTCTGGTATGTGCACGGGGTTGCCGGGGGAGCCGGCGATCACGGCGCGGCTGTATTTCGGGCGGACGATCAAGGGCGGCGGGAAGGTGGATGATGCCGCCTGGCAGCGCTTCCTGGCCGAGGCGGTGACGCCGCGTTTCCCCTCGGGGTTCAGCGTGTTCGACGGGTATGGCCAGTGGCAGCAGCGCAGCACCGGGCGGATCATCCAGGAGGCCTCCACGGTGATCGAGGTGGCGGCGCCGCGGAGTGCCGAGGTGGTGGCGAAGCTGGAGGAGATCCGGGGGACGTATCGCGCACGGTTCCAGCAGGAGAGCGTGGGGCTGGTGGTAGGCGAGAGTTGTATGTCGTTCTGAAGGAAGGAAGCGTCTTCTTTTTCTGAAAAAAAAGAAGCAAAAAGACTTCATTCGTTTGCAGCTTCGATAGGGTGTGCTTTCGGTGCCAAGTTCGAAAAGTTTTTTGGTTCTTTTTTTCAAAAAAGAACAATTCTTACTTGGTGGCCTTCCAGAAGAACGTCGTGCTGGCTTTCGTGCCGTCCGCCTGCTGGTAGTAGCCGGGAACGCTACCCAGGCGTTGCCAGGAGTCGAACAGGCCTTCGGCGCTGCTGGTTGTGGCGGTGAGCAGGTCGCGGCCGGCTGATTTCGCGGCGGCTTCGGTTGCGCGGAGCAGGGCGCGGCCGATGCCTTGGCGGCGGGCTTCGGGGGCGACGAGCAGCAGGGCGAGCGCGGCGCGGTGGGGCTGGGTGGTGGGTGTTTCGAGGACGGTGGTGCCGATGAGGGTGCCTTCGTGCCAGGCGGCGAGGAGGATCGCGGCGCCGGTGGCGGCCTGGGAGGCGATGGATTTCCAGGGCGCGGGGGCGAGGCGGGAGAGACGGGGCAGGGCGGAGACGGCGGCGGCGGCGGCCAGTTGCTGCACGTGGGTGCCGATGAGGGGCTTGGCGTATTCGAACTCCATGGAGTTCGAGAGGTCGTTGAGCGCGCGGATGGGGCCGGCGCGCAGGTAGGAGGATTTTTCGTAGAAGCGGTGGGCGCGGTCGAAGCGGGTGTCGCTCCAGAGGCGCATTTCGGTGGCGCCGTGGCTGCGGGCGTGGGTTTCGGCGGCGGCGACGAGGGATTGGGCGAGGCCGGTGCCGCGCTGGGAGGCATAGGCGTACATCTTGCAGAGTTCCCAGGTGCCGTCGGCCAGGGGCTTGGTGGCGACCATGCCGACGACGCGGCCTTCGTGCTCGGCGGCCCAGAGGGCGCCGTTCTGCTGGGCGTAGTAGGTGGCGAGCGCGCGGAGCTCCGGCACCTCGCCATCGAGGTCCATCACGCAGCCGGGGTATTCGGCCCAGCAGGTATCGACCAGGGCGATGAAGCCGGCTGCGTCGGAATCGCGGCCGGGGCGGAGGGTTGGGTGCACCGCTGGGGAGGCCTTCGGGGATGGTTGGGTTGGTGAGGTCTACCCCTTACCCCAACCCTCTCCCCCAAGGGGAGAGGGGGGTAGGTGGGTTTAGGACAGGCTGGCGACGAACTTGGCCATGCGGGACATGGCTTCTTCGAGGCTGGCGTCGTCGGTGGCGTAGCTGATGCGCAGGTAGGGCGACATGCCGAAGGAGGCGCCGGAGACGAGGGCCACGTGGGATTCCTCGAGGCAGGCCATGGCGAAATCGGCGTCGGTCTCGATCACCTTGCCGGCGGGGGTTTTCTTGCCGAGGCAGCCGGCGATGTTCGGGAAGACGTAGAACGCGCCTTCGGGCTTGTGGCAGGAGATGCCGGGCATGCGGTTCAGCGCATCCACCACCATGTCGCGGCGGGTGTTGTACTGGGCCTTCATGTCGGCCACGATTTCCTGCGGGCCATCCAGCGCCGCGGCGGCGGCGGCCTGGCCGACGGTGGAGACGCCGGCGGTGGCCTGGCCCTGCATGTTGACCATGGCGCGGATCAGGTCCTTCGGCCCGCCGGCGAAGCCGATGCGCCAGCCGGTCATGGCGTAGGTTTTCGACACGCCGGAGACGGTGACGACGCGGTCTTTCAGGTCGGGCGCGACCTGGGCCAGGGTGGTGTGCTTGAAGTCGCCATAGACAAGGTGTTCGTACATGTCGTCGCAGATCACCCACACATGGGGGTGCTTGCGCAGGACCTCGGCGAGGGCCTTCAGCTCGGCCTCGGTGGGAGCGGCGCCGGTGGGGTTGTTGGGGTAGTTCAACATCACGAGCTTGGTCTTGGGCGTGATGGCGGCATCCAGGTCCTCGGGCCGCAGCTTGAAGCCGTTGTTCTGCGGGCAGGTGACGATGACGGGCTCGCCACCAGCGAGGCGGCTCATCAGCACGTAGGCGGACCAGTAGGGGGCGGGGACGATCACCTCGTCCCCTTCGTCCACGGTGGCCATGATAGCGTTGTAGAGCACCTGCTTGCCGCCGTTGCCGACCATGATCTCATCGAGCGCGTAGTCGAGCCCATGGTCGCGCTTGAACTTGCGCTGGATGGCCTGCTTGAGGGCGGGCGCGCCATCCTGTGGCGGGTATTTGGTGTCGCCCTTCATGGCGGCGGCGAAGCCGGCCTCGATGGCGTGCTTCGGGGAGTCGAAGTTGGGCTCCCCGATGGTCAGCGCGATGACGTTGTGGCCCTGGGCGCGAAGTTCGCGCGCACGGATGGTCATCTGGACGGTGGCGGCGACCTTGACGCGGCCGAGACGTTGCGCGAGGGCCGGCATGTTACTTCAACCCTTCGCAGAAGCGCTTGATGCGGTTGCAGGCGTCTTCCAGCGTGGCGTCGTCGAGCGCGTAGCTGATGCGAAAATGGCCGGGGTAGAGGAAGGCGCTGCCATGGACGGCGGCGACACCTTCCTCATCCAGCAGGGCGGTGACGAAATCGGCGTCGCTGTCGATCTTCACGCCGGACTTGCTGGTCTTGCCGATGCAGCCGTGCACGGAGGGGAACACGTAGAACGCGCCTTCCGGCTTGGCGCAGGTGATGCCGGGGCAGGTGTTCAGCATGGACACCACCAGGTTGCGGCGGCGCTGGAACGCCTCGACCATATCGGTGATGAATTCCTGCGGGCCGGTCAGCGCGGCGACGGCGGCGGCCTGGCTGACGGAGGAGGTGTTGGAGGTGCTCTGGCTCTGCAGCTTGTCCAGCGCCTTGATCAGCTGGAGCGGACCGCCGGCGAAGCCGATGCGCCAGCCGGTCATGGCATAGGCCTTGGAGCAGCCGTTCATGGTCAGCGTGCGGTCCTTCAGCTTCGGCTCCACCTGCACGATGGTGGCGGGCTTGAAGCCGTCGTAGGCGAGCTTCTCGTAGATGTCGTCGGTGAAGATCCACACGTTGGGGTGGCGCAGCAGCACGTCGCAGATGGCGCGCAGCTCCTCGGCGGAATAGGCCGCACCGGTGGGGTTGCACGGGTTGTTGAGCATGAACCACTTGGTGCGGGGCGTGATCGCCGCTTCCAGGTCCTCGGCGCGCAGCTTGAAGCCGTTGTTCTGGCCGCAGGGGACGAGCACGGGCTTGCCATCGGCCAGCGAGACGATGTCGGGGTAGCTGACCCAGCAGGGCGAGGGGATGACCACCTCGTCGTCCTTGTCCAGCGTGGCGACCATCGCGTTGAAGATCACCTGCTTGCCGCCGGTGGAGATGATGATCTCCTCCGGCTTGTAGTCGATGCCGCTGTCGCGCTTGAACTTTTCGGCCACGGCCTTGCGCAGTGCGGCGGTGCCGGCGACGTCGGTGTACTTCGTGTCGCCACCCTGGATGGCGGCGATGGCCGCGTCCTTGATGAACTGGGGCGTGTCGAAATCGGGCTCGCCCTGGGAGAGGGTGATCACGTCCCGCCCCGCCGCTTTCAGGGCCCGTGCCTTGGTGGAAATGGCGATGGTGAGGCTCGGGCTGATCCGATCGAGGCGTTCGGCGGTCAGGTGGGACATGAGGCGGAACCTTTGCGGGTGGCGCGAAAAACGCGGCACCCTAATGCCGCGCCTTGCCCCCCGCAACCGGGCGCCAACGCCATGCTGCCCAGCCCAGGAGCAGGGTGAGGGCGAGCAGGACGGTTGCCAGCGCATTCAGCACCGGGGTGGGGCCCAGGCGCAGGGTGGAGAACATCAGCATCGGCAGGGTGGTGGCGCCGGGGCCGGAGACGAAGCTGGCCACCACCACGTCGTCCAGCGAGAGCACGAAGGACAGGCCCCAGCCGGCGGCCAGGGCGGGGGCGAGCAGGGGCAGGGTGATGCGGCGGAGCACCGTGAGCGGCGGGGCGCCGAGGTCGGCGGCGGCCTGTTCCAGCAGCGTGCCCTGTCCGGCGAGGCGGGCGCGGACGGTGAAGGCGACATAGGCGATGCCGAGGGTGATGTGGGCGAGCATCACCGTGCCGGCGCCGCGGCCGGGCCAGCCCAGCGTGCGTTCCAGCAGCACGAACAGCAGCAGCAGGGCGAGGCCGAGCAGGAGATCGGGCAGCACCAGGGGCGCGGCGAGCAGGGCGGTGAAGCCGGGGCGGCCAGGGAAGCGGCCGAGGCGGGCGAGTGCCAGGCCGGCCAGGGTGCCGAGGAGGGTGGCGCCGGTGGCGGAGAGGGCGGCAATGCGCAGGGAGAGCCAGGCGGCCTCGCGCAGGGCTTCGTCGGCCAGCAGGGCGCGGTACCAGCGCAGGGAGAAGCCGCTCCAGGCGGTGGTGAGGCGGGAGTCGTTGAAGCTGCCGAGCACCAGCAGGGCGATCGGGGCGTAGAGGAAGGCGTAGCCGAACAGCAGGGCGCCGGTTCTCATGGCTTTGCCCAGCGCACAGGCAGCACGGCCAGGGCCAGCAGCACCACGGCCAGGGCCGCGGCCTGGGGCCAGTCGCGTTCCTGGAAGAAGGCGTCCCAGATGACGCGGCCGAGGGTGAGCGACTCCGGCGCGCCGAGCAGGGCGGGGATCACCACCTCCCCGCTCACCGGCACGGCGACCAGCACGATGCCGGCGATCACGCCGGGCAGGGAGAGGGGCAGGGTGATGCGCAGGAAGGCGCGCCAGGGCGAGGCACCGAGATCGGCGGCGGCCTGTTCCAGCGCCGGATCCGCGGCCGAGAGCCGGGCCTCGATCGGCAGGATCATGAAGGGCAGATAGACATAGGCGAGGCCCACCAGCAGGGCGGCCTCGGTGTGCAGCAGGTGCAGGGGCTGGTCGGTGAGGCCGAGGGCGAGCAGGGCGGCGTTCACGTAGCCTTCGTCGCGCAGGATGGCGATCCAGGCGGTGAGGCGCAGCAGCACGCCGGTGAGGAAGGGCAGCAGCACCAGGGCACGCAGCACGGGGCGGCGATGGGCGGTCGCGCGGGCGATGGCCAGGGCCATGGGGTAGCCGAGCAGCAGGCATAGCAAGGCGGTGAGGGCGGCCATGCGCAGGCTGCCCCAGAGGGCGGCGTGGTAGAGCGGGTCTGTCAGCGCCAGGGCCAGCGGGTCCGGGTTCCAGCCGAGGGCGAAGGGGGGCACGGAATCCGTTGGCGTGGCGAGCGCGATGGCGAGGAGGATCAGGGCCGGGGCGGCGATGAAGGCCAGCAGCCAGGCCAGGGGGAGCAAGGCAATCAAGGAAGGTCTTCTTTTTCTGAAGAAAAAGAAGCAAAAAGACTTTTCGACTTTGCGTCGAGGATCGCCACAGCGCAAAGTGATAAAAGTTTTTTGGTTCTTTTTTTCAAAAAAGAACCGCTTCCTTACTGCGCTACCAGCGCCCGAATGGCGTCAAGTTTGGCGTGGTGGCGTGACATGTCGAGGCTATCCACCGTGAGCTCCGCCAGCGCGGTCACACCATCCACGGCGGGCCCGTGCCGCACGGCGTGTTCCAGGATCGCACGGTCCCGCACGGGGTCGAGCGCTTCCAGCATCGCGTCCCGCCAGTCTGGCCGCAGCACCGCCAGTGCGGCGATCAGCCCCCAGGCGCCCCAGTTGGAGACGCCGGCGACGATGAGGTGGTCGGCCGCGGTGGCACAGGCGATGGTTTCGCCGTGGGCGATGTCGTGCGCGATGAGGGAGCGGGGCAGGGCGCCCATGCCGATCTCGTTGCCGCCGTCGCCGACGGCGAGTTTCGTCCAGGGGCCGCCGAGGAAGAGCTCGTCCAGCGGGGCGGTGAAATCGCCGATATCCACGCCGCGCAGGTTGCGGGGCCGGCCGTCGAAGGCCTGGCCGCAGCGTTCGATGGAGATGGCGTGGGTGACGCCGGCCTGGGTCCAGGCGTCGATGAGGGGGGTGAGGGGCGCGCCGAGGGCGGCCACGTCCATCGGCGTGTCGCCGATGCCGGCGCCGACCAGGGAGGCGGCGCAGGTGGCGCGGCAGGGCTCGTCGGTGGCCAGGCGCACGGGCACGCCGGCGGATTCCAGGGCGCGCAGCAGCAGGGCGGCGCCGATGGGGCCATCGGTTTCGGCCGCGGGCGGAGCGGCGCGCGGCACGTAGAAGCCGGTGATGACGCCGACCACGGGAGACTTGGCCGCGGCCAGGGCGGAGGCGGCAGACCAGAGACCGCCCTTCGCGGCGGCGCAGAGGTGGGAGATGTTGCGCCCCACCTCCTCCTGCACCAGCGCCTCGATCTGGTCGACCAGCGCGCGCTGGACCGGCACGTGGTTCATCAGAGCGAGGCGAGGTTGCTGTTGCGCAGGTCGGTGATCAGCATGCAGCCCGGGGCGTGGGTGATGCAGAATTCCGGCTTCACCTGGGCGATCACCGCCTGAGGCGTCACGCCGCAGGCCCAGAACACCGGCAGCTCGCCGGGGGCGATCGGCACGGCGTCGCCATAGTCGGGCTTGTTGATGTCGGCGATGCCGATCGATTCGGGCAGGCCGATATGCACCGGCGCGCCGTGCACGGAGGGGAAGCGCGAGGTGATCTGGATGGCGCGGATCGCGTCGGCCGGCTTCAGCGGGCGCATGGAGACCACCAGCGGGCCGTGGAACACGCCGGCCGGGGTGGTGGCGATACTGGTGCGATACATCGGCACGTTGCTGCCGCAGGTGATGTGGCGCACGTCGATGCCATCCTCCACCAGCGCCTCCTCGAAGCTGAACGAGCAGCCGATGGCGAAGGTGACGAGATCGTCGCGCCAGACCGAGGAGATGTCGGTGGGTTCATCGACCAGCACGCCGTCGCGCCACACGCGGTAGCGCGGCACGTCGGTGCGGATGTCGAGGTCGCGCGCCAGGCCGGGCAGGCGGGGGTCGCCGGGTTCGGAAACGGCGAGCACGGGGCAGGGCTTGGGGTTGGCCTGGGCGAAGCGCAGGAAATCGTGGGCCAGGGCCTTGGGCAGGATCGCCAGGTTCGCCTGCACGTTGCCGCGCGCGAGCCCGGCGGTCTGGCCGGTATAGGCGCCGGCACGGAAGCGCAGGCGCTCCTGCAGGCCGGCATTGGCGCCGAAATCGGAGATGGCGTTCATGGCGGGCTCCGGAATGGGACAAGGCCGCCACCCTAAGGGCGGGGCCGGGCAGGCGTAAAGCCGGGCGGTTGCCGCGCCGCGGCGGGTCGGGCAGCATTGCAGTGCACAATGAAGGGGCTGCGCGGTGAAGATTTGCGTCTACGGGCCGGGGGCAATCGGCGGCTGGCTGGCAGCGGCGATGTCCAAGGGCGGCATCGAGGTTTCCGTGGTGGCGCGCGGCGCGCATCTGAAGGCGATCCGCGAGAACGGGCTGACCCTGGAACTGCCGGATGACCGCTACACGGTGAAGGTGGCCGCCAGCGACAACCCGGCGGACCTGGGCCCGCAGGACGGGGTGATCGTGACGGTGAAGGCGCCGTCCCTGCCCAGCGTCGCCGGTGCGATCGGCCCGCTGCTGCGCGAGGACACGCCGGTGGCGTTCCTGACCAACGGGATTCCGTGGTGGTATTTCATCGGGCATGGCGGCGCGCTGGATGGCCGCTCCCTGCCGCGGCTCGACCCGAATGACGGGCTGCGCAACGCGATCGGTCGCCAGCGCCTGATTGGCGGCATCGCCTGGCCGGCGAGTTCCGTGCCGGAGGCGGGCGTGATCAAGATGAGCGCCGGGGCCGCGCGCGGCTGCGTGATCGGCTCGCCGGACGGGCAGCCGCATCCGGGGCTCGACCTGCTGGAGAAGGCATTCGCGGCGGGGAACCTGAAGCTGACCGTGGCGCCGGACATCCGCGACGTGATCTGGGAGAAGCTGAGCTTCAACCTCTCTGCCGGGCCCATGTGTGTGCTGACCACCTCGCCGGTGAAGGACACGCATGTGGAGGAGGCGCTGGTGCGCACCTCCCGCCAGGTCATGACGGAAGTGAGTGCACTGATGGCCGCGATGGGCCGCAACGTGCCGATCGACCAGGAGAAGGTGGTGGCGGGCAACCGCGTGCTGGGGCATCGCCCGAGCATCCTGCAGGACCTGCTGGCCGGGCGGCCGATGGAGGTGGATGCGCTGTATTCCACGCCGCTGGAACTGGCGGAAATGGTGGGTGTGACCCTGCCGACGCTGGAGACGCTGATTGCGCTGATCAAGGTTCGGGCAAGGCAGGCGGGGTTGTACAACGGGTAAGAAAGCGGTTCTTTTTTGAAAAAAGTACCAAAAAACTTTTATACATTTGCGCCGAGGCTAGCCCCGGCGCAAATGTATGAAGTCTTTTTGCTTCTTTTTCTTCAGAAAAAGAAGATTCTTACTTCGGGAACTCGACGAACTGCGGCAGGTCGTCGGTGATCTCGAACCACGCTGCCTTCGACCCCACGAAGATATGCGCCCGCGGCCGGATGCCGGGATCGCCCTCGATGGTGCCGAGCGTGACATGCACCCGGGCGCCATCCTGCACCACGGAGAACAGCAGCGTGCCGCAGCGGGCGCAGCTGGTGTTGTTGTTCTCCGCAGTGCCGAAGATGGCCAGATCGGCTTCGCCCTGCGTCACGCGCAGCTTGTCGCGGGCGATGCCGGCGAAGGGCTTGAAGGCGCTGCCGGTGCGGCGGCGGCATTCGCTGCAATGGCAGTTCAGCGCGTAGGCGAAGGGGCCGTCCACGTCGTAGTGAACGGCCCCGCAGTAGCATCGCCCCGTGTGCTTCACAGCACCGGCGGCGGATAGTACGGCTTGTCGCCAAGCGCGTTCACCCGCTCCCAGAACGCGGCCCCGCCGGCGAAGCCGGACGGCTCCAGCACCTGGGCGTCGCGGAAGATGCACCAGCTGTCCGGATGCAGGCGGCTGGCTTCGGCGAAGTGTTCCGCCGCTTCCGATTCCTGGCCCTGGCGGCGCAGGTGGAGGGCGAGGCGGAACACCGCGTCGGCCATGGCCATGTCCGGCGTGATCACCGGCAGCCGGGCGCGGGCTTCGTCACCGGGCAGGGCGTGCTTGCCGGTGCGGATCCAGGTGCGCACGGCGCCGAAATAGGCCGTGCGGGCGGCGTTGCGCTCGGCGAGCAACTCCGGCGCCAGGGTGCGGGTGGCGAGGTCCATCTTGCGGAAATGGTCGGTGGACCCCGCGGTTTCCGGCGGGCGCACGATCACCCCGCGCTCATCGATCCAGACGCATTGCGGCACGTTGACCATGCCGTAGAGCGCGGAGACGACGTGGTTCTCGTCGATCAGGCAGGGGTAGCTGGGCTTTGCCTTCTCGATCCACGGGCGCGCCTGTTCGGCTCCGCGGCCTTCCTCGGCCACGGCGATGACAACGAAGGGGGCGTCGAACACGCAAGTCTGCAGGTCCTCCCACACGGAGAGGTCAAGCCTGCAGCCTCACCAGGATGCCCAGGTGGTCAGGAACACCTTCTGGCCGCGGTAGTCGGACAGGCGGTGGATGCGGCCGTTGAGGTCCGGCAGGGCGAAATCCGGCGCCTGCAGGCCGGCGAGGGCCTGGTTGCGCTGGTCCGGCCCGGTGCCGAGCACCCAGGTTTCGCCGGCGCGGTCGGAGGCCACGGGGTTGCCGAGGTGGCGCCAGAAGGCGGCGGCGTCGATCCGCTCGCCCTGGCGCATCGTGGCGGGGAGGGGCACGCAGAGCTCGTCCTGGCACATGCCCTCGGGCTTGAGGGTCCAGCCGGTGACGCGCTCCGTGTCGTCGGGGCTGAGCAGCAGGCCCCCCTGCGTGGGCACGGTGTGTGTGCCGGTGTCGGTGAGGACGGTGGCCATGGGCGCCTTTCCCTGTTTTGCAGGGGCAGTCTGGCAGGCGCCGGGCTAGCCTTCCAGCGCCATCGGCAGCATGGAGGCCACCAGCAGGATGGCCATGGCGATGTTGAAGGCGCGCAGGCGCGGGCCGTGGCCCAGCAGGCGGGCGGCGCCGTGGCCCAGCAGCGCCCAAGGGATGCAGCTGGGCGGGGTGACGAGGAAGAACACCGCGCCGATGGTGGCCAGTTGCGGAATGGCCGGCGCATCCGGGCGCACCCAGGCGGCGGCGATGGACAGCGCCAGCAGCCAGGCCTTGGGGTTCACCCACTGGAACAGCATGGCCTGCACGAAGCCGAAGCGCATCGCGGGCGGGGCGTCGGGGCTGCCCACCGGGGCGGAGGCAATCTTCCAGGCCAGCCACACCAGCCAGGCCATGGAAGCCCAGCGCATGGCGGTGGCCAGCAGGGGGTGGGCGGAGAGGAATTCGGCCAGGCCCAGCCCCACCAGCATGATCATCAGCGAGAAGCCGGCGCCGATGCCCAGGATGTGCGGCCAGATCGCCCAGGGCCCGTTCGCCGCAGCATTGGCGGCCACCAGCGCGTTGTTCGGCCCCGGCGTGACGCAGGCGGCGAAGGCGAAGGCCACGAGGGGCAGCAGCGACGTTTCCATGCAGATATGGCAGCATCATTGACCTGTCTTGGTCCAGCGCCGCCGGCGCATGCCAGCCCCTCAGCCCAGCGCCAGCATCGCCAGCAGGCCCGGGGAGAGGATGCCGGTGGCCCAGACCAGGGCGGAGGCGACATTGGCGAGCTGGAAGGGCAGCATCGGCATCGCGCAACTGCCGGCGACCAGCGGCACGGCGGCGCGCAGCGGGCCGAAGAAGCGGCCCAGGAACACCCCGGCCATGCCCCAGCGCGCGAAGAAGGCCTCGCCGCGCGGCAGCAGGGTGGGCACCCGCGTCAGCGGCCAGAGCTGCGGCAGGCGGTCCTTGAAGTGGTGGCCGATCCAGTAGGAGACGCAGTCGCCCAGGATCGCGCCGAGGGCGGCGGCCGCCCAGCACGGCCAGAACGGGATGCCGCTGGCGCCGAGCAGGCCGGAGAGGCCGAACAGGATGGCGGTGGCGGGCAGCAGCAGCGAGATCACCGCCAGCGATTCGCCGAAGGCCAGCATGAACACCACCGGGGCGGCCCAGGCCTGGTTGGCCCGGATGAACTCCAGCGTCGCGGTCACGATGGCTTCGATGGCGGCGCTCCTCCGGGGGCGGGTCAGGTCAGGTAGTAGCGCGCAATCACGGCCGAAAGCGCGGTGCCCAGCGAATAGGCCGGGAATATCGCCACCGCGGCCACCAGCAGCCGGCGCAGTGGCGCCAGCCGGGCGGTGCCCAGTGTCGGCACGGCGGCGGCCAGCAGCATGGCCAGCGGCAGGAAATAGCGCCCCTGCACCCCGTGCACCACGGGCCCGCCGACCGGGCTCCAGGTAAGGTAGAGGATGCCGAAGATCCCGCCCAGCGACGCCAGCACGCTGCCGGCGATCCAGGCCGGCCCACCGCGCCAGGTGATGCGCGCCCGGGGCGCCAGCAGCGTTGCCACCACTGCCACGGCGAGTATCAGGCCGGCGTTGCGGTAGTAGGCCTGCGGCAGCAGCGTATCCAGCCAGCCCAGCACGCCCAGGAAGCTGTAGGCATAGCCCACCGACATCTGGCCCAGCGTCTCCTGCGCCACGGACAGGATGCGCCATGGCTCCGACAGCAGCAGCGCGATCTGGGCGCCGGGGTTGGCACCCTGGAAGGCGCCCACATTGGGCGCCCCGATCACCGACATCAGCGCGGACCATCCCACGCCTGCGCCGAGCACGATCGCCGCCCCGGCCAGCCGCGCCCGCCAGGGCGCGAAGCCCAGCGCCAGGGGCACCAGGGCGAGGCCGACATAGGCCGGGCGGGTGGTGATCACCAGCACCAGCAATGTCACGATCCCGGCGAGGGTTCGCCGGCTCTCCGCGCCGCGCAGCCCGCGCCAGGCCAGTGCGGCGGCCAGGGCGCTGAAGGCCAGCAGCAATGCATCCGGCGCCACGGTGGACATGCTGGAAAGCGACATCGGCAGGGTCAGCACCGCGAACAGCCATACCGCCGCCCCGCCGGACAGCGCGATCGCCAGCGCCGACAGCGCCACCGCGCACATGCCGTTCACGATCCGCGCCCGCGTCAGCGTGTCCAGCACGCCCCAGCCGGCGGCCCGGCCCACGCCGATGGTGGCGGCCTGGGGCAGATACAGCGTTGGCGGATACATAGTCGTGATCACATGGGTGTGGACCCGCCCCGGCGACCAGGTGAAGGGCGGCTGCCACATCGAGGGGGTTGCCCGGCGCTCCGGGCTGAACATCAGCGCGGAGAAGGGATGCATCGCCGCCACCAGCGCGGGGTCGACATGGGCGCCATTGGCCTGGAAGGTCCGGCCATCGCCCGTTGGCATGTCGAACACCTCGCCGAACAGCTTGCCGTCGGCCACGTGGGCGGCGCGCATGGCGTGCATCGGCTCGTCCGGCGTTTGCAGCGGCGGCACGGCGAGCGAGAGCAGCACCGTGCCCACGGTGCCGTAGGCGAGGAACAGCAGCGCCAGCAGGCGCGCCGTGCCGAGGGCGCGCAGCGCCGCGAAGATGCCGTCGATGTCCCGCACGTGCCGAACCCTCTCTCGCAGCCGGGCGGAGTCCCGATGCCCCGCAGCCGCAACGGATGATTGCGACAGCGTGCCCCCGAAGGTAAAGAGGAGGCTCATTGCCCGAATGGTTCAGCACGCCGCGCCATGATGCAGCAGGACCTGCCGCTGCGAACCTATATCGATGACCGGTACCGCACCCGGGACTATGTGCGCGACCTCTATGCCGGTGCCTCCGGCCTTGTGATGCGTGCCAGCCACCGGCTGATGGAGCGCGGCATCGAACCCTCCCAGAACACCGATGTGCTGGAGATCGGCGGCGGCGGCATGCCGCATCTGGGCTGGATGGACACGACGCAGCTGCGTCGCTTCACCGTCTCCGACCGCATGGCGCTGCACGGCACCACCATGGCGAAGCTGGAGGCGGAGTGGGGTGGCCGCGCCGAGATCCTGCGCCATGATTTCGATGCCGATCCCGCGCTGGCGACACTGCCGGGCGGCTACAGCCGCATCGTCGCCTCCCACGTTCTGGAACATGTGGCGGAGCCGGAACACGCCCTGCTGCGCTGGACCGCGCTGCTGGCACCGGTCGGCGTGATGTCGCTCGCGCTGCCCTGCGACCCCGGCTGGATGTGGCGGCTGGGCCAGGTGCTGGGCTATCGCCGCGCCGCGCTGGGCATCGATTTCGCGGAATACGACCTGGTGATGTCGCGCGAGCATGTGACCCCCGTGCAGCGCGTGCTGAAGCTGGCGCGCTACTATTTCGGGCGCGTGGGGCTGCGCTGGTTTCCGGCGCGCGTGCCGGTGGTGGATTTCAACCTGGTCTGCGCGATCACGCTGGCGCGGGCCGATTGGCGCGGCCCGGCGGGGCTGCTGGCGCCATGAACGTTCTGCTGCGCCCCTCGCCCATGGCCACCGAGGCCACGCCCGTGGTGGCCGTGGTGATCCCGTGCTTCCGCGTGCGCCGGCACATCCTGGGCGTTCTGGCCGGCATCGGGCCGGAGGTGGCGCAGATCTGGGTGATCGACGATGCCTGCCCCGAGGCCAGCGGCGCCCTGGTGCTGGCCGAATGCACCGACCCGCGCGTGGTGGTGGTGCAGCACGAAGCCAACCAGGGCGTGGGCGGCGCGGTGCTCACCGGCTACCAGCAGGCGCTGGCCGCCGGGGCGGATGTCATCCTGAAGCTGGACGGCGACGGTCAGATGGACCCGGCGCTGATCCTCCAGTTCGTCGCGCCGATCGCCGAGGGCCGCGCCGACTACGTGAAGGGCAACCGCTTCCATAATATCGAGGACGTGCGCGCCATGCCGGCCTCGCGCCTGCTCGGCAACGCGGCGCTGTCCTTCCTCACCAAGCTCTCGGCCGGCTACTGGCACGTGTTCGACCCCACCAACGGCTACACCGCCATCGCCGCCCGCGTGGCAAGGGCGCTGCCGGCGGGCAAGATCGCGCCGCGCTACTTCTTCGAATCCGACATGCTGTTCCGCCTCGGCACGCTGAACGCCTGCGTGCTGGATCTGCCGATGCAGGCGGTGTACGGCGACGAGCGCAGCAACATGAACCTTCTGCGCATCGTGCCGCAGTTCCTGGGCGGGCACCTGCGCAACCTCGGCAAGCGCGTGTTCTACAACTACTTCCTGCGCGGCTTCTCGGTGGCCTCGCTGCAATTGCTGCTGGGCCTGGCGCTGCTGCCCCTCGGCGCCGCGGTGGGCGTGGCCGGATGGTGGGCGAGCTGGAGCAGCGGCATCCCGGCCACCACCGGCACGGTGATCCTGGCCGCGTTGCCGGTGTTGCTGGGCGTGCAGTTCCTGCTCTCCTTCCTGTCGTTCGACATGGCCGCGGTGCCGCACCGCCCGGTCGGGCCGCTGCTGCCGCCGCGCGAAGGCATTGCAGCCGCGCCGCTGTTCGCGCTGCGGGGCGTGGCGCGCTGCGGCCGGGCGGCGGCGTGAACGCGCAGCCCTGCGCTTGTTGCGGCAGCCCGATGCGCGCCGACGTGCTGCCCGCCACCTTCCGCTGCGCGCATTGCGGCTTCCTGGCCAGCGACCTGCCCGTGCGCATCAATGCCGCCGCGGCGATCGACGAGGACGTGCGCGCCCGCGCGCTGAAGCCGATCCGCGATGCCAACTTCACCCAGCTGCTCGATGCCTGCGCCGACCTGCTGCCGCCCGGCACGAAGCTGCTGGACGTCGGCTGCGCCCATGGCTGGTTCCTCGCCGCCGCCGCCGCGCGCGGCATCGCGTCCGAGGGGCTGGAGCCGGACCGCGCCATGCTGGCCATCGCCCAGGCGGCCGGGCTGAAGGTGCGCGAGGGCTATTTCCCAGATGCCCTGCCGCCCGATGCGCGCTTCCAGGCGATCACATTCAACGACGTGTTCGAGCACCTGCCGGACCCCGCCGGAATGGCCCGCGCCGTGGCCGCCGCCCTGGCGCCCGGCGGCATCGCCATCGTGAACCTGCCGATGGCCGAAGGCTTCATCTTCCGCACCGCCCGGTTGCTGGGCCGGCTCGGGCTGCGCGGGCCGCTGGCGCGCATGTGGCAGGCGGGCCTGCCCTCCCCGCATCTCAGCTACTTCACCGCCCCCGCGCTGGAGCGGCTGTTTGCCCAGGCCGGGCTGCGCCTGGTGCGGCGCGGCGCGCTGGCCTCCATCGTCACCACCGGCCTCTATGCCCGCATCCGCTACGACCGTTCGGTGGGGCCAGGCCGGGCGGCCGTGCTGTTCGCCGCGGCACTGGCGGCGCAAACGGTGGCGGGGCTGTTCCCGTCGGACATCCAGTTCTTCGTGTTCCGGCGCGACGAAGCATGAGGCTGCCGCCCACGGCCTTGTATCGCGTGTATGCTTGCGCAACTGAAAATCACGGTGTCAGAATATTTCTGCCAGGCGCCGGGGGACACGGATGGAGACCAGTTTTGCCGTAAGGCCGAGGTGCGTCGTGACCATGCTGTTCGCCATGATGGCGATCTTCGCGGCCATCAGCGTGACGCTGGCGGTGTGGCTGTCGTTTGGCCCCGATGGCCACACGCCCACCATCTTCCTGCGGCGGATCTTCGATCTGGATACCGAGAGGAACGTTCCCACCCTCGCCCAGGTCTCCCTGTTGCTGGCGTCGGCCGGCCTGCTCGCCCTGGCCGCATTGCGCGGGCGCGCGGCAGCGGATGGAACGGTGGCCGGCTGGTGGATTCTGGCCGTCGGCTTCGTGCTGCTGGCGGTCGACGAGGGCTGGTCCTTCCATGAACAGCTGGTGGGCCCGTCACACCGTGCCCTGGGCCACTCGGTGCCACGCTTCCTGGCCTACAGCTGGGTGGTCCCCGGCTTCGCCGGCGTGGTGATTGTGCTCGGCATCCTGCTCCGCTTCCTGATGCGCCTGCCGCGCGCCCTTGCCTTGCGGCTTGTCGGTGCTGGCGTGGTCTTCCTCGGCGGCTGCATCGGAATGGAGATGGTCGGCACCGCCTATGTGCTGCGCCCTGGCCATTCGCCAACGGTCTATTGCCTGATCGCCACCGCCGAGGAATCGCTGGAGATGTGCGGCGTGATCCTGCTGATCCGCGCGATGTTGGCCGAGTTGTCCGGCGGGGCAGAGCTGCTGCACGTGGCCCTCGCGCTGCAAGGCGCATCGCCTGATGCAGCAAGGGCGGCCGATGCGCCCCGCCCTACCGCGCAGCGCGAGCAATCGACCAGGTGAGCAGGCTGGCCGCCACCAGCCCCA
>JBIKOJ010000251.1:0-6835 GCA_044358135.1 Acetobacteraceae bacterium | reverse complement strand
TGCTTCTCGATGGAGGTCAGCCGCTGGCGATGAGAGTGCTTCCACATTCACCAGCGTTTGCCAGCCGCACGCAAGGCGTACAAGCAGAGTTTTCAAACGGGCTCTTAGAACTGGTAGATCCGCGCCGCGTTGTCGTGGAACAGGGCTCGTTGTTCCGTTTCCGAAAAGCCCGCGATGGCGTGGGTGAAGCCGGTGACGTTGTCGGCGTAGCTCAGGGCGCGGCGGCCGACGGGGTAGTCGGTGCCGAACATGGCGCGGTGTGGGCCGAAGGCGTCGATGCAGGTGAGGACGGCCTGGCGCAGGCCGGCGGGGGATTTGTCGGGGGCGTAGGCGCCGAAGTTGCTGACCTTGATGGCGACGTTGGGTTGGGCGGCCATCAGCGCGAGGCCGTGGCGCCAACGTGCGAGGCCGGGTTCGTCGCGGTCGACGGGCGTGGCGCAGTGGTTCACGACGATCTGGAGGCTTGGCATGTCCTGCGCCAGGCGGGCGACGTCGTTGCTTTGGTAGGGGTTCATCAGGACTTCGAGCAGCATGCCGGCGCGGGCGAGGGCGGCGATGCCGCGGCGTTTGTCGGGGCGATCGAGGATGCCGGCTTCGGTCCAGCGCTTGGCGGGGTCGGGGTGCCAGCGGATGGTTTCGCGGACGCCGACGACGGGGCCGGCGGCACGGTGGGCGGCGAGCTGGTCTTCCACCGCGGGGTCTTCGAGGGCGACGTAGGCGACCAGGCGGTGGGCGACGCGGCGGTGGCGGGGGAGGGACATGAGCCAGCGCGTTTCCTCCACCGGGTCGCGGGCGCGGTCCCAGGCGGCTTCGACGTGGACGGAGCCGGCGAGGTTGGTTTGCCCGACATCGGCGAGGAAGTGTTCGGGCAGGTAGTCGTGGCGGAGGAAATCGAGGTTGCCGAGGGAGGCCATGGCCGGGTCGGTGCCGGCGATCCAGGGGTGTGCGCCCAGGGAGAGGTCCCACAGGTGGTGGTGGGCATCGATGACGGGGCCGGCGTAGGGCATGGCGGATTCCAGCGGATCGAAGTGACCCGATTATTTGACCGGGGGGCGGGGGCGGGCCTAGCGTGCCGTTACCTATTCACGGGAGAAACGGCCTCATGCCGACAAAAGTTGCGAAACTGTGGGCCTCCGGCAAGGCGGTGGTCAACGGGTGGCTTGCCATTCCCTCTGGCTTCTCCGCCGAGGTGATGGCGCAGAGCGGGTTCGATTCCGTGACTGTGGACATGCAGCACGGGGCGCAGGATTTCCTTTCCATGCTGGCGTGCTTCCAGGCGATGCAGGCGCATCCGGTGACGCCGCTGGTGCGGGTGCCGTGGAACGAGCCGGGGATCATCGGCAAGGTGCTGGACGCCGGCGCGATGGGCGTGATCTGCCCGATGATCAATACGAAGAAAGAAGCCGAGGCGATGGTGCAGTACTGCAAGTACCCGCCGCTCGGCGCCCGCTCCAACGGTGCGTTCCGCGCCGGCATGTATGGCGAGGGCGGGGCCTACCAGGCCTCGGCGAATACCGAGACGCTGTGCATTCCGATGATCGAGACCAAGCAGGCGGTGAAGAACATCGACGCTATCCTGGATGTGGAAGGGATCGCGGGCATCTATGTCGGGCCGAGCGACCTGGGCCTGTCCTACGGGCTGCCGGCGAAGCTGGACCGGGATGAGCCGGAGATCCTGAAGGCGTACGACAAGATCCTGAAGGCCTGCCAGAGCCGCGGGATCTATGCCGGCATCCACACAGGCGGTTCGGCCGATGCGGCGCGGTGCATTGCGCGGGGCTTCCGGCTGGTGACGCTGATGAACGACAGCGGGATGATGGCGAGCTTCGCCAAGACCTGCATCGCCGAGACGCGCAAGGGTGCCAAGGGCATTGCTTAAGGAAGAGTCTTCTTTTTTCTGAAGAAAAAAGAAGCAAAAAAGACTTTATTCGTTTGATGCGGTTAGGTCCGCATCAAACGAATAAAAGTTTTTTGGTTCTTTTTTTCAAAAAAGAACCGCTTGCTTGGAGGTTGCTATGGCCCCGCCCATTGTGATTCGTCTGCACGACACTGATTCCGTGGTGATTGCGCGCGCCACGTTGTTGCCGGGCACCGAGGTGGCGCCGGGTGTTGTGGCGAGCCAGCGGATTCCGGCGGGGCACAAGGTGGCGGTGGCGCCGATCGCGCAGGGCGAGGCGGTGCGGCGCTATGGGCAGATCATCGGGTTTGCCACCACGGATGTGGCGCCGGGGCAGCATGTGCATGTGCACAACCTCGGCATGGGGGATTTCTCGCGCGACTATGCGTTCGGGGTGGATGCGAAGCCGACGGAGTTCGTGGCGGAGCCGGCGACGTTCATGGGCATTCGCCGGGCCGATGGGCGGGTGGCGACACGGAACTATATCGGGCTGCTGACCAGCGTGAACTGTTCGGCGCATGTGGCCGAGCTGGTGGCGATGGCGTTCCGGAAGAATCCGCTGACCGGGGAGAATCCGCTGGCGGAGTTCCCGAACGTGGATGGCGTGGTGGCGCTGACGCACAAGACAGGCTGCGGCATGGCGCAGGGCGAGCCGCTGGCGCTGCTGCGGCGGACCCTGGGCGGGTATGCGCGGCATCCGAATTTCTCGCATGTGGTGATGCTGGGGCTGGGCTGCGAGGTGAACCAGCTTGCGGGCATGATCCAGGAGCAGAAGCTGGCCGGGCGGATGCGCGGGATGGACATCCAGGAGATGGGCGGCAGCCGGAAAACGGTGGAGGCCGCGATCGCCTTCGTGCGCGAGGTGTTGGCCGAGGCGAACAACGTGGTGCGCGTGCCCTGCCCGGTGAGCGAGCTGACCGTGGCGCTGCAATGTGGCGGCAGCGATGGGTATTCCGGCGTTTCCGCCAACCCGGCGCTGGGGGTGGCCAGTGATCTGCTGGTGCGGCATGGCGGCAGCGTGATCCTGTCGGAAACGCCGGAGACCTATGGCGCCGAGCACCTGCTGACGCGGCGGGCGCCGGACCGGGCCGTGGGTGAGAAGCTGGTGGGGTTGATGCGCTGGTGGGAGGCGTATACGGCGCGGGAGGGGGCGGAGATGGATTCCAATCCCTCGCCGGGGAACAAGGCTGGGGGGCTGACGACGATCCTGGAGAAATCGATGGGCGCGATGGCCAAGGCGGGCAGCACCAACCTGGTGGAGGTGGTGGGCTACGCCGAATGGCCCACACGCAAGGGGTTCATCTTCATGGACACGCCGGGCTACGACCCCGTGGCCGCGACCGGGCAGGTGGCGGGTGGGGCGAACCTGGTGGCCTTCACTACGGGGCGGGGCAGCGTGTTCGGGTGCAAGCCGGCGCCTTCGCTGAAGCTGGCGACGAACTCGGCCATGTTCCGGCGGATGGAAGAGGACATGGATATCAACTGCGGCACCGTGACGGATGGCGACGAGACGATCGCCGAATGCGGGGCGCGGATTTTCGATCTTTTTCTGCGCACGGCTTCGGGTGAGCCGAGCAAGAGCGAGTTGTTTGATTTCGGGGCGGCGGAGTTTGCGCCTTGGGTGATTGGGGCGACGATGTAAGGAAGCGTCTTCTTTTTTCTGAAGAAAAAAGAAGCAAAAAAGACTTCATTCGTTTGGACTCGCTTTAGGGCGAGCTGCAAACGGGTAAAAGTTTTTTGGTTCTTTTTTTCAAAAAAGAACCGCTTCCTTCCTACCACTTCTCCACGAACGGCCGCACCTCCACTTCCCAGCTCCAGGCCGAGCGGTGCTGGTGCATCACGTGCCAGTAGGTTTCCGCGATGGCATCCGGCGAGAGTTGCGTGTCTCCGGGGCCAATACTGCCGTCGATGACGAAGTGGGCGACGTGCACGCCCTGCGGGGCGAGTTCGCGGGCGAGGGATTGCGCGAGGCCGCGCAGGGCGAACTTGCCCATGGCGAAGCTGGAGGAGTTGGCGAAGCCCTTCACGCCGGCGGTGGCGCCGGTGAGCAGGATGGCGCCGAGGCCGGTGGGCAGCATGCGGCGGGCGGCCTGTTGGGCGGCGAGGAAGGCGCCGAAGGCGGAGATTTCCAGCGCGCGGCGCACGGCTTCCGGGTCCAGGCCGGTGATCGGGCCGCGGGCGCGGGCGGAGGCGTTGTAGACCACGACATCGGGCGCGCCGTGGCGGGCTTCGACTGCGGTGAAGAGGCGTTCCACGGCGGCGGGGTCGGCGGCGTCGCAGGCGTGGGTGGAGCAGCCGGTTTCGGCGGCCAGGGGGGCGAGCTTTTCCGTGTTGCGGGCGGCGACGGCGACGGCGAGGCCGTGGCGCGCGAAGAGGCGGGCGAGGGAGGAGGACAGGCCCGGGCCGGTGCCGATGATCAGGGCGGTTCGATACTGTTGCGACATCTGGTGGCTCCCGCGTTGCCGGTGCTGATATAGTGGGGGCACCACAACCGTCAGGCCAGCACCATGTCCAGCAGCATTGCGCCCAGGATCGATGTGATTTCCGACGCCATCTGCCCGTGGTGCTACATTGGCAAGCGGCAGCTGGAGCGCGCGCTGGCGCTGCTGGCGGAGAAGGGGCTGCGGTTCGACGTGGCCTGGCACCCGTTCCAGTTGAACCCGGACATGCCGGCGGAGGGCTGGGACCGCAAGGAATACCGCATCCAGAAGTTCGGCTCCTGGGAGAAGTCCCAGGCGATGGATGCGCGCATCACGGAGACGGCGGCGGGGATTGGGCTGGAATTCCATCTGGACCGGCTGACGCGCACGCCGAACACGGTGAATGCGCATCGGGCGATCTGGCTGGCCGGGCAGCACGGGGTGCAGGATGCGGTGCTGGAGGCGCTGTTCAAGCTGTATTTCGTCGATGGCGGGGACCTCGGCGATGTCGCGTTGCTGACCGAGACGGCCGCGGCGGCGGGGCTGGACCGTGCGGCGTTGGAGGCGATGTATGCCGGGGACGAGGGGCGCGAGGTGGTGCTGCGCGGCGATGCGGCGGCGCGGCAGGGCGGGATTTCCGGCGTGCCGAGCTTCCTGATGGGCGGCTACCTGCTGTTCTCCGGCGCGCTGCCGGCGGAGCAGATGGCCGATGCCTTCGCCCAGGCCTGGCAGGTGCTGAGCACCCGCGCCGCCTGACCACTCAAGCCGCTTGACCCGCCCCCCCGCGCCGGCCCCAGGATAGGGGCTGGAACACAGCGGAGGCGGGTATGAAGCGGCGGACTTTCCTTTCGGCCACGGCAGCGGCGGCGTTGCCGATGCCCTCGATCGCGCAACCGGCGAAGGTGCTGAAGATCGCGCCGGAGGCCAACCTGGCCAGCATCGATCCGGTCTGGACCACGGCCACCGTCGCCAACGTGCACGGCTACATGGTGTACGACACGCTGTTCGGATCGGACGAGGGGCTGAACCCGCATCCGCAGATGGCCTCCGGCTTCACCCTGTCGGACGACAAGCGCACCTACACCATCACGCTGCGCGACGGGCTGTTCTTCCATGACGGTGAGCGCGTGCGGGCGCAGGACTGCATCGCCTCCATCAGCCGCTGGTCCAAGCGCGCGGCCTGGGGCCAGGCGCTGGGCGCGGTGATGGACGAGATGAAGGTGGTGGACGACCGCACCTTCACGCTGCACCTCAAGAAGCCGTTCGCGCACACGCTCTCCGCCCTTGGGCACGGCTACTGCTTCATCATGCCGGAGCGCGTGGCGCAGACCGACCCGTTCCGGCAGATCACGGAAACCACCGGCAGCGGCCCGTTCATCTTCAAGCGAGATGAATGGATCTCCGGCGCCAAGGCGGTGTGGGTGAAGAACGAGAAATACATCCCGCGCAGCGAAGCGCCGAACATGTTCTCCGGCGGCAAGCGGGTGTTCGTGGACCGCGTGGAGCAGGTCGTGATGCCCGATGGCGCCACGGCGGCCTCCGCGCTGCGGGCCGGCGAGATCGACTGGGTGCACGTGCCCACGATCGACCTGGTGCCGATGCTGGGCAAAAGCCCCGGCGTGCGCTCCTTCGTGAACGACCCGTTCGGCTGGATCGGCGTGATCCGCCCGAATTTCCTGCACGCGCCGTTCAACAATCGCAAGTTGCTGCAGGCGATCCTGCCGGCGATCGACCAGCAGGAATTTCTCGATGCGGTGATCGGCGACCAGAAGGAGCTGGGCAAGGTGCCCGTCGGCTTCTTCACCGAAGGCGGGCCGATGGCCAACAAGGCCGGTCTCGATGTGCTCACCGGCAAGCGCGACCTCGCCCTCGCCCGCAGGCTGGTGCAGGAGAGCGGCTACAAGGGCGAGAAGATCGTGCTGATGTCACCCAGCGACCAGCCGGCCCTGGCGCAGATGACCCAGGTGGTGCGCGACGTGTTCGTGAAGGTCGGCCTGAACGTGGAGTTCATCTCCATGGACTGGTCCACCCTAGTCGCGCGCCGCGCCAGCCGGGAGCCGCCGGAAAAGGGTGGCTGGAACGCCTTCTGCACCTCCTGGGGCGGCATGTCGGTGATCGACCCGGGCGGCCACTTCCCGATCCGCGGCAACGGCAACGGCGCCTGGTTCGGCTGGCCCGATGACCCGAAAATGGAAGAGCTGCGCAATGCCTGGCTGGATTCGCCGGACCGTGCCGCGCAGAAAAAGGTCTGCGAGGAACTCCAGGCCTACGCCTTCCAGCAAGTGCCGGTGATCCCGACCGGGCAATGGTTCTACCCGATGGCCGCGCGAACCAACCTCACCGACATCGTCCGCGGCCCGTTCGCGCTGCACTGGAACCTGAAGAAGGGGTAGGGCGAGGGGCGCTGGGTGGGTTGAAAGGAAGGCCAGGGCTCTGCCCTGGACCCGCCAGGGACCTGAGGTCCCTGGACCCACATCAGTTCCGCCTTCGGCGGGGAGGGGCCATCCGGGTCTCTCCA
>JBIKOJ010000250.1:0-6841 GCA_044358135.1 Acetobacteraceae bacterium | reverse complement strand
CACCTACGACAACATCGTCGCCGACTGCTGCGAGTCATGGAACAAGCTCATCGACCAGCCGTGGCGCATCATTTCAATCGGAATGCGAGACTGGGTCCATCAGTACTGATCCGTGAGGGTTGGTATTATTCGAACCCGGCGCCCTACGGGGCTCCTGCAACCTTTTGAAGATGCAGAGTTTCTGCAATTCGTACTAAATCAGCCAGGTCAACAGCTTCGGAGAGAATCGGACTTCGGAGAGCGGCTTTCAGTCCCTTTGGCTCATGGCCGGTCAACAGGTGGTTCGGAAAAGCCCTAAGAAACCTGGGGTTTTTCGTTCCGTGACCCGCAGCGGTGAGCCTGACGCGTAGGGCAGTTGGCGGAGAGGGTGGGATTCGAACCCACGGTACGCTTGCACGTACAACGGTTTTCGAGACCGTCACAATCGGCCACTCTGTCACCTCTCCAGGCCGTGCGGCAGGGCGCCCTTATAGGGACGTGATCCGTTCGCTGCAATGCCAGTTCCTTCAGGCACCCTTGCGGCGGGCGCCGTTGCGGCGGAGGAGGAATTCGCGGCCGACTTTCACCATGGGGGTGCCGTCGTATTCCACGATGTCGGCGGTGGCGTAGGTTTCGCTCCAGATGTCCGGGATGAAGCTGCCGGTGCCGACCACGTCGACCGGGGCGCGGCAATCGGACATGACACGGCATTTGGCGACGCCGAAGCCGGAGGAGGCGACGAGGCGGACGGCGGGGAAGCCGGCTTCGTTCAGGGCTTCGCGCATGCGCCAGACGGCAGCCGCCGAGACGCCGGTGCCGACGAGGTAGCGCAGCTCCGTTTCGCTGCGGTAGCGGCGGATGGCGCCGGGGGCGTGGCGTTCCAGGACGGCGTAGCTTTCGGCGGGGTCCAGGCCTTCGAGGAAGCGGCCGCCGTGAGTGTCGAGGCGCAGGGCGAGCTGGCCGGCGGCGGCGAGCTCGGGGAAGCGGCGGCAGACGGCCAGGCCGTCGGTGATCTCGCGGCCGAAGTAATCGACCAGGACGGTGAGCATTTCTTCGGGGAAGGTTTCGCGGAACATCTCGGCGGCGCGGACGGTGCTGCCGGCGTAGCCGATCAGGGCGTGCGGCATGGTGCCGCGGCCGGCGGCATTGCCGAACCAATGGGCGGTGAAGTCGTTGGCGTTGCCAATGAAGCCCTTCGCCCCTTCCGCCTGGGCGGCGCGGCTGCCGACGGAGGCGGCGTAGGCCATCATCTGCTGCATCTCGGCGCCGGCGCAGTGGCGGGCATCCATGGCGAGGAAGCCGACTTCGGGCAGGGCGAGGGCCATCTGGTAGGCGTTGTGGGCGGCGACGCAGGCGGGGCCGAGCTTCTGGAGCAGGATGGTCTCCAGGTCTGCCAGCTTGGCGAAGCCGCCCGTGATGTAGGCGAGCGGCTCGCCGGCGCCGGTCCAGGTGCCTTCGGGGTGGGTGACGTCGATGTCGAAGGTGGTGCCGCGTTCCGTCGCCACCTCCGCCAGCCAATCCAGCATCAGGCGCGGGGCGGAGATGACGGGGCGGCGGAGGAAGATGGCGTAGGTGACGCGCTTGTCGCCGAAGCGTTCCACCACGGCGCGGGTGCGGTTGAAATAGACGTCGGTTCGGCCGGCGATCTCGCGCGCCAGGTCGCCTTCGGTCATCTTACTGGGCGGCGATGGGCTGCAGGGCGGGCTGGGCGCGGCGTTCCTTCAGCTCCTCGGCGACGAGGAAGGACAGCTCCAGGGACTGGCTGGCGTTGAGGCGGGGGTCGCAGAAGGTCTCGTAGGCGCCGCCGAGGTCGGCGGCGGTGAGCTGGTGGGCGCCGCCGATGCATTCGGTGACTTCGCGGCCGGTCATTTCCACGTGGACGCCGCCGGCCCAGGTGCCTTCGGCGGCGTGGACATCGAAGAAGCCGCGGACTTCCTGGAGGATGGATTCGAAGTTGCGGGTCTTCACCTTGTCGGCCGTCGAGATGGTGTTGCCGTGCATGGGGTCGCAGAGCCAGACGACTTTCTTGCCGGCGCGCTTCACGGCGCGGACGAGGGGGGGCAGGAGGCTTTCGACCTTCTCGGCGCCCATGCGGCTGATGAGGGTGAGGCGGCCGGCTTCGTTGGCGGGGTTGAGGGTGTCGATCAGGCGCAGCAGGTCGTCCACCGTGGTGGTGGGGCCGACCTTGAGGCCGAGGGGGTTCTTCACGCCGCGGAGGAATTCCACGTGGGCGCCGTCGGGCTGGCGGGTGCGGTCGCCGATCCAGAGGAAGTGGGCGGAGCAGGCATACCAGTCGCCGGAGGTGGAATCGATGCGGGTGAGGGCCTGTTCGTAGGGCAGCAGCAGGGCCTCGTGGCTGGTGTAGAAATCGGTCTCGCGGATCTGTGGGATGCTGGCCGAGGTCATGCCGCAGGCGGACATGAAGGCGAGGGTTTCGTCGATGCGGCCGGCGAGTTGCTGGTAGCGCTCGGCGAGCGGGGAGCGGGCGGCGAAATCGAGGTTCCAGCGGTGGACTTCGTGCAGGTCGGCATAGCCGCCGGTGGCGAAGGCGCGCAGGAGGTTGAGGGTGCCGGCGGACTGGAAGTAGCCGGTTTCCATGCGGGCGGGGTCGGGGATGCGGGCGCCGGACGTGAACTCGGGGCCGTTGATGATGTCGCCGCGATAGCTGGGCAGGGTGGTGTCGCCGATGGTTTCGTTGTCGCTGCTGCGCGGCTTGGCGAACTGGCCGGCCATGCGGCCCATCTTCACCACGGGCACGCCGGCGCCGAAGGTGAGGACGACGGCCATCTGCAGGATGACGCGGAAGGTGTCGCGGATGATGTTGGCGGTGAAGTCGCCGAAGGATTCGGCGCAGTCGCCGCCTTGCAGCACGAAGGCCTCGCCGTTGGCGACGCGGGCCAGGGCCGACTTGAGGTTGCGGGCTTCGCCGGCGAAGACGAGCGGGGGGTAGCGGTGGAGCTTGGCTTCCATCGCCTGGAGTGCTGCCTGGTCGGGGTAGGCGGGGACCTGCTTGATCGGGCGCTGGCGCCAGGAGTCGGGGGTCCAGGTGGTGGTCATCGCAGTCTCGCTCCCGTCGCGCCCCCTGTGGCGAAGGTGGGGGGCGGTATTGGGGGCGGAGTTATCCACATTGGCGGCGGTTTGGCTACTCCGGGGGGGTGGGTCGCGTTTTATTTTGATAACGGAACATTTAGGACGTGCGTTTGCCTGGTCAGTCGCGGCCGTATTTTTTGAGGAAGTAGCGGGCGGCGGCGATCTCGTAGGGGCGCAGCTTCAGGATCGGGTCGGTGAGTTTCAGGCGGCGCGGCTTGGGGGGCCGGGGCTTGCGCGGGGCGCGCGGGCGCGGGGGGAGCTGGAGCCAGGCGGGCTGGTCGACGCCGAGGGCGTGGCAGAGCGGGCGCAGGAGGCGGGCGGCCTGGGGGGCGGCTTCGATGAAGGTTCGGGTATCGGCCTGTTGCAGGAGATCGTGGAGCGCGCCGGCGCTGGGGCCCGCTTCGGGGATGCGCCTGGTGACCCAGCCGTGGCCGCGGGGGAGGCGGGTGGGGGCATCGACGAGGGGCATGCCGGGGGCGACGGGGAATTCCGGGATCTGGGGCGGGGTGGGTTTCTGGGCGGATTTCGGGCGGGTGGTTTTCGGGCGGGGGCTGGGGAGGGTGCCTTGCTGCCAGCGTTCGTACAGCCGGGTGAGGCGGTTGCCGATGCGTTCGAGGCGGAACCAAAGGAGGGTCCAGACGGGGCCGGGCAGCAGGGGGAGATCGCCATGGGGGGCCATGATCCAGCGGAGCTCGGGCCCGGCCCAGATCGGGCGTGCGGGCGCGCTGACGACAGGGGCTGCGCGCGCGATGACGCGGCGCAGGCCCTGGATCAGGCCGGTGAGGAGGAGGGAGAGCTGGAACATGATTAGATATATAACTAACAGTTAGGGCGGTGGCAAGGGGGGTGAGGGTTTTTTTTGGGGTGGGGGTGTGGGGTTGGCATCGCAAGAGCCCCCCTCCGGCTCCCCCCTGCTTCGCAGAGGGGAGAGAAGTAAGAAAGGGGCCACAGAGACACGGAGGCACAGAGGAGAAAGGCAAGGGAGAGCAAGGAAGATGGCGGAACCGCTTTGTGATTCGGTTTGGTCAGGGTGGTGGAGTGCGTGTTTTGAAAGTCTTTTTGCTTCTTTTTCTTCAGAAAAAGAAGGTCTTACTTTCTTTGTCGCGTTGATGAGGTCAGGGGAACAGGCCGCGGACTTTTTTGGCGTTGCGGACTTTTTCGATGCCGATGGCTTGGGCGGCGGTGCGGGTGTCGATGTTGTCGCGGGTGGCGCGGGACATGACCTGGGTGAAGCTGCGTTCGAGGACCTGGTTGAGGCGGGTGCGGACCTCGCCTTCGGTCCAGAAGAATTGCTGCAGGTCCTGGACCCATTCGAAATAGCTGACGATGACGCCGCCGGCGTTGCAGAGGATATCGGGGACCACGAAGATATCGGGGCGCTGGGCGAGGATGGTGTCGGCTTCGGGCGTGGTGGGGCCGTTGGCGCCTTCGGCGAGGACGCGGCAGCGGAGGCGTTCGGCCATCGGGGCATCGATGACGCGTTCCAGGGCGGCGGGGATGGCGATGTCGCATTCCGTGGCCAGGAGGTCGGCGGGGTCTGACAGGAGTTCGGTGGAGAAACCGGCCAGGGCGCCGTTCTGGGCGACGTGGGCGAGCAGGGCGTTCACATCGAGGCCGCGGCGATCGAGGTAGCAGGCGGTGTGGTCGCTGACGCCGATGACGCGGGCGCCGCGTTCGTGCAGCGTGAGGGCGGCGTGGGAGCCCACGTTGCCGAAGCCCTGGACGATGGCGGTGGCGCCCTGGATGGGGATCTGGCGGGATTCCAGGGCGCGTTCGGCCAGGAAGACGACGCCGCGGCCGGTGGCTTCGCGGCGGCCTTCGGTGCCGCCGGAGGCGACGGGCTTGCCGGTGACGATCTCTGTGACCGTGCGGCCCTGGTACATCGAGTAGGTGTCCATGAACCAGGCCATGACCTGTTCGTTGGTGCCCATGTCTGGCGCCATGACATCGACGTGCGGGCCGACGAAGGGGATCATCTCCTGCATGTAGCGGCGGGAGACGTTTTCCAGTTCGGTGGCGGAGACGGCGCGGGGGTCGATGGCGACGCCGCCCTTGGCGCCGCCATAGGGGAGGCCGGCCAGCGCACATTTCCAGCTCATCCAGACGGCCAGGGCGGCGACCTCGCCCATGTCCAGGTTGGGGGCGTAGCGGGTGCCGCCCTTGGTGGGGCCGAGGGTGAGGTGGTGCTGGACGCGGTAGCCCATGTAGACGGCGGTGGTGCCGTCGTCGCGATGGATGGGGCAGGACACGGCGATGGCGCGTTTGGGGAAGAGGAGGCGGGGGCGTTCGTCGGCCGGGATGTCCAGGTGGTCGGCGATGCGGTGGAATTGCTGGGCGGCCATGTCGAAGACCGGGCCCGAGTAGATGGTCATGCGCGTGCCTCCCGTGGGGTTGTGGGAGGAGATGGCGGGGCGGGGTCGGGCATCAAGACACGAATGGTTTCCCTTGGCATGGTGGGGGATCAGGGCGGTGCTTGGTGGCTGGCGCTGGGCGCGCGGCTTACCCCTCACCCCACCCTCTCCCCCAAGGGGAGAGGGCTTTTCCTGGAGATTGGGAGGCGCGCATGCGGTTGTCTGGGTGTGTGGAGAGTTTGTTCCTGCGTGAGCATGGCGACGTGGTTTCGCGGATGCGGGCCTGTGCGGCGGCGGGGCTGGAGGCGGTGGAGTTCTGGCTTTGGCGGGACAAGGACCTTGGCGCGATCGAGCGGGTGCTGGGGGAGACCGGGTTGGCGCTGAGCGGGTTTTGCGTGGAGCCCAGGCTGCCGATCGTGGACCCGGTTGTTCATGGGGAATGGTTGGCGGGGGTGCGGGAGAGTTTGGCGGTGGCGCAGCGGTTGGGGGCGCCTTCGTTGATCGTGCTGTCTGGGGATGAGCTGGCAGGGGTTCCGCGGGGGGTGCAGCGTGATGCGGTGGTGGCGGCGCTTCGGGCGGCGGCGCCGTTGGCCGAGGCGGCGGGGGTTCGGCTGCTGCTGGAGCCGTTGAACATCGCCCGCGACCATGTGGGGTATTTCGTGCACTCCACGACGGAGGGGCTGGACATCGTGGAGGCGGTGGGCAGCCCTGGGGTGGGGCTGCTGTATGACATCTACCACTCGGCGATGATGGGGGAGCGGCAGGAGGTGGTGCTGGCGGGGCGCGGGCACCTGGTGGGGCATGTGCATGTGGCCGATGTGAACGGGCGGCACGAGCCGGGGAGTGGGACCGTGGAGTGGGGGGCGCGGATGCGGGGGCTGCGGGAGGTGGGGTATGCGGGGGCGGTGGGGCTGGAGTTCTGGCCGACCGGGGGGACGGTGGAGGCTTTGGGGCGGACGCGGGCGGTGCTGGGGGGGTAGCGTCGTTTCGTGTTCTTTTTCGTTTGGCATGGAATGGTGGGGGCCGGATGTCGTTCGGGGTGTGTTCCGCAAGGCAGGTTGGACGATCGACATGGGATAAGGTGCGGTAGGGGAAGAAAGCAAACAAGAAGAAGATTCAACACAGAGACACAGAGGCACTGAGAAGCAAGGCAAGGGAGTAGAAAAAGATGGCGGGTCCGCTTCGCGACCCGCCCTACACGGATTGATCCTGGACTCTCCGTATCTGGTGGGAAAGTCTTTTTGCTTCTTTTTCTTCAGAAAAAGAAGGGCTTGCTTTTCTTTGCGTGGCTGGTGACGTGACACCCCCCTCCGGCTCCCCCCGTGTACAGACCGGAGACAAGGGTTACAGGTGTTCGGAGACATGGGTGACAGGTTTCCATGCCTTCGATCGGCCTCGCAGATCGATGGTAGCGACCTGTT
>JBIKOJ010000247.1:0-6876 GCA_044358135.1 Acetobacteraceae bacterium | reverse complement strand
CCGCCTTCGGCGGGAGGGGCCGGCTCGGCGCGCGACACAGACCCGGTCGGCCCCTCCCGCCGAAGGCGGACCTCATGTGGGTCCAGGGACCTCAGGTCCCTGGCGGGTCCAGGGCAGAGCCCTGGCCTTCCTTCCCTTAAGCCGTGCGGTCTCCGCCCGCGCCGAGGGCGGCTTGCGCGGCCGCGAGGCGGGCGACCGGCACGCGGTAGGGGCTGCAGGAGACGTAGTCGAGGCCGGCCTGTTCGCAGAAGGCGATCGAGGCGGGGTCGCCGCCGTGTTCGCCGCAGATGCCCAGTTTCAGGCCGGGCTTGGTGCCGCGCCCGCGTTCGGCGGCCATTCGGATCAGGGCACCGACGCCTTCGATATCCAGCGAGACGAAGGGGTCTTTCGGCACGATGCCCTGTTCCACGTAGGTGGGCAGGAACTTGCCGGCGTCGTCGCGCGACAGGCCGAAGGTGGTTTGGGTGAGGTCGTTGGTGCCGAAGCTGAAGAAATCCGCCACTTCGGCGATCTTGTCCGCGGTGACGCAGGCACGCGGCAGCTCGATCATGGTGCCGACGCTGTATTCGATGGTGATGCCGGCCTCGGCGAACACCTGCGCGGCCACTTCTTCCACCTGGGCGCGGGTGATCTCCAGCTCGCGGCGGGTGCCGACCAGCGGGATCATAATTTCCGGCACCGGTGCGGCACCGCCTTCGCGGACCACTTCGATGGCGCCTTCGAAGATGGCGCGGGCCTGCATCTTGTAGATTTCGGGGTAGGTGATGCCCAGGCGGCAACCGCGATGGCCGAGCATGGGGTTGGCTTCGGACAGCTCGCTCACGCGCTGGCGCATGGTGGCCAGGTCGGCGCCGAGCGCGGCGGCGACTTCGGCGATCTCCGCCTCGGCATGGGGCAGGAATTCGTGCAGCGGCGGATCGAGCAGGCGGATCGTGACCGGTAGCCCGACCATGATGCGGAACAGCTCGGCGAAGTCGCGGCGCTGGAACGGCAGCAGCTTGGACAGGGCGGCTTCGCGGCCGGCGGTGTCGTGGGCGACGATCATCTGGCGCACGGCGCCGATGCGCTCGGGGTCGAAGAACATGTGCTCGGTGCGGCACAGGCCGATGCCCTCGGCGCCGAAGCGGCGGGCGGTGTCGGCATCCAGCGGGGTTTCGGCGTTGGTGCGGACCTTGAGGCGGCGGGCTTCGTCGGCCCACTGCATCAGCGTGCCGAACTCGCCGGACATCTGTGGCTCGATCATGGCCACGGCGCCGACGAAGACCTCGCCGGTGGTGCCATCGAGCGTGATGGTATCGCCGGCGCGCACCACCTTGCCGCCGGCCATCAGCACCTGGGCGCCGTAATCCACCGCGATACCGCCGCAGCCGGCCACGCAGGGGCGGCCCATGCCGCGCGCCACCACGGCGGCGTGGCTGGTCATGCCGCCGCGGGTGGTGAGGATGCCGCGGGCGGCGTGCATGCCGTGGATGTCCTCGGGCGAGGTTTCAATGCGCACGAGAATGACGGCCTCGCCCTTCTGTGCGCGCATTTCCGCCTCGTCGGCGCTGAAGCACACTGCGCCGCAGGCAGCACCGGGGCTGGCGGGCAGGCCCTTGGCCAGGGCGTTGCGCTTGGCGTTGGGGTCGATCATCGGGTGCAGCAGCTGGTCCAGGCTGGCCGGGTTGACGCGCAGGATCGCCTCCTTGCGGTCGATCAGCCCTTCCTGCGCCATCTCCACGGCGATGCGCAGGCTGGCCGGCGCGGTGCGCTTGCCGTTGCGGGTTTGCAGCATGTAGAGCTTGTTGCGCTGGACGGTGAATTCGATGTCCTGCATGTCCTTGTAGTGGCGCTCCAGCGTGGCGCGAACGGCCATCAGCTCGGCGTAGGCCTGCGGCATGGCCTTCTCCATGGAGACTTCGCCCGGCTTGGACCGCCCCTCGCTCATCGGCTGCGGCGTGCGGGTGCCGGCCACCACGTCCTCGCCCTGCGCGTTCACCAGGTATTCGCCGTAAAAGATGTTCTCGCCGGTGGAGGGATCGCGCGTGAAGCACACGCCGGTGGCGCAATCATCGCCCATGTTGCCGAACACCATGGCCTGCACGTTCACCGCCGTGCCCCAGCTGGCCGGGATGTCGTGCAGCCGGCGATAGGTGTTGGCGCGCGGGTTCATCCAGCTGCCGAACACCGCACCGATGGCGCCCCAAAGCTGGTCTTCGGGGTCTTGCGGGAAGGGCTTGCCGGTTTCCTGCTCCACGAGTTCGAGGTAGCCGGAGACCACCTTCTGCCAGTCCTCGGCGGTGAGGGCGGTGTCTTCGGTGACGTATTTCTCGCCCTTGATGTGGTCGATCACTTCCTCGAAGCGGTGATGCTCCACGCCCAGCACCACGCCGCCATACATCTGGATGAAGCGGCGGTAGCTGTCCCAGGCGAAGCGGGCATCGCCCGAGAGGGCCGCGAGCCCCTGCACCGAGGCATCATTGAGGCCGAGGTTCAGCACGGTATCCATCATGCCCGGCATGGAAACCCGCGCGCCGGAACGGACGGAGACCAGCAGCGGGTTGGATTGCGAGCCGAATTCCAGCCCCACCGCCTGTTCCACCTTGGCCAGCGCGGCGCGCACCTGGTCGCGCAGCTCGGCGGGGTATTGCCGGTCGTTGTCGTAGAAGGCCGTGCACACCTCGGTGGTGATGGTGAAGCCCGGCGGTACCGGCAGGCCGATGCGGGCCATCTCCGTCAGGTTGGCGCCCTTGCCGCCCAGCAGGTTGCGCATGTCGACGGTGCCTTCATTGGCCCCGGCGCCGAAGCTGTACACCCACTTGGAGATGGTCTGGCTCATGAAGATCAGCCCTCGATGCGTGAGAAATCGGCCGCCATGTTCATGGCGGCCCGCAGATGGAACAGCAATCGCAGACGATTCTGGCGCAATTCCGAACGTGCGGCGTTGACCAGGATCATCTCGAAGAATTGATCCACCGGCCCGCGCAGCGCGGCGAGGGATGCCATGGCATCGGTGAATCTTTCGTGGCCGATCGCGGCGGCAACCTCCGGCCCCACCTGCCCGATGGCCAGGGCCAGGTCGCGCTCGGCGGCTTCCTCCAGCAGGTCGGAGTTGATCGCGCCATCAAACTCCCGCCCGTCCTTCTTGGTCTCGATGCGCAGGATGTTGGCGGCGCGGCGCGAGGCGGCGAGCAGGTTGGCGCCGGCCTCGGTGCCCAGGAAGTCGCTGACCGCCGCGGTGCGCGCCAGCAGGCGCACGATGTCGTCATCCGCGCCGGCGCCGAGCACCGCGTTCAGCACGTCGTGCCGGGCGCCGTCGGCGCGGAGTTGGACGCGGAGGCGGTCGAGCAGGAAGTCCAGCACGTCCGGCACCGCCGCGGCATTCGCCTCGCCCGCCGCCCAGCCCGCGGCGTCGCGCAGCCCCAGCCGGATGCCGCCCTCGCGCAGGATGCGAATGATGCCCAGCGCCGCGCGCCGCAGCGCGAACGGGTCGCCCGAGCCGGTCGGCTTCTCGCCCACCGCGAAGAACGAGACGATCTGGTCCAGCTTGTCTGCCAGCGCCACCGCCACGCCCACCGGGTTCTCCGGCAGCCCGTCGCCCGGGCCCTTCGGCAGATAATGGTCGCGCACCGCCGCCGCCACGGCCGGGTTCTCGCCGTCGTGCACGGCGTAGTAGCCGCCCATCACGCCCTGCAGTTCCGGAAACTCGCCCACCATGCCGGTGGTGAGGTCCGCCTTGGCCAGAAGTGCCGCGCGTTCGGCGAGCGCCACGTCGGCGCCCACCAGCGGCGCCAGCTTGCCGGCCAGTGCGACCAGCCGCTTCACCCGCGCGCCCTGCGTGCCGAGCTTGGCGTGGAAGGTGATCCCCTCCAGCGCCGCCACCCGGCTCGCCAGCGTCGCGTGCCGATCCAGGTCCCAGAAATGCCGCGCATCGGCGAAGCGGGCGCGCAGCACGCGCTCGTTGCCCGCGATGATGGCGCGGCCGCCGTCACCGGCTTCGATATTGGCCACGAAGGCAAAGAACGGTGCTGCCCGGCCGAAAGCGTCGCGCAGCGCGAAGTAGCGCTGGTTCACCCGCATGGAGACCTGCATCACCTCCGGCGGCAGGTCCATGTAGGCGGGATCGATCGCCCCGATCAGCGGCACCGGCCATTCCACCAGGCCGGCCACTTCGTCCAGCAGCCCCTGATCTTCCAGCACCGCCAGCCCGCGCGTGGCGGCCAGACCGGCGAGGCCCTCGGCGATCATGCGCTTCCGCTCGGGGGCCTGCACCACCACCTGCCGGGCCATCAACGCCTCGGCCCATTGCGCGCAGGAGGTGACGGTGAAGGCGCCCGGCGCATGGAAGCGATGGCCCTCGGTCTCGTTGCCGGAGACCAGGCCATGCCCGTCATCCGCGCCATCGCGCAGGTCGAACGCGACCACCGCGCCATCCAGCACGCAGGTGATCCGCCGCAGCGGCCGCACCCAGGTGAAGCCGCTGGTGCCCCCCCAGCGCATCGATTTCGGCCAGGGGAAGCGCCGCAGCAGGCCCGGCATCACGGAGGCGACCAGCCCGGCCGCCTCCACGCCCGGCACCACGCGCTCCAGCACCCAGAACTCGCCCTCCTCACGCAGGTCCTCGCGCGGCGCATTGAACTTGCGCAGGAACCCGGCCAGCGCCTGTTCCGGGGCACTGCGCCGCGGCCCGCGTTCCACGCTGCGGCTCTCCGCCACGCCGGCGGCCACCGTGGCCACCGCCGCGATCCGGCGCGCGCCGTAGAAGCCCTGCACATCCGTGGGCGACAGTGGCGCCAAGGCCTCGGTCAGCAACCGGCAGAGATCGTCGGCCGCCCGCGCCTGCATGCGCGCGGGGATTTCCTCGCTGAACAGCTCGATGAAAAGCTCAGGCAAAGTGTCAGTCCTTCAGCGCGGGTTCGATGTCGGTGTGGATGAAATCGTCGCCCTTGAAGAGCAGCCGTTCACCCTCGACCTTGGCGACCGCATAGACCATGCAGTCGCCGAAATTCAGCCGGGCCCGGTGCCGTGCCCGGCCGTAGGAGGCCCAGGCCCGGCGGGCCTCCTGCGCATGGGCCGCGTTCATCGGGCAAACCTCCAGGCGCACCTTTTCGGCAATCAGCCGGAAGATCCGGTCCGCCTCCGGATCGCCCCTTCGATCGATCACCATCGCAGCCTCGACCCAGGTCGGCGCCGGAATGCGGGGCCGCTGGGCGCGGGTGATCGCATCCAGCATGCGCGGCGCCTCGGGTTCGACCAGGGCGATGGCCAGGATGGCGGATGCATCGACGATCACTGCGGCATTCCGTCCGCGCCATAAACATCATCATGGTCGGAGCTCGATGTCCCCGGCTCCACGTGGCGCCGAAGCTCATGCCCCAACGCAAGCACCTCGGCGATCAGCGCCTGGCGCTCCGCCTCGGCGGCCACGCGTAGCCGCTCCTCGCGCTCCAGCCGCTCCCGCAGGGCCGTCGTCACCGCGGTTGTCAGGCTCTCGCCTGTCAGTTCCGACAGCCGGGAGGCCAGCGCATAGGCATCGTCGCTCTTGATGTTCAGCTGGGAGCCCATGGTAGAATTCTCCATCCGCACGGTAGAATACGCCTCCGGCGGTGCCGCGTCATGCCAATTCGACCTCAGGCCGCCTGCTCCCCGGCCAGCCACGCCTCGCAGCAGCCCTTCGCCAGGGTCCGCACCCGGCCGATATAGCTGGCCCGTTCCGCCACGCTGATCACGCCGCGGGCATCCAGCAGGTTGAACAGGTGGCTTGCCTTGATGCACTGGTCGTAGGCCGGCAACGCCAGCTTCTCGCCCAGCAGCGCGGCGCATTCGCGTTCCGCATCCTCGAAGTGGCGTCCCAGCATCGCCGTGTCGGCATGTTCGAAGTTGTGGGCGCTGTATTCCTTCTCCGCCCGCAGGAACACGTCGCCGTACTTTACGCCGCGACCGTTGAAATCCAGGTCGTACACCCGTTCCACGTCCTGCACGTACATCGCCAGGCGTTCCAGCCCGTAGGTCATCTCGAAGCTGGGCAGGTCCACCGGAATGCCGCCGACCTGTTGGAAATAGGTGAACTGCCCCACCTCCATGCCGTCGCACCACACTTCCCAGCCCAGGCCCCAGGCGCCCAGCGTCGGGCTTTCCCAGTCATCCTCCACGAAGCGGAAATCGTGCAGCTTCGGGTCCAGCCCGATCTCGCGGTAGCTTTCCAGCAGCAGCGCCTGCGCGTCGGCCGGCGAGGGCTTCATGATCACCTGGTACTGGTAGTAGTGCTGCAGCCGGTTCGGGTTCTCGCCATAGCGCCCGTCCGAAGGGCGCCGGCTGGGCTGCACATAGGCCGCGGCCCAAGGCTTGCGCCCCAGCGCGCGCAGCGTGGTGGCCGGATGAAATGTCCCGGCCCCCATCTCCACATCGTAGGGCTGCAGGATCACGCAGCCCTGCCTGGCCCAGAAGTCGTGCAGCTTCAGGATAAGGTCCTGAAAACTCAAGGAAGATCGCGTCATCGTCCGCCTGCGGGATGGAATCGGCCGCACACTAGTGCCGCAGCGCAGCAAAGAGAAGCGCGCCCGGCATCATGAGCCCGCGATGAGCAGGATGTAACTTGAACCGCCCCCGGCCGCGGGCCACATCCCACGTAGGTTCGACCGCAACCGGAACCTCACAGGGATCAAGATGACCAACGAGGAACGCGACCTCATCGCCCAGTTCATCCAGCGCGTGGCCGGTACCCCCGTGCGCGCGCCCGGCTCGGTGCCCAGCACCCTGCCTGCCCAGCATGCCCTGCCACCCGTCGATCGGGAGGCGGACGCCTTCATCGCCGATCTGATGCAGCGCCACCCCGATGCGCGCTACCGCCTCACCCAGATGGCCTTCGTGCAGGAACACGCCCTGGCCGAGGCGCAG